>JAJPXX010000174.1 GCA_021205225.1 Lachnospiraceae bacterium
ATTGTACAGGAGGTAATGTATATGTTAGCAATAAATTATTCCACAATGCGTAATAATCTGAAAAATTACTGCGATACCGTCTGCGAACAGAATGAAACAGTAATCGTTACACGTAAAGAAGAAAAAAATGTCGTTCTTATCAGTTTAGACAAATACAACCAAATGATGAAAATGTTAAAAAATGCTGAATATCTTTATACAATTGACAGAGGAATAGAACAATTAAAAGCAGGTAAAGGACAACAGCACGAATTAATCGAGGTAGAAGATGAAGAAACTATGGTCTGACCGAGCGTGGGACGATTATTTGTACTGGCAGGCACAGGATAAAAAACACTTAAAAAAATTAATGACCTGATAAAGGATATCGAACGGAATGGTTTATCAGAAGGAATGGGAAAGCCTGAACCCCTGCGATACAAAAAAGCATGGAGTCGAAGAATAGATCTGGAAAATCGACTGATTTATGATATCGACGATCAGGGTTTTCTATGGATCATCAGATGTAGAGGACACTATGAGGATTAAATCGCATCCTGGCTATAATCGGATAGGGAAAGTTCTCACACTCCTATCCGATTGTCTCTACAATGTCATTCTTTATCCTACTTCTTTACAAACCGCTCCACAATATACCGATTCGCCTCCAGCTCCTGCGTATCATCCAGCGGGGCAAGTTCCCGCTTACCATACTTCTTCTCCAGCGCGTTTCCGAGCAGATAATCACAGATATGCGGATTTTTTGGAAGGAGCGGCCCATGCAGATACGTCCCTGCCACATTTTTGTAAAGTACACCTTCCGCACCATCTTTGCCATTGTTTCCATATCCAAACAAAACCTTCCCAAGCGGATGGTTTTCTCCAATAAAGGTTCTTCCGCCATGGTTTTCAAATCCGACAATTGGATACGGAAATGCTTCATTTTCAATCACAATGTTCGAAATCAGCCGCGGACTTCCCTGTTCTGTATATAAATCCACCAGAGAAAGACCCTCAATCCGCCCGTCTGAGGTATCATAATAATGTCCAAGCAGCTGATACCCACCGCAGACCGCAATCACAGAGCCACCATCCTCCACATAGGCATGAAAGTCCCCGCGAATCGTTTTCAGCTTCTCACACACCAGCATCTGCTCCCGATCAGAACCGCCGCCGAGAAGCACGATATCCAGATTCGAAAAATCTACTTCGTCCGTGATCTGAAATTCTCTCACTTCCGCTTCAATGCCGCGCCATTCACAGCGTTTCTTCATACACTGTATATTCCCCCGGTCGCCGTACAGGTTCAGCAAATCCGGGTAAAGATGTCCGATTGTCAGCTTCATTTTCACTCCATCCCCGCCATTTACTCTTATTTTTCCATGCGCAGGCAGCTTTCACGTTACTGGTCACACCTGTCGTGGTTGAAACAGGGTAGATTTGACTGTGGTGTGACCTGTAACGCTTTCGCTGCTATCCTTATGCGCCTGTGTGCATTATATAGCATCCTTTCACCTGTGTCAACGCTGCAAAAATCTGAATTTGTGTAAAACATTAGTTATAAAATTTTTGATTTCGTGTATAATAATCATTGTAAAATTCTTGATTTTGTGTTATAGTCACATTAGAAAAATAGAAATGATTCAGAACAGCAGGCTACAGAAAATATTTCATTTTGTGATTCAGGAGGATTTTTCACATGAAAAGAAAAGTATATGCAGAGCTCACAAAATGGAAAAAAAACAGTTCCGGAAAAACGGCCCTGTTAATCGACGGTGCTCGGCGTGTAGGCAAGAGCTATATTGCAGAAGAATTTGCAAAATCCTCCTATAAATCCTATATTCTAATTGATTTTAACCAGGTGGATGATGACATAAGGAATCTGTTTCAGCACTATCTGAGAGACCTGGATACATTTTTTATGTACCTTTCGACCTATTATAATGTAAAATTATACGAGCACGAATCACTCATCATCTTTGATGAAGTTCAGCTTTTTCCAAGAGCCCGCTCCGCTATCAAATATCTTGTCGCAGACGGCAGATATGATTATATAGAGACCGGTTCCCTGATGTCGATCAAAAAAAATGTCCAGGACATTTTAATTCCATCCGAAGAACGCCATATCCAGATGTACCCGATGGATTTTGAGGAATTTCTCTGGGCTCTGGATAACGATACCCTTATGCCTGTTATCAGAAAACAATACGAAGCAGATAAGCCAATGGGGCAGATTCTTCACAGAAAGGCAATGGATTACTTCCGCCAGTATATGATCGTAGGAGGGATGCCGCAAGCAGTATTGGAATACATTCAGACGCATGATTTTGATCTTGTAGACCAGGTGAAGCGTGATATTCTTACACTCTATCGTGCGGACATCGTAAAACACGCGCGGGGCTACGAAATGAAAGTAGAAAGCATCTTCGATGAAATACCTGCCCAGCTTAAAAAACACGAAAAAAAATTCTGTTTTTCCTCTCTGAGTAAGGACGCCCGTTTTCGTGATTACGAGGATGCGTTATTCTGGCTGAATGACGCTATGATTGTAAATATTGCCTATCGTTCATCCGAACCAAATATTGGACTCAAGCTGACTATGGAACGCCTGACCCTGAAATGCTATATGGCAGATACCGGACTGCTGATCAGCCATGCATTCGATGAAAATGGACTTGCAAGCGAAGAAATCTATAAAAAGCTTCTTTTTGATAAGCTTGAAGTAAACAACGGAATGATTATGGAAAACATTGTCGCACAAATGCTTACTGCATCCGGACACAAATTATATTATTATTCCAATTCATCCCGTGAGGATAAGGATTCCCGCATGGAGATTGATTTTCTGATTGCCAAAAGTAAAATCAGCAATCGACACAATATTTCACCAATAGAAGTAAAGTCCGGAAAGAATTATACCCTATCCTCTATTCATAAATTTATGAAAAAATATGCGGAACAGGCGCATATTCCATATGTTCTGCACACAGGAGACTACAGAAATGAAAACGGCATCGTATATCTGCCGCTTTATATGACGCCATTATTATAATGAATGGCAAAATTTCTTTGCCATTCACTATAAAGAATAAACACGAACATTTCAGACAAATATCCGCGCAAGCTATGTCATAAGGTTTTGGCTTTGCAGACGGATCTACGCTTTGGTCGGCACTTAACGAGTGCCACTGGCACTCAGTGCCCTTATGATTCCGTCTGCTTAGCTCGTTGCTTCACGGGAATAAATAGGAATTACTCCATCCCCGCCAATATATTCCTTGTAGAATACAACGCCGTATAATTTACCAGCACATACAGATTCCCGCATCCGTCCGCAAGACGTGCTTCTATCGCCTTCTTCACATCTTGGACCATTTTACAGGGAATATCCACATACTTCATGCGCAGCCGCATATCCTGACAGCGGATACCGCTGACCGTAATGGAATGAATCCCTTCCCCCATTGACTGATCAATGGTTTCCTGGCCATTAGAAATACCCTTCCTCTGATTCTCTTTCGCACCAAAACGGTCAAAATCTACATCCCACAACCACGAAATATCTGTCCCGTCCTGTGCATTATCGTTGATTACGATAATAATATCTTTTTCCTTTTTATCCTCCATCACAGCCGAGATATTCTGATTAAACCCGGCAGGATTCTTAGCCAGGTTCAAAATCACATCTGTATTCTTAATATGAAAATGCTCCATCCGTCCATTCTGTGGATGAAAAGCAGTAAGAACTTCTTCAAAATCTTCTAATCCAAGTCCGGCACTGCGCCCTGCCGCATAGGCGGCAAGGATATTATAGATATTATAAAAGCCGTGATAATTTGCGAAAATGTGACGGCTCTCGTAATGATGTACATTTCCACAATTTTCCCGCTTTTCCAGAACCTCAAAAGACAATCCTTCCGACATATCAATGTCGAATGCTTCATAGTCCACCGCCGGCCTGGTGAAATCGCAATTCGGGCAGTTATACTTTCCAATCTGGCTGTAATGATAAAACTCATAGTCCAGTCTCGCCCCGCACTTTTTGCAGAAGCGTCCTTCGCGGATCTCGTGCTGCTCTCCCTGTTCTTCTTCAGAAAATACGCGCTCCGTGATTCCGTAAGTGATATAGGTATGCCCGCTTTCCATTGCCAGATAAGCCGACAGAGCGTCATCTGCGTTCACGATAATCTTCATATCCGGCGCCATCTGCATCGCGCGGTTTAACATATCCATCGTGATATCAATTTCTCCATACCGGTCGAGCTGGTCGCGGAAAAGATTCGTCAGCACCATATAATCCGGCTTCATATACGGAAAGACGCGCAAGGTAGACGCCTCATCGATCTCAATACAGGCATAGTCTGCGTCTAATGTCCCGTTATTTTTTGCTGCAAGCACAAAAGCAGCTGCCACGCCTGCCAGCATATTTGAACCCGTATGATTGCAGACAACCTTCTTTTTTTCCTGCTCAATCGCAGAACACAGAAGATTATTCGTCGTTGTCTTTCCATTTGTGCCGCAGACCACAAAAATCTTCTCCCTCACCTGTCCAGACAGATCGCGCAAAATATTCGGATCAATCCTTAACGCGACCTTTCCGGCAAACGTCACTCCCTGTTTACCGGAAAGCCTGCACGCCGTACTGATGATTTTCGCCGCCCATATGGCAGCCATCCTGCGTATTTTCATTCTGTATCAGGCAATATATAGTAAACGACGTAAGTCGTTTTACTTTGCGCCAGACGCGAAGCTGCGTAAGCAGCCATTCCTCGCGCGTCTGTGTGCATCATTTATATCTGCCCTGTTCCTCCTTCTTCTGTTCCTTAATGCCCCTCTTCTTTTTGCCCCTATTAAAATTTGCTCAAATATTTTTTATAGCAATTCCTTGTCTGTCTCATCATCTGCCCCATCTTCCGGATTAAATGTGTTCGCCAACTCACTCTGCGCGGACGCGCCTGCGCCCACCTTCGTTATACTCGCGACCTTATCCGCGCTGCCCGTCTCCTCGTTCACATCAAGGTTCATCAGCTTCACGCCGCTTGCGACACGCCCATTGATCGAAATATCCGCACAGGACATCTGGATGATAATGCCGTCCGTGCTGATCATCATAATCTCACTGTCACGGTTCACCGCCTTCGCACCGACCACATTGCCGGTCTTTCCGGTGATCTTATAGCATTTGATACCCTTACCGCCGCGGCCCTGCACTTTGAATTCACTCAACTCCGTCAGCTTACCAAGACCATTTTCCGAGGCAATCAGCAGATATTCGCCCTGCGCGTCCAACTGCATACCGACCACTTCATCGCCGTCCTGCAGCGTCATGCCGATCACGCCCATCGAGGTACGGCCGGTGCTGCGGACGTCCGTCTCATGGAAACGGATACACTGTCCGTATTTTGTCACAAGTAAAATGTCCTTTTTATTATCTGTAAATTTGACTTCAATTAATTCATCATCCTCACGGAGAGTGATGGCAGCAAGACCAGTTTTTCTCACAAACGCAAATTCACTGATCGAAGTCTTCTTCACAAGGCCATTCTTTGTCGCCATAAACAGATAGCTGCCCTCTTTGTATTCTCTGATCGGAATCAGCGCGCTGATCTTCTCATCCGGCTGCAGCTGCAGCAGATTTACAATCGCCGTACCGCGCGCCATCCGGCTCGCTTCCGGTATTTCATACGCTTTCAGACGGTAAACGCGCCCCTTGTTCGTAAAGAACATCAGATAATGGTGCGTCGATGTCATCAGAAGCTCCTCTATGTAATCATTTTCCAGCGTCTGCATTCCCTTGATGCCGCGTCCGCCGCGGTTCTGGCTCTTGAAATTATCCGGCTGCATACGCTTAATATATCCCAGATTTGTCATGGTAATGATTACATTTTCGTTCGGAATCAGATCCTCTGCCGAAAATTCCGTCGCATCGAAGCCAATCGTCGTCTTTCTGTCGTCGCCGTATTTCTCTGCGATCACGCTGATCTCTGTTTTAATCACGCCCAGCAGCAGCTTTTCGTCCGCCAGGATCGCCTTGTATTCATCAATTTTCTGCATCAGCTCTTTGTATTCCGATTCCAGCTTCTCGCGTTCCAGACCGGTCAGAGCCCGCAGACGCATATCCACAATCGCCTGCGCCTGTGCGTCCGACAGCCCGAAGCGCTCCATCAGCCCTGTCTTCGCCGCCTGTGTATTCTGCGACCCGCGGATGATCCGGATCACCTCGTCAATATTATCCAGCGCGATCAGCAAGCCCTCCAAAATATGGGCGCGCTCCTGCGCCTTATTCAGATCGTATTTCGTTCTTCTGGTAACGACCTCTTCCTGATGCTTCAGATAAAGGCTGAGCATCTCATGAATACTCATCACCTTCGGCTGCGTGCCGTCCAGCGCCAGCATAATGATACCAAACGTATCCTGCAGCTGCGTATGCTTGTACAGCTGATTCAGAATCACATTGGCATTCGCGTCCCGGCGCAGCTCAATATTAATGCGCATTCCCTCGCGGTTCGACTCATCTGTAATCGCGGTAATCCCGTCAATCCGCTTTTCCTTCACCAGATCCGCCATTTTCTCAATCAGGCGGGCTTTATTCACCATAAACGGAAGCTCCGTCACAATAATCCGGCTCTTCCCATTGCTCATTGTCTCAATATTTGTCACCGCGCGGACGCGAATCTTTCCTTTTCCCGTCCGGTAAGCCTCCTCAATGCCGCGCTTGCCTAAGATCTGCGCCCCCGTCGGGAAATCCGGCCCTTTAATGCACTCCATGATCTCCTCAATCGACGTCTCCCGATCTTCCTCTACCCGGTTGTCAATCATCTTCACCACAGCGGAAATCACCTCCCGCAGATTGTGCGGAGGAATATTTGTCGCCATGCCGACCGCAATTCCGTTCGACCCATTTACCAGAAGATTCGGGAATCGTGACGGCAGCACAACCGGCTCCCGCTCCGTCTCATCAAAGTTCGGAACAAAATCTACGGTATCCTTATTGATATCAGCCAGCATTTCCATGGAAATCCTGCTCAGGCGCGCCTCTGTATAACGCATCGCCGCCGCGCCGTCGCCATCCACAGAACCAAAGTTGCCATGCCCGTCCACCAGAGGATAATGCGTCGACCAGTCCTGCGCCATATTTACCAGAGCGCCATAGATCGAACTGTCTCCGTGCGGATGATATTTACCCATTGTATCACCCACGATACGCGCGCACTTCCTGTGCGGTTTATCCGGTCCATTATTCAGCTCAATCATCGAATACAGCACCCGCCGCTGTACCGGCTTCAGTCCATCTCTTACATCCGGCAGCGCCCGCGCCGCAATTACACTCATCGCATAATCAATATACGACTCCTCCATTGTTTTCTTAAGGTCTACTTCCTTTATTTGATCGAAAACATTATCTTCCAAAATCTATCCTCCTTCAGACAAAAGCACTTGCCATCAAATATCCAGATTCTTCACCTTACGCGCGTTCTCTTCTATAAATTCCCGCCGCGGCTCCACCTGGTCTCCCATCAGCGTTGTAAAGGTCAGGTCAATCTCGGACGACTGCGCTTCATCCATCGTCACTTTTTTCAGAATCCGCTTTTCCGGATCCATAGTCGTCTCCCACAGCTGCTCGGCGTCCATCTCACCGAGTCCCTTGTAGCGCTGTATCTTATTATTCTGGTCGCGCCCGACCTCACTGATGATCGCCTGCAGCTCCTCATCGCTGTAAGCATACCACACCTTCTTATTCCGCTCCAGCTTGTACAGCGGCGGCATGGCCAGATAGACATATCCCTGTTTAATCAGCTCCGGCATGAACCGATACAGGAAGGTCAGCATCAGAGTCGCAATATGCGCGCCGTCCACATCGGCATCCGTCATAATAATAATCTTGTGATAGCGCAGCTTTGTAATATCAAAATCCTCATGGATTCCTGTTCCAAACGCTGTAATCATTGCCTTGATTTCTGCGTTGCCGTAAATGCGGTCAAGCCTTGCTTTCTCTACATTCAGAATCTTTCCGCGCAGCGGCAGAATCGCCTGAGTCGCGCGGCTTCTCGCCGTCTTTGCAGAGCCGCCGGCGGAATCTCCCTCTACGATGAAGATTTCACAGTTTGCCGGATCCTTATCCGAACAGTCCGCCAGCTTTCCTGGAAGCGCCAGCCCGTCCAGAGCTGATTTTCTTCTGGTCAGCTCCCGCGCCTTTCTTGCCGCCTCACGCGCCCGCTGTGACATCACCGACTTTTCCACGATCGTCTTTCCGACCTGCGGATGCTGCTCCAGGAAAATTTTCAGCTGGTCGGTCACGACACTCTCCACTGCGCCGCGCGCCTCAGAATTGCCAAGCTTCTGCTTCGTCTGCCCCTCAAACTGCGGGTCTTCGATCTTGATACTGATGATTGCTGTCAGTCCCTCGCGGATATCATCGCCCAGAAGATTCTGGTCGCTGTCGCGGATCAGCTTATTCGAACGCGCATAATCATTAAAGGTTTTCGTCAGCGCGTTTTTAAAACCGGTCAGGTGCATGCCACCCTCCGGCGTCGTTATATTATTTACAAAGCTATAGCAGCTGTCCGTATAGGAATCATTATGCTGCATCGCCACTTCCACATAAACATTGTCCTTCATGCCCTCGCAGAAAATAATGTCCTCATACAGCGGCGCTTTTCCTTTGTTCAGATAGGTCACAAATTCCTTGATACCGCCTTCATAGTGGAACGTCCGCTCCACCAGCTCCTCCTCACGCTCATCGCGCAGCACAATTTTTATGCCCTTTGTCAGGAAAGCCATCTCACGCAGGCGGTTTTTTAAGGTATCAAAATCAAACACGGTCTCATCAAAAATCGTGTCGTCCGGGAAAAATGTCACCACAGTACCCGTCTTCTCCGGTTCACATTCTCCAACCACCTTCAGCGGATACATCACCTTGCCGCGCTCGTAGCGCTGCTGGTAAATCTTCCCTTCATGGAAAATCTGCACCTCAAGCCAGTTCGAAAGCGCGTTCACAACCGAAGCGCCCACGCCGTGCAGGCCGCCGGATACCTTATATCCCCCGCCGCCGAACTTTCCGCCCGCATGCAGCACCGTAAACACAACCTCTACCGCCGGAAGCCCCGCCTTGTGGTTAATCCCGACCGGAATCCCGCGGCCATTGTCTGTCACCGTCACCGAATTATCTTTGTGAACCGTCACCGTAATATAGTCACAGAACCCGGCCAGTGCCTCATCAATCGCGTTATCTACAATCTCATACACCAGATGATGCAGTCCCCTTGCCGAGGTGCTGCCGATATACATACCAGGACGCTTTCTCACCGCTTCCAGACCCTCCAGAATCTGAATCTGATCCGCGCCGTATTCTGCCGCATCCGCGTTCAGCGCGCCAGCCTGGTCAAATTCCTTCTCCTGTTCTGCTTCCAGAGCAGCATGATCCGGTAAATCAAACACACTATCCATATTTACTTCATTTCCCGTACCTGTTGTACCCATTCCACTCCTCCTGCTGCCACCTGAAACAGCTTATTTATCTGAAAATTATGCTCCACAAAATCATCCACACCCGTGCAGGTAATCATCGTCTGGATATCGTGTATATTATCCAGCAGATACCGCTGCCGGCTGCCGTCCAGCTCCGAAAGCACGTCATCCAGCAAAAGCACCGGGCGCTCCCTGGTACTCTGCTTCACAATCTCTATCTCAGAAAGCTTTAATGACAAAGCTGCTGTCCGCTGCTGTCCCTGAGAGCCAAATCTCCGGATATCGACCCCATTTACCAGAAAACAGAGGTCGTCCCGGTGCGGTCCGGCGTTGGAAACCTTTGTCTTAAGATCTCTTTCCCGGTTCGCGCTTACCTTTTGTGAAAATTCTTCTTCTTCTACATCATTCTCATACTCCAGCAGCAGCGTTTCCCTGCCGCCGGAAAGCTTTTCATGTATCGCGCCGATCAGCTTTCCCAACCTCTCCGAAAACTGCCTGCGCAGCCGGATAATGACTGTTCCATACTGCACCAGCTGCATATCCAGCACATCCAGAACTGCATCCGCGTCGCGGCTGAATGCGTAATCCTTCAATAAGCGATTGCGCTGCGCCAACACCTTATTATAACTCGAAAGATTGAAAAGGTAAATCTTATCTAACTGACAAAGCTCCATATCCAGAAATTTTCTGCGCTCGGAAGGTCCGTTTTTGATAATATTCAGATCCTCCGGAGAGAAAAAAATAAAGCTTCCAAGTCCCACCAGATCCGCTGCTTTCCGCACAGGCGTCCCATTGATCGCAATCCCTTTTGACTTATATTTTTTTAAATGCATATCAATCCGCCAGGGAACCTCCCCCTTTTGAATCTGCATCCGGATATGCGCTTCTTCCTCAGAAAACTGAATAATATCCCGGTCACGCGCCCCTCTGTGGCTGCGCGTTGTACCACACAGATATACGGCTTCCAGAATATTCGTCTTTCCCTGAGCATTATCCCCATAAAAAAGGTTCGTTCCGCAGTCAAACTCCAGCTCCAGACTGTTGTAATTCCGAAAATGATCCAGCTTTATTGATTCCACAATCATCGTGTCAGTCTCACGTCCCCATATCTGCTTCTTATCTGATCCGCTATTCTGTCAGCATTCTGTCCTTATGCTTCAATCTGTGAAATCCAATACTTTCACATACAATCGTAAAAAAACTATCTTCTCATCACGCATCATGCGCACAAATCCGGATTCTGGCATTTCCGCACACGACCTCATCTCCCGCGTGCAGCTTTTTTCCGCGCTGCAGCTCCGTCTCTCCATTCACCAGAACCTTCCCGTCCAGAACCATAAACTTTGCGTCCACACCGCTGTCCGCAATATGCGCGGCCTTCAGCGCCTGGCCGAGTTTAATATATTCATCCCGCAGCTTTATTTCTATCGTATCCATAAAATCTGACAATTCCTTTCTGCCAGGCGGACGTAGCAAGTCCCGCCCAAAATCAAAACCATATCCAACAATCTCAGTCCACAAAATTCACAGGCAGTATCATATAATTGTAAGTTCCTGCCTCATCTCTTATAAAACAGGGCGACTTCGTATTCATGTAATATATATCAACCAGTTCATCGTCAATCACGCGCATCGCATCCAGCAGCAGCCGCGGATTGAATCCGATTTTAATCGGTTTGCCTTCCTGCTCAACCTCAATGTTATCGTTCATTGTACCAATCTGGGAAGAGATCTTCATGTCCATTACATTATCGTCAATAGTCAGGATAATCGGCCGGTTGTCCCCCTCCTTTACCATCAGGGTCGCGCGGTCAATACAGCTCATAAAATCCTGGCGGTTGATTGTAATCTTTGTCTCATAAGCATTGGAAATCATTTTATCTACCTGGAAATAACTGCCCTCGATAAGTCGGGAGACTACGATATTTTCATCAAACGCAAATAAAATGTGATTTTCTGTCACGTAAATATCTACCGTATCCTCTGTCCCGCCGGAAAGAATCTTGGATATCTCACTTAAGGTTTTGCCTGGAACAATGACCTTCTTATTCTCATAAGGATCCTTCAGTTCAATCCTCCGGATGGAAATGCGGTGCCCGTCAAGGGAAATCACCCGCAGCTGATTTTCTTTGATGTCAAACAATTCTCCGGTTAACACTTTATTTGAGTCATTTGCAGCAATTGAAAAAATGGTCTGGCGGATTACTTCCTTAAGGGTAAATTGAGAGAGACTGATTTTATAATCCTTCTCTACAAAAGGCAGATAAGGAAAATCATCCGGTTCCAGCCCCATGATATTAAACTTTGATTTTTCACAGGTGATGGCTACATTATTTTTTTCATCTACACAAATTGTCACATCACTCTCCGGAAGTTTTCTTATGATATCAGAAAAAAGCTTTGCATCCAGAGCAATTTTTCCTTTTTCACTGACAAATCCATTTACATTTGTTTCAATGCCAAGCTCCATATCATTTGCTGTGAATTTGATATCCGAAGAAGAAGCGTCAATCAGGACACATTTCAGGATCGGCATGGTGGTGTTAGCCGGAACCGCTTTCGTCACCGTATTAAGAGCCTTCATAAGGTCTGATTTGTTGCATATGATTTTCATAATAAATACTTCCTTTCGTAAGTGATTTTATGGTAATTGCTCAGGTCAGGCTTAATAAAGTTTATCCGCATACGCGCGCGTATCTATTTATTAAATAAAAAAATACGTAGCCGTAGTATTAAGGGGTGTGGATAAGTGTAAAACTCTGATTTTTCCAGGCAGACAGCCAAAAAACGGGAGGAAAAACTCTGTGAGTTTCCACCGGAAACGAGATGGATAACCGGAGATTTATCCACACAGCACAGCTGCTGTCCATAACATCCGACGCCGGTTTTTATGAAAATCAGGAAAAATTGTCAACAGAAATCCCCATGCTTTTCACACGATATCCATCCCTTCAGGTGTGGATAAGTGGATAACTTTGTGGATAACTTATCCCGGATTAATCTTCTTTTTCAGAATGTCAATGATGTTCTTTGTGTTTTCAGAGGTCTGTATTTCATTTGCGATTTTCTTCTGTCCATGAATGATTGTGGAGTGATCCCGTTTCCCCATGATCTCGCCTACACGCTTGGTACCGCAATTTGTCATTTCCAGGCATAGATACATCGCAATCTGCCGCGGAAATACGATTTCCGAGCTGCGCTTGCTGCCCTTCAGATCTTCCGGCGTCACGTGAAAATGCTCCGCAACGGTTGTGATAATCAGATCCGGCGTAATTTCACGCTTGCTGTCCGGAGAAATAATATCCCGCAGGGATTCCTCCGCCAGGGCTACGTTGATCTCTTTGCCTTCCAGACGGCTCATTGCGATAAGCTTATTCAGCGCGCCTTCCAGCTCACGGATATTGGATTTCACATTCATGGCAATGTATTTGATGACTTCATTGTCAATATTGTAGCCGTCCATTTCCTCTTTCTTCTGTAAGATAGCCATTCTCGTTTCAAAATCAGGCGAGGAGATGTCAGCGATCAGCCCCCACTCAAAGCGCGAGCGAAGACGAGCCTCCAGAGTCTCGATTTCCTTTGGCGGCTTATCGGAAGAAATAATGATTTGCTTCTTATTATTATGGAGCTCATTAAAGGTGTGGAAAAATTCTTCCTGGGTCGATTCCTTTCCTATAATAAACTGAATATCGTCAATCAGCAGCACATCTACATTCCGGTATTTTTCACGGAATTTGGACATAGAGGTTGCGTTGCCGTTACGGATTGCGTCAATGACTTCATTGGTAAAAGTCTCACTCGTTACATAGATAACGCGCCTTGTCGGATCCTCATTCAGGATAAAATGAGCGATCGAATGCATCAGGTGCGTCTTGCCGAGCCCGGCGCCCCCGTAGATATAGAGAGGGTTGTACATACGCCCCGGCGATTCGGAGACTGCGAGTGCTGCCGCATGCGCAAATTTATTGTTATTTCCGACCACAAAGGTATCGAACGTGTACTTCGGATTCAGTCCTGCGCGCTCAGAGACTACCCTCTGGCTGTCTGCGGTATTCCCGGTTGGAAACTTTTCCTTCGCGGTGTCATTTGTCTGTTCCGCCTGCTCTGGCAGGATAAAACTGAGCTCATACTCCTTTCCGGTATACTCCGCAATCGCCACCTTGAGCGGGAAGGTGTATTTTTTTGTAATATAATCGACTCCGACCTGGCCGGAGGGCACAAGTATTGTAATGGTATGATCCGTCACCGTGTGGATCAGGAGCGGCTGCAGCCAGGTTTTGAACGCAATATCTGAAAGCTCATGCTCCTCCTTTACGGTGAGGAGAATGTCCTTCCACTTTTCTCTTAGTAAGTCCATGTTTTTATCTCCAAAAATCGATTTCTTCCTAAGCTAATATTAAACCAAAATCGGTTAATTAGCAACGATTATTTCAAAATTGAAACGGGAATTTCTGTGAATAAACCGGTGGATAACTGTGGATAAATTCTGGATAAAAAGACAGTGGTCGACATAATCAGCAGAAGCTCCGGGAATGAAGCGGAAGATGTGAATAAAAGTGTACACTTTATAAACACACGGAAAAATGCTTTAAAATCAGGTGTTTTTTGAAGAAACGGATGCGTCTGTGTGGACAATATGGGAATATTCATCAACAAGTTATCCACAAATTGTGGAAAACTTACGTAAACTGAAATTGGTGGATAAAGTTATCCACATTTGACCGGATGATTTTTTCACGGATGCCGGAAAAAACGCCGGAAAAACAGATTTTTACCCAGGAATTGCTTGACTTAAAAGGTTTTTATGAATATAATGGACTCGATGTCTTAAAAACAGACCAGTAAAAGAAGAGTTGGAAGAAGGAGGTGCCGGATTATGAAAATGCCATTTCAGCCAGGAAGAAGACATAGATCCAGAGTTCATGGATTTAGGGCAAGAATGAGTACAGCAGGCGGAAGAAAAGTATTATCTGCGAGAAGAGCAAAAGGAAGAAAAGTATTGTCAGCGTAAGTCTGCTGAGAATAATAGCAGAGGGGATTTTTGGATCTGTTGTTTGCCTCATAGGGCAGACGCACAGCAGATGCAAAGATCCCCCTTTGCATATATGGTTCAGTGATGACAGTAAAGATAGTAGTAAGCAGGACAGAAAGAAATGATATTTTCGGAATCTCTGAAAAAATACGGGGATTTTCAGCGTGTTTATAAAAAAGGAAAATCATTTGCAAACAGATATCTGGTCATGTATGTTTTGAGACAGGACACGCAGGAGAATCAAATCGGTATTTCGGTGAGCAAAAAGGTCGGAAACAGCGTTGTCAGGCACCGGATTACCAGACTGATCAGAGAAAGCTATCGATTAAATGAGATAAAATTTGAAAAGGGTCTGACGATTGTGGTAGTGGCAAGGGCAGCTGCGAAAGGGAAGAGCTTTGCGGAGATTGAAAGTGCCCTGATGCATCTTGGACGGCTGCATTCCATAGTGGGGCATGAAGCCATGATGTCCCCACTCATTGAAGGAAGTGATCCGAAGTGAAAAAGCTTTTGATACGCCTGATCCGGTTTTATCAGAAGTATCTGTCGCCTATGAAGAGGATGCGGTGTCCATATACACCGACCTGTTCCCAATACGGGCTTGAGGCGATTCAGAAGTACGGCGCTGCGAAGGGCAGTGTCCTGGCGGCGTGGAGAATTATGCGCTGCAACCCATTTTCAAGGGGCGGATATGATCCTGTCCCGTAATGTCATGTCAGGATGACGCTGTGTCCCGGAAGAGAGGACAAGGAGTATGCTCGCAGAGTATGTCTCACCTTAGTTGTGTTTATTATGGCGTACTCTCCATAAGGAGGATTACTGGAAAATGTTACTAACGAAAAGTACTGCATTTATTATAGGACCGATTGCAAATATACTTGGTTATATTATGAATGCGATATTCTGGCTGCAGGAAAAGGTCGGAATTCCCAATATAGGTCTTTGCATTATTCTTTTTACAATTGTTATTTATATGATCATGCTGCCTCTGACGATTCAGCAGCAGAAGTTTTCCAAGCTTCAGGCGAAGATGAACCCGGAGCTGCAGGCGATTAACAAAAAGTATGAGAATAGCAAGAATGACCAGACAGCTATGATGAAGATGAATGAGGAAACCAAAGCTGTCTATGCAAAATATGGTGTGCATCCGATGGGAAGCTGTCTGCAGCTTCTGATTCAGATGCCGATCCTTTTTGCCCTTTACCGGGTGATCTGGAACGTCCCGGCTTATGTTACATCTGTTTATAATGCATTTACTCCTCTGGCGGAAGAACTGATGACAGTTTCCGGCGGAGAAGATTTTATGTCTACGGCAGCAAGTTCTCTCAGCGTCACATTTAATGAGATGACAATGAATACGCTTGTAGACGTTCTTTACAAATTCAAGACGTCGAACTGGGATGAGCTTCTGGCTGCTTTTCCGGATCTGGAGTCTGTGATTACGTCGACGCAGACTACCGTTAACGGAATGAATTATTTTCTTGGGCTGAATATTGCGAATTCTCCGATGAATATTATGACCAGTGCGGTAGAGGCAGGGTCTTATCTGCTTGTCGTTGGCGCGGCTCTGGTTCCGATTCTTTCTGCTGTGACGCAGTGGCTGAATTCGAAGCTTGCCATGACGGGCAATGAGAATAACAATGCCAGCAATTCCAATTCCAACGATACGATGAATGCTACGATGAAATCCATGAATACGGTAATGCCTCTGATGTCTGCGTTTTTCTGTCTGACACTTCCTGTAGGTATGGGTATTTACTGGATTGCCGGTGCTGTGGTGAGAAGCGTGCAGCAGGTGTTTGTCAATAAGAGCATTGAAAAGATTGACATTGATGAGCTGATTAAAAAGAATATCGAAAAAGAAAACAAAAAGCGGGAAAAACAGGGGCTTCCGCCTCAGAAGATCACGAATACGGCGAAGATTTCCGCAAAGAGCATTGAGACTCCCGCGAAGAAGGAAGTCTCTGTGGAAGAAAAAGCGAAGAAGATTCAGGCTTCTACGGATTATTATAAACAGAATACGAAAGCGAAGCCGGGCAGTCTCGCGGCGAAAGCGCAGATGGTACAGCAGTACAACGAGAAAAACAGCAAGAAGAAGTAGGGGGTGTTTTTATGGAATCCATCAGAGTATCGGCGAAGACGGTTGACGATGCGCTCACAGAAGCTTCGATTGAGCTTGGGACGAGCAGGGATAATATCGAATATACTGTTATCGATGAGGGTTCAAAGGGTTTTTTTGGTATCGGCGGCAGAAAAGCCACGATTGAGGCGAAGAAAAAGGTGACAGATGAGGATCTGATGAAAGAGATCTTTGAAGAAAAACCGCAGAAGCCAAAGAAAGAGCCGACAAGAGAAGGAAAGAGCGAAACAAAGAAGGATACAAAAAAGGAATCAAAAAATGGGGGAAAGAAAGAGGATTCCAGAGAATCCGGTAAGGATGTAAAGAAAGAGTCAAAACAGGAATTCAAACAGGAAAAGAAGGAAATAAAGGATCAGAAAAAAGAACTGAAAAAGACAGAGAAGAAAGAAGAGAAAAAAACAGACAGGAAAGAGATCAGAAAAGAATCAGACGAATCGGTCAGAACAAAGTCCTTTGAATCCAGGAAAGAAGGAGCAAGGGATAATGCGAAAAAGGATCACAGGGAGTTAGACTGGAAGGCTGCTGCAGTTAAGGAAGAGGCGAAGAATACAATGGTTGAGCCAGATGAAATAGCAGATGAAGAAGAAAATAGAATTCCAAAGACGCCTGCGGATCCGGAGGAAGCAAAGCAGCGGGCAGTTTCCTTCCTTTCTGATGTGCTTCAGGCGATGGGGATGAAGGATGAGATCACAGCGGAATTTGAGGATGATATTCTCTGCATGAATATTGAAGGCGAAGACATGGGCATTATGATTGGAAAAAGGGGTCAGACCCTCGATTCCCTGCAGTATCTGACCAGCCTGGTAGTCAATAAGGGCAAGTCCTCCTATACCCGTGTGAAGGTTGATACGGAAGATTACCGCAACCGCAGAAAAGCGACTCTCGAAAATCTTGCGAAGAATATTGCGATAAAGGTGAAAAAGACGAGAAGGCCTGTATTTCTTGAGCCGATGAACCCGTATGAGAGACGAATCATTCATTCTGCTTTGCAGAACGATCCGTATGTAACGACACACAGTGAAGGCGAGGAGCCATACCGTAAGGTAGTGGTTACTCTGAAGAAGGATCGGGAGAGAGACGACAGGGATCGTGACAGAGACCATAGCAGAGGCCGCAGCTATTCCAGATATAACAACAATCGCCGCGGACACTATGATCGCGGCAGCTACAACCGCCGGAATTATGACAGAGAGAGCTATGAAAGCGGAGAAGCTGCACCTGTTATTGAGCAGAATAATGCTGCGGACTTTGATGATTCTTCAAATCAGAGTGAAGAATAGTGAAATAATACACAGGCTGTTTAGCGGTTAAGAAAAAACTACGGGGGAAAGGTACGCGGTATCTTTCCCTTTTCCGCATATAGGCAGTATTTTTTATGGAAGTGTGTTTGTAAAATGCGGAGAGATATACAGAGGTGATTTCAGATGGAAGACAGGTCAAACGATACGATCGCTGCAATTTCGACTGCCCTTGGCGGTTCCGGGATTGGGATTGTGAGAGTCAGCGGGGAGAATGCTTTTCTGGTGGGTGATCGTGTATTTTTTTCTCCGGGAGGAAAAAAGAAGCTTTCAAAGCAGGCTTCTCATACGGTGCATTATGGTTATATCCGCGATGAGGGGCAGACTGTGGATGAGGTGCTTGTCACTGTTTTTCGTTCTCCGAAAAGCTTTACTGCTGAAGATACGATTGAGATTAACTGCCATGGCGGTATTTTTGCGACGAGGCGTGTATTGGAAACGGTTTTAAAAAACGGGGCGCGTCCGGCTGAACCGGGAGAATTTACGAAACGTGCTTTTTTAAATGGCAGAATTGATCTTTCTCAGGCAGAGTCTGTAATTGATGTGATTCAGGCGAAGAATGAATATGCGCTGCAAAATTCACTGGGGCAGCTGAAAGGCTCTCTTAGCCGGGAAATCGGTGATTTGCGGGAAAAAATTCTTTAT
The DNA here is from genome assembly GCA_021205225.1 of Lachnospiraceae bacterium. Classification (GTDB taxonomy): domain Bacteria; phylum Bacillota; class Clostridia; order Lachnospirales; family Lachnospiraceae; genus Choladousia. The sequence goes on from JAJPXX010000174.1 coordinate 18,563, forward strand.
CATACCGCTTTTATTGAATCTGCCCTGGATGATCCGGAACATTACAGTCTGGACGGATATCCGGAAACGCTTTTTACCGAGACGGAAAAGATGTTATCTGATATCAGAAGGATGATTTCTTCTGCGGACAATGGAAGGATGATAAAGGAAGGAATTCAGACTGTGATCCTTGGAAAGCCAAATGCGGGAAAATCCTCCCTTTTGAATGTTCTTGCCGGAGAAGAACGGGCGATTGTGACAGATATCGCCGGTACGACGAGGGATACGCTTGAAGAGACCATCTCACTTGGCGATATGATGCTAAATGTGATAGATACGGCGGGCATACGCAGCACGGAAGATTATATTGAACAAATCGGAGTGAATAAGGCCTGGCAGAAAGCGGACGCAGCTGACCTGATTCTCTATGTAGCGGATTCTTCCGTGGCGCTGGATGAAAATGATGAGAAAATCCTGAAACAGCTGGATGGAAAGAAAACAATTGTCCTTCTGAATAAATCCGATCTTCCGCAGATAACTGCGGCAGAGCAGGTACTTGCATTTACAGACAATGCTTTTCCTGTGGTTGCCATTTCTGCGAAAGAACAGACAGGGATGGATCAGCTTAAACAGATCTTGCATGAGATGTTTTACCATGGAGATATATCCTTTAATGACGAGGTATATATCACAAGCGCCAGGCAGAAATCAGAATTAATTCAGGCGGAAGAAAGCCTTCAAAAAGTCCTGGAGAGCATTTCTATGGGGATGCCAGAGGATTTTTTTACCATTGATCTTATGGACGCATATGTGGCTCTTGGCCGTATCATTGGAAAAGAAGTCGGCGAAGACCTGATCGATGAGATTTTTGGAAGATTTTGTATGGGAAAATAAGCGGGAAAAGGTAGAGAGATGAGTTTGGTAGAAGAATATGTGGATGTTGTAATCGTTGGAGCCGGCCATGCTGGCTGTGAAGCGGCATTGGCCTGCGCCCGGCTTGGGATGCGTACGGTACTATTTACAGTGAGCGTTGACAGTATTGCGCTGATGCCGTGCAATCCGAATATCGGAGGCACTTCTAAGGGACATCTTGTGCGAGAGGTGGACGCCCTTGGCGGTGAAATGGGAAAAAACATTGACAGGACTTTTATACAGTCGAGGATGCTTAATCAGTCAAAGGGTCCGGCTGTCCATTCACTGCGTGCTCAGGCAGATAAATCGGATTATACCAGAAGTATGCGGCAGGTTCTGGAGCAGACAGATAATCTCGAAATCAGGCAGCTGGAAGTGACAGAGCTTCTGGTGGAAGAAGGGAAGCTTACTGGTGTCAGGACTTATTCAGGTTCTGTTTATCACTGCAATGCCGCTGTTTTGTGTGCGGGTACCTATTCAAAGGCAAGATGTATTTATGGAGATGTAAGTATGTACACTGGCCCGAATGGGCTGGCAGCTGCAAACTATCTTACGGATTCTCTGCGTTCGCTCGGCATTGAGCTCCGGCGCTTTAAAACCGGCACTCCCGCGCGGATTGCCGGACCTTCGATTGATTATTCCCGGATGGAGGAGCAAAAAGGGGATGAGCATATCGTCCCATTCTCTTTTACCACCGACCCGGAATCAGTACAAAAGGAACAGGTATCCTGCTGGCTGACGTATACAAATGAGAAAACGCATGAGATTATCCGGAATAATATTGATCGTTCCCCTCTTTATTCCGGAAAGATTCAGGGCACGGGTCCGAGATATTGTCCTTCCATTGAGGATAAGGTGATGAAATTTCCGGATAAAGACCGGCATCAGGTTTTCATTGAGCCAGAAGGGATACATACCAATGAAATGTATATTTCCGGTATGTCCAGTTCTCTTCCGGAGGATGTGCAGATTGCGATGTACCGTTCCGTTCCCGGTCTGGAACATGCCCGTCTGGTCAGGAACGCTTACGCGATTGAGTATGACTGTATAGATGCGCGTCAGCTGAAGCTTTCGCTTGAGTTTAAAAAGATCAGCGGATTGTTTTCTGCCGGCCAGTTCAACGGCAGCTCCGGTTACGAGGAAGCGGCCGCGCAGGGATTGATTGCTGGAATTAACGCGGCACGGAAAATACAGGGCAAAGAGCCGCTCATCCTTGACCGGTCTGAGGCTTATATCGGTGTGCTGATTGATGATCTTGTGACCAAAGAGAATGTGGAGCCGTATCGTATGATGACCTCTCGTGCGGAGTATCGCCTTTTACTTCGTCAGGACAATGCCGATCTGCGTCTGACAGAAAAAGGGTACGAAATTGGCCTGATTGACGAAGAACGCTATCGGAAGCTTCTGAAAAAGAAAGAGCAGATTGCCTCAGAAATACAGCGAGTGGAATCTACTTATGTCAGTGATCAGCCGAAGGTACAGGAATTTTTAAGAGCGCATAAGAGTACGGAATTAAAATCCTCCATTTGCCTTGGCGAGCTCGTGCGGCGGCCGGAGCTTACTTATGATATGCTTTCCGAAATTGATGCCGGACGTTCCAAACTGCCAGAGGATGTCCGTGAACAGGTTAATATTTCTATAAAATATAAAGGCTATTTAGACCGACAGATCCGGCAGGTTGAGCAGTTTAAAAAACTAGAGAAAAAGCAGATACCTGAAACTATTGATTATAATCGAATTTCAGGGCTGCGGCTGGAAGCACAGCAAAAGCTTTCTAAATATCGACCATCATCAATAGGACAGGCATCCCGGATAGCCGGAGTATCGCCGGCTGATATATCAGTTCTTCTTGTTTATATAAAAAACAGGCAGACAGAGTAAATGGATGTTTTAAACATTTACAGACAAAGTTATCCACATTTTCAGGATGAATTGTGGATAACTTTCTAAGTTTACGTGGATATCTGGTTATTACACGACTGTATATGGAAGAATTGCTTTGCAGCTTTACGTTTATGCGGTCTCTTCTGTCGTTGCTGAATATTGTACTATTGGACTACTGGCACACATCAACGGAACAGCAGGAAACAACGAATGCTTTTTCCTGTATGTTTTGAAAAGGAGATTTATGGATACGAAACGAAATGATGATAAAGTTTATCTTCAGGAACAGTTTGAAAAGATTGGTATTTTTCTTTCTGAATTGCAGACCGATCAGTTTTTATTATATTATCATCTCCTGATTGAAAAGAATAAGGTGATGAATCTGACTGCGATTACGGAATTTAAGGATGTTGTTCAGAAGCATTTCATTGACAGCGCTCTTCTTTTGACTGCATCTGAGTGCAAGGATGAAAACAAATGTGAATACTGGTCCGGCGATCATCAGGATTCATTCACAGTGATTGATGTTGGAACCGGTGCTGGATTTCCCGGAATTCCTTTGAAAATTCTCTGTCCTGAATTTGAGGTGCTGCTCCTGGATTCTCTCAATAAAAGGGTTTTATTTTTGGATGATGTTATTTCACAATTGCAGCTGCAGAATATTACTGCTGTACATGCACGAGCAGAAGAGGCTGCGCATGATTCCCGCTACAGAGAGAGATTTGATCTCTGTGTTTCACGTGCTGTTGCTAATCTTTCGTCTTTAGCTGAATACTGTCTTCCTTTTGTAAAGCGGGGAGGCTGTTTTGTTTCCTATAAGTCCTCTTCTGTCGAGCAGGAATGTTCTGATGCAAAAAAAGCCATTTTTCTGCTTGGCGGGAAAACGGCTGAGATAAAGAAGATTTCCATTCCTGACACGGATATAGAACGTTCTCTTATTTTTATTAATAAAGAAAAAGGAACTTCTTCGAAATATCCGCGAAAGGCAGGTATTCCTGCGAAAAATCCCCTTTGAGGTTAAGAATTCTGTTTATTCAGGTTATGGTATGCTACCTGGTAATTTTATGTACACAGGCGCGAGTGGAAATTAGTAGCTTCGCTACTCGCGCCTGGCACAGCGGATAGGGGAGAAGAGCGTTTCCCCTATCCGATTGCACAGAGCCGGGTAAGAAATTTTGCGGCTAAAGTCGCACCCGGCTCGCGCAGAGGATAGGGTGAGAGGTGTCTTGCGGGTCAACGCCAGGCTTCGGCTTTCCGGCTCGCGCAGTGGATAGGGGAGAAATCTCCCCTATCCGATTGTCGTGTTTTACAGGCATCATTCCTTTTCATTCAGAATAATCCCGCATATTTCTTCCGGAACTTCCAGTTGCGGAAGTTTTTTTGCATTCTTTACAGGCTTTATCGCAATTGCTTCATTGATTTTCCTATAGTTTTTCGCAATTTCTTTTGCATCATGCTCCCCTTCGCTGATGACCAGAACAGTCTTTTTATTTCTGTTCTTCAAAACTCTCGTAATATCCGTATTCACGTAATTTCCTTCAAGACTCGCATACAGGTATCTTCCTTTTCCTTTTTGATAGTGGGAAGCCTGGTAGGCAGCCTTTACATGGTATTGTTTCATGTGAAACGGATTGTAAAAGCATTTTTCAGAAAGATAATATTCCGTATTTGTTCTGTTTGTAGCAATATAATAACAGGTTCTTCCTATTACCGGAATCTTAAACAGCGTGGTCAGGATTTTTGACCGTTGATCCGGTTGCTTTTTTAGCGAGTTTAAGGAAGGTGGGTCGATCATATGAATCCCGTCGATCAGATCATCATCCATAGAATCTGCCATCAGGACAAAGGAAGAAGATATTCCCGATGAGACTACAATTGTTTTTTCCTGTATCATGTTTTTGATAAAGCTTGTAATCATCTGTACAAAATAATAGTTTGTATAAGTGATTGCCGGTTTATCGGATTTTCCGCAGCCGGGGAGGTCTATTGTATAGACCTTATAATATTTTGAAAGTATTTTTGCTGTTTCCGTCCAGTCATTTCCCGATGAAAATACATTCAAATCGTGAATAAGCAGCAGCGGTTTCCCGCTTCCGCTTACTGTATAAAAAATACTTCCATGTTCCCAATTGTAGTATTTTAACCGTGATTTCGGTTCGATTTTTTCTGCATAGGAATCAATGTATTGATTCACACATCCCAGCACTCCAACGGATGCGGCTGATAATTTCAAAATGGTTTTCTTCATATATGATATTCTTCCTTTCTTTTTAAATGGATTATAATTTGTTTTATTTTATTATACCCCTTTCTCCAGATTCTGTCATCCGAAAAAGTATTACAATGTT
>JAJPXX010000004.1 GCA_021205225.1 Lachnospiraceae bacterium
GCTTTACTCAAAACCCAGGATATAATCTTCCGTCCTGCCCTGCTTTTCCAGAAGACCGATCTGCTCGCCGATGAATTTAAAACCGGTCAGGACGTTGACTGTACGGACACCATATTTTTTCGCAATCCGCTCTGCCATATCAATGGTGACAATCGTCTTAACCAGCACCGGATTCTCCGGCATCTGTCCGTGCCGGATGCGCTGGCTGCAGATAAAATCAAGAAGCAGCATCCCCGTCTCATTCCCGGAAAGCAGTACATACTGATCCGCCGTTGCTGTGATTTCCGTATTCTCCGGTGCGAAAGTATCTGCATTTTTATTTTCCGTATCTTCCGACACAATCACATCTGTGTTTTTATTTTCTACGCCTTCCGATACGGCAGCGATTGCATTCTTTTTCACCGCAATCCCCACGCGGTCACAGTCCGGGTCAGTCGCAAGCAACAGATCCGCATTGCATTTCGCAGCGTACTCCATGCCAAGCGCCATTGCCTCTCGAATTTCCGGATTCGGATAGGGGCAGGTCGGAAAATGACCATCCGGCTGCTCCTGTTCCGCTACGACTGTGATATTAGTAAAGCCACTTTCTTTCAGAGTGCGCAGCACTGGCTTTAAGCCGGTGCCGTTCAGCGGCGAATATACGATTGAGACATTCCGGTCAATTTCATCACCAAAAAGAACGGACTGCTTTTTCACCTCTTCTGTAAATCCGGTATAGATTTCCGCCGGAATATAAGAAATCCTGGCAGTGCAAGCTCCCGCCTCCTGTGAGGCTTCCGCCATTCCTGCAGCCTTATCCGTTTCCGCTCCCTCACAGGCAGGTTCGTCCGCAGCAAATTCTGTCACTTTAATATCGTCAAAGATGTCCAGTTTTTCAATCTCAGCCAGAATCTCGGTCGCTGCCTCAGTGGTAATCTGGCAGCCGTCTGCGCCGTAAACCTTATAGCCATTGTACCTGGAAGGATTATGGGAAGCCGTCACCATAATGCCTGCCGCGCAGCCCAGCGCGCGCACCGCGTAAGACAGGCACGGCGTCGGCATCAGCTCCGGGTAAATCCATACCCGAATCCCGTTTGCCGCAAATACGCCAGAAGCAACCTGCGCAAAGCGGTCAGATTTGATCCGGGAATCATAGCTGACCGCAATCTTCCAGTCTTTTTCGGTAAAGCTCTTCTTCACATAGTCCGCCAGCCCCTGCGAAGCCTTCGCTACCGTGTATACATTCATACGGTTCGTCCCCGCGCCGATCACACCGCGCAGTCCGCCCGTTCCAAACGCCAGATCACGGTAAAAAGCATCCTCAATCTTCGCCTCATCTGCTGCCATTGCTTTGAGTTCCGCCTCCACATCGGCATCGTACAGGATCGCCGCGGCACACTGTTCCGTCCAGCGCTGGTACTCTTTTCTGATCTCTGCTTTCATAACCTTTCTCCTTCTTCCGTTCTTTTCCATAACAGTCGATTATTCTCAAACTCCACATCTATCCTGCCGCACCCTTTCAGCCAGGAAAGGTAGGAACGCACTGTGCTGCCGACGAGTGCATGCTGCTCAAAATTCATCACCAGGCCGTATCCGTCAAATACTTTCTGCAAAATCTCCTCAAAGCTGCACGGCTTCTCACAGAATCCGGCAATCCGCTCCGCAATCTCTTTCACCTTTGCGATGTTAAGCTCCGCCAGCGGCACAATGTCTTCCGTCGGCTCTGTGTGCGCCGGAACAAATAATTTTGCCTGCAAAGACTTCACCTTTTCCAGCGTATCCAGATAAGCGCCAACATCATAGATATATCCGATCTGGTATTTTTCAAGCGTCTCCGCACTTGAAAGGCAATCCGCCAGGAAAATGACGCCGTCTGCCGTCCGGTAGCCGACCATATCAAAGCAATGCCCCGGCAGCGGAAGTATCTCCAGTCCGTCCGGCAGAACGTCTTCCGTCAGATACTCTGCCTCACTTTCCTGCGCCATAAGGAACTTATGCCGCAGCTCCGTCGGCGGGCAGCCGCCGTAAAGAGAAACCGGCTCCAGAACCGGATGCCGCGTAAAGCTGCACTCAATGCCGGGAGCATAGATCCTGCATCCCGTCTGTTTTTGCAGATACTGGTTCCCGCCAATGTGATCCGCGTGCGAATGCGTATTGTAAATCGCCCGCAAATGCCAGCCCTGCGCGTCCAGAATCTGCCGCACCTTCCGCCCGGCATTTTTATCATTTCCACTGTCAATCAGGCAGACATCCTGCTCATTTAACCGCACCAGACCGATTTTTGCCGGACATTGAATATAATAGCTGTTCCCGACAGCCTGAATCAATTCGTACATAGTTATTTTCCCTTTATAATATCTGAATTGTCAGTGAAAGCGCTGAACAGTTACAAGTTCACGCCAATCACTGCCACTCCAGTATAGCATAAGATATCAGGTTTCGACAGTACCTTTTTAGCTTTAGTCAAATATCCGTGCAGGCACGGCTACTTGGCTCGTTGCTTCGCGGGAATAAACAAAATGATTTACATAAATGAACAGACATGTTAAAATTTTTATGCATCATTCCATTCTTCTATATCTATAATGCATACCGCCGTAGAACAACTGGCAGCAAGGAGTATTATATGTATTCATTCCATTATAATAGAAGCCTACAAGCCTCAACCTATTTCCCTGAAGCCCCTGTATTTTTTCATTTTCTGCGCCTGCTGCTGCCTTCCATACTGCTGGCATTCTGCCTTTTCACATCAGCTGAAGCCGCGAATACATCTGTAAAGACGCTCGCAGTCGGCAAGTCCTGCACAGTCAGCGGATACTCAAACGTAACAGTGTCAAAGACCGCCGTTGCGAAGGTAAAAGAAAAATCAGACGGTTCTTACAAAATCACGGCTCTGAAAAAAGGCCGCGCCACGCTGCGCCTCTATGATGAGAACGGAAAACTCGTTGAAAAAGTTTATCTGCTTGTAACAAACAAAAATTCCTTCCGCTATGACACCACGGCTATTTCTCTTATGGCTGGTGAGACCAAGACGGTAACTGCAGCCGTGCAGACCGGCTGCACGGTTAAGTACAAAAGCTCCAATAAGAGTGTCGCCAGGGTCAGCTCCACCGGAAAAATCCGTGCTGTGAAATCCGGCACGACGACCATTACTGCAAAGGTTTACTACAAAGATACGCTTGTCAAAAAATTGAAAAAGAAAGTCACTGTAACAACCGATGTAGCCTCCAGTACGCTGAAAACCCTGCTTTCGACCGCCCTGCAGCCGGTAGGGTCAACGATGTATATCTGGGGCGGCGGCTGGAATGAGGCGGATACCGGTGCCGGAACTGAGGCGGTATCCGTCGGTGTCAGTACACAATGGAAAACCTTTTTTGAGCAGCAGACAAGCAGCTATGATTACCGGACAACCCGCTATCAGATCGCAAACGGACTGGACTGCTCCGGCTATATTGGCTGGTGTATTTATAATATTCTGAATACCACAGACGGAAACGAAGGATATGTGATGAAAGCGTCCCAGATGGCGGCTAATTTTGCTGCCCGAGGCTGGGGTACTTATAAATCGGCTTCTTCTGTAACGGATTACCGGGCAGGCGACATCATGAGTTCAAGCGGACACGTCTGGATGGTGGTCGGCCAGTGTGAGGATGGCAGCGTAGTTCTGCTCCACTCCAGCCCGCCCGGCGTGCGGATGTGCGGGACACCCACTGCTTCCGGCAGCACCTCCAGCCAGGCCATCCAGCTGGCAACCACTTATATGAAGACCTATTATCCAGAATGGTACAGCAAATATCCCGGATGCTCTGTCAGCACTTCTTACCTGACCAGCTACGCGCAAATGCGCTGGGATACCTCTGGAAGCTCGATCATGACCGACCCGGACGGGTATCTTGATATGAGTGCGGCGGAAATACTGGCGGATCTGTTTTCATGACAATTTGGGGCGAGAAAGAAAAAGATGCATTATCTTCCCTTTCCCGCCCAATACGATGAACAAAAATAAAAACTTCCCCTATTTCTCAAAAGAAAGTAACACACATTCCTACTGTTGCGATCACCAAAATAAAAAGAATAATAATGTAGCTAATCAAAAAAAATTTATTCTTAGCATTATTAACAAAAATAAGAATAATTCCCATCATCACAACTATACACAAGGACAACGATAAATTCATTACCAAAATGTATTTAAAATTCAAAGACGCCTGAGAAAATGCCTGGTAATTAATAGTCAATAATGTAAAAATAGCCACCAAAACGCCCATTAATGTCAAAACATTGGCATATATTTTCTGAGAGACACCTTCTATATCCTCTTTCGTTTTCTCTGCTTCTTCCTTCATTTGCTTCTTATATTCTTCACTATAATTCCCAAGTCCACGATACTGTTCTTCATCCAGAAAAGCCGCATCCGGCTGAGCATTATAGGGAACTTCCGGGACTTGCGTAAGCTGTTCAAAAATAACCTGGGCAATACGCATTCCCTTAGAAAGTAAAATAGAGGCTCCCGAAACATTCATTATACGAAGAAAAGCATACGTCTTATGTCCCGGCTGATAATGTGGCCCATCAACTTTCAGCCCCTGACGCATTCTTGAATTTTTCTCTGCTATTCTCCCCAATATATTCTGCGGAATATTAAGTTCTTCCCGCGTTTTTATAAAAACATTTTCACCCGGACTTAGCAGGTATTCAGAAACCGAAGTGCCACTTCCATCATATATCACATCAATTGTCAAGTCATAGGAGATACCGTTGACATTTTCTTCTATATATCCAAATGAAATTAGCTGATGATATTTAACATACCATTTTATATC
>JAJPXX010000117.1 GCA_021205225.1 Lachnospiraceae bacterium
CCAGACTAACCTTTACGCTAAAAGATCCATCCGAACGGATCGTATAAAAATAAGGAGTCGTAGAGGAAGAGGTACTGTCCGCATCCCCTGTCACATACCAGTATACCGACCCTCCGGATACGGTCGGCTTGCAATTTGAAAGCTGGCCATTGACCGTATAGATTTCACTGGTCGTATTCCCCTGACCGTCAAGGTACACATAATGGAGCTTTGACTGCTTCGAACCGGTATTCCCGGATATCGAATACTCCGTCGTGGTCCACAGAAGCAGGAAAGAATCTGACCCCAGCTTCACCAGTTGCGGCGTAGAGGCGGAAATGCTTCCATCTGTATCATAATCGGTAATCCATTTCACCGAGGTGCTGCTCAGACTGCTGCGCGATGTGACCGTTACAAAGATGTTGCGCGCGGTATGACTGCTCCAGTCGGAATCCTGCGTGACCGAATTCCCCGCCACGAGATAAGAGGAGCTGGAGTATTCCAGGCCTCCTAAAGAGGCGCCGGTCGCATTATTCCCTGTGGCTCCCTGGAAGGACAGAAGCTTAACCGAATTGTAGCTAAATGTACTGATGCCGCCCTGTTTCGAACCCCGGAACAAAATCGCCGCCCGCGGATACGCATCCCCATGATCTACTTCAACCAGATTATTCGAATCATCCACCAGGATAAACTGGTTAAACGAATGGCTGACATAACCCATGTTACCAGAATACGTCACCGTCATTGATGACTCATCAACCTCAATTGCCAGATTTGCCTGGTGATTCACCCCGTCACTGGACGCATACATCTGATGGCTGGTTCGAATATACAGGTAGCCTCCCGATTCCGCCATCCGCAGGCTGCCTGAACGAAAGGGAATTGTCGTATTGGCCCCGTACAGGCTCGCCGCCCCCTGGCGCACCCAGTCCGCGCTGTACTTTACCACCCGTACGACTTCTGTCGAATCATCCTCGTCGGCATTGTTTTGCCCAAACACCAGGTAATACGCGTCGCTGCCCGCATAAAATCCGCCAAAATAGGGCAGTTCCCTGGTCACATATTTCTTTGACGTCAGGGTAAAACTGCTGTTATAATATTCCACCACAATCACGCTGCCGGTGTATTCTACCCGCATAAAACCGTTGCTCACAACCTCCAGGTACGAGTAAACTGGAGATGACTTGGCAGAATAATTCTGATCTCCGGTATTATTGGTCGCTTCGGGCGTCAGGTCAGACACTGCCGTCACGGTATTTTCTACCGCCGCCGCCTCATCAATCAACTCAGAAGCTTCCGATTCCGCCGCCTCGCTGACTTCAGCCGGAATATCCTCCGCGTCTGCCTCTTCGATGCCCACAACCAGAACGTCATCCTCAGTAACGGAATCTGAGTCATCCGCTGCGCCCGATTCATCCACTAAGGTGACATCGGTATCTGCCTCTGTCTCGTTTTCCGCATCCTCCCCCTGCACCTCAATCACGTCAATCAGGGCCGCATCCTCGCCCGACAGGCTTTCAGATTCCCCTTCGTCCGCAGCCATAGTCTCATCCGATATCATCAGATCTTCTGACAAAATCACATCCGTATCGCTCTCACTGCCCAGCGCCGTACTCACAGGCACAGCCATCAGCATGACAGCCGCCATCAATAAAGCAAATCCTTTCTTCATAACCCACGTCCTCCATTCTCAGGTGTGCATCTGTACATCCGCACTGCAAAACTTCCGCTCTTTTTCATTCTCACAGCGCAAAAACAGACGCATACTATTGAAACAACAGCCTTTTTATAGTCAGACTATAGCACAGACCACAACGCAATGCAACATAAATCCGTGTCTTGGTTCACATAAAGACGGTGGATTTTGCCTGCGCCTGGAGATTAAAAGCGTCATTGCAAATAATCAAAAAGCAATCTATCGTCTCAATGTCTCCGTTTCCTGCCCTTCTTGTTGCAGAACCACCTTACAACGCTTTTTATAACACGCAATGCCATATTTAAGGATTTTCCACATCCCGTCCTTTTTCAGTTCATCCGCATAACCACTCTGATTGATCTGATCCAAAGCTTTCTGACATGCTTCTTCAAAACGTTCATTTTCTGCGTATTTTACTTCAATAATAATTCCAGTTTCCTCATCCTCTATCTCAGCGGAAATGTCATAATAACCCTCGCCAGATTCCCTGTTTGAATCGATGTCCCACCCGCTCTTAAGTCCAATGATTCCAAGCAGGATTCCGTGGTAAAAATTTTCCTTTACTTCTTTTCTGACCGCCGTATCCCGAATGCTGATGGTTCGCTTCATAAACTCTGTAAATAAACGTTCCACATCCGCAGGATCGCCCGCCTTTAGCGCCCCGCAGAACTCGGCCACCGCCGCTCCGTCTCCAGCCATTTCTTCCTCAAACAGCCCCAGTATAAAGCCGGTAAAAATACCGCGTACCTCTTCGTTCGGAATAGTTAGCCAGACAACATCGCCCACGGGTGTCTCGCTCTGAGTCAGATAGCCGGTCGCGTATAGCAGACTCCACATATTTTCTACGCTGTCATATAAGGAATTATAGGTTAACTGCTCTACAATCTTTTTCTGAACCGCCTCTCCGGAAATCAGCCGTTCTATCTGAGCCTTTGTTACGCCGTTTCCCATCCGCCGGATGAATCTCCGAACCTCATCATTGCCACTGGTATTGGCCCAGTAACTTTTTGGTGACTTATTCGGATTTGTCAACAGCTGGTCGCACCAATTGATAACATCCCATGGATTATAAACGTTCGCCCGTCCAATTTTATATCCGTCATACCACTCTTTCGTCACATCATAGTAGTCTGTAAGATCATAATAGTCCAGCATCTGCCTGACCTCAGCATCTGTAAAGCCAAACTGCTCATCACAGTTTGCATCGAGGATCGTATACATTTTCGGATTATTCAGGCCTGTGAAAATGCTCTCTTTTGATACTCTCAGGCAGCCAGTCAGAACTGCCAGGTAAAGGTTCTCATTTGTCTTTAAAGCCTGATCAAACATACCGCGGATCAAATCTGCCATGTCCGCATAATACCCTTTGTCACTTGCCTTCGCCAGCGGCACATCATACTCATCAATTAGAATAATTACCTTCTTCCCATAGTGCTTATGAAGCAGCGCAGAAAGCGTTTTCAGGCTTTCTTTCATCGTTGATTCGGGCATGGAGAATATGTTCTGTCCGGAAGAATCCAGGGTAATGAGCTGCTTATAGAGGCCTGTTTCCGTTTCTGTAAGCGTCTCATCTCCCATAAGTACTGTTTCAAAGCGTCTGGCCTCATTGCCAATGACTGAACGCATCATAGAACACGCTGATTTATAATCCACACCGCTGACGCTCTTTAAGCTGATCGAGATGACCGGAAACTTTCCCATGTATGTCCCACATAGCTCCTTTTCTTCTGCTATCGCAAGACCATCAAACAAAGCCTTGTCACAGTCAATCTCAAAAAATGCCTTCAGCATACTCATATTCAGCGATTTTCCGAATCGCCTGGGACGGGTAAACAGATTTACTTTCCCCCATGAATTCATCAAGTCTCTGATCATTGCAGTTTTATCTACATAATAAAATCCTTCTGTCCGGATTTCCTCAAAATTCTCAATCCCAATCGGAAGCTTTTTTCTAATTCCCACCCCGGCCATAGGCATCTCCTTCCTTCTGCTGATTCAGGCTCATCTTTCCATATAGAGCAGTATAGCACAAACCCGGCAATCTTACTATAAACAAATGAGGAAAGGAAGTGAAAACTCTTCCTCTCCTCATTTGGCCCTGCTCCCGGTATTTCCGCACTATATTATTTCGTGATCTTCACCTTCAATTTGCTGCTCCATGCCGAGTAATAGGTTTTCCCATTGACCGTCTTATATGTCCGAATCCGCACGTAATACGTCTTTCCCTTTGTCAGACTGCTCAGTGTTTTTTTCACGCTGGAAGCCCCGGCGACTTTCTTCGTCTTATTTCCGCTGGCAAAGGTCTTGCTTGTGGAATACTGAATCTGGTAGCCGGTTACACCCGTAACCGATGTCCATTTCACCCTCATCTTACCGGCAGCTGAATTCTTCAGAGAGGTAAGCGAGGTTCGCGTCAGCCGGACCGTGGTGCTGGCCGTGCCTGTCCCCTTTGTACTGCCTGAATACGGCACAACTTTGTAAATGTAAGTCGTACCGTTATTGTCTGCAATTTTTTTGTCCGTGTAGCTGACAGTCGAAGCGCTCTTGATCGTTTTAATCCTGCTGTATTTGCCGGAACTGGTCTTGCGGTAAATGTAATAACCGTCCGCGCCGGAGACTGCGGTCCATTTGATCTTGATGCCGGCGGATGTATTTGTCAGGCTTGTAATCTTTCCGGCGGCAAGTGTCACCGTGGAGGTGGATGCGGATGCGGCTGGTCTCGTCACACTCTTTTCCGCCGATGCGGCACTGGTCGTTGTCCCGGAATACGCATACACCTGATAGGTATAGGTATTCCCCGCAGACGTACCGGTATCGGTCCAGCTCCGATCCGTTGTCGTCTTTACCAGGGAATAGCTGCCGCTTCCCGTCTTGCGGTAGACCTTATACCCGGACGCGCCGCTCACGGTCCCCCATGCCACATAAATCCCGGAGGATGTACTGGACAGGGAGGAAATGCCCGGAGCCGCCAGATATGCAATGGACAACGTGGACGAAGCAGCTCCGCCCGTGCTGTCTATATAGGCTTTCACGTAAACATTATAAGTATACCCGCTGC
>JAJPXX010000122.1 GCA_021205225.1 Lachnospiraceae bacterium
CTCCCAGTCTGCTTGCTGACAAATGGTTTTTCTTATGGTACAATATGACCTGAAGGAATATCTGCCGCTTATGAGTGGAAAGAACTGGGGGCAACGAGCAGCGAAAACAAGGTGAAGGGAGGTTGCCGGATGTACGGAGTTTCTATGGATTCTTTTGATAAGCTCGCTTTTCCCTCCCTGGATGATTGGGAGGAAGACATTTTTGCGGATTATAGTGGCTCTGACAGGAAGGAAGGACTGATCAGTCCAAACGGAGAGAGATACCTTGTGAAGTATTCTGAGCAGCATACCCGGATGAATGATCTGGATACAAGCTATGTAAATAATGTTCTATCTGAGTATTTATCCAGTCATATTCTTGCCATTGTTGGATTTGATACACATGAAACCTTCCTGGCCACCAGGAACCAGGAGCTTTTAGTCGCCTGCAAAAATTTCACGAGTGATTCGGAGCGTTTGATTGAGTTCGGACGATATTTGAGAAAATATTACGACAGTGATGATGTTGGGCGAGTGCCAGAGTATTCTCAACTGGATTATGTCATTTCAAAGGATACCATGCTGAAGCAGAAAAAAGAGGAATTTCTGGATATCTATTGGCGTAGATTTATTGGCGACGCTCTGATCGGAAATTCTGACAGACATATGGGTAACTGGGGATATCTGGTTAGCAGGGACGGAGGAATAAAAGCATCTCCGATCTATGATAATGGCAGCACTTTGTTCCCGGCTCTGGCGGCACATGGAATGGAGCAGGTCCTTTCGGATGAAAAGGAAATAATGAAACGGGTTTTTCTTTTCCCAAAGGCAGCACTTGCAATGAACCAGGTAAAACTAAGCTATTATGATCTGCTGCATTCCGGATACAGTGAGAGGATCACAGAAGCTGTAGTTACAGTTGTCCCTGTGATACTTGAAAAAATGCCCGAAGTTAAGGCTTTTATCGACGCACAGGATTTTCTCGCGGATATTCGTAAGTGCTTTTATAAGAAAATACTCGAAGCCAGAGCAGAGTA
Organism: Lachnospiraceae bacterium; assembly: GCA_021205225.1. Classification (GTDB taxonomy): domain Bacteria; phylum Bacillota; class Clostridia; order Lachnospirales; family Lachnospiraceae; genus Choladousia. The sequence continues at coordinate 1,017 of JAJPXX010000122.1, forward strand.
TCTGCTAAAGCCTGCTTATGAGAGATGCGTGAAAGGAAATTTTGATCAGGAAGCTTTTGAAAGAATCAGGCAAAAGAAAGCGTATAGTGAGGAAACCTTTGAAAGATATTTTGAAGCTTACAAAAGTTAAATGGATTTTTCCCCTTACCGGAATGGCATTATCCCACACAGAATACAGGATAAGTCCCGTAACTGAGAAGGTACTGAACAGTTATGTCAGTACAACAGCATCCTGTAAATCGGAAACAGGTGCAAAGTTGCAATTGCGGACGGGCACATTTGATGGTATACTCAGGAAAAAGGACAACGGCAGAGACCGTTTCCGAAAAATACAGGAGGATTATGAAGATGAAGTATCAGGGCATTATCTTTGATCTTGACGGTGTGATTTGCTTCACGGACAAGTATCATTATCAGGCATGGAAGGCACTGGCGGATGAGATCGGTGTGTATTTTGACGAGACGATCAACAATCGTCTCCGTGGTGTGAGCCGCATGGCAAGCCTGGATATTATTCTGGAAAGAAGCGAGAAGGAATATACGCAGGAAGAGAAAGAGCAGATGGCGGCGAAGAAGAATGAAATGTACCGCGGCCTGCTGGAGCAGATGTCGCCTGCGGACTTAAGCGCGGAGGTAAAGGAGACGCTGGACGCGTTGCGGGCGACCGGCGCAAAGCTGGCGATCGGCTCCTCCAGCAAAAATGCGAAGCTGATCCTGAAACGGATCGGGCTGGGCGATTATTTTGACGCGATCAGCGACGGCACCAATATCACACATTCCAAGCCGCATCCGGAGGTGTTTTTAAAGGGCGCCGAATTCCTTGGCCTGGCGCCGAAAGACTGCCTTGTTGTGGAAGACGCGCTGGCGGGCATTGACGCCGCTGTCGCCGGCGGCTTTGACGGCGCCGGACTGGGCGAGGCCGCCGCACATGAGAAAGTGACCTGGCCGCTGAAAACCTTTGCGGATCTGAAGCAGATCCAGGGGTAAATCTATGAGATATATCTGTAGAAAATAAAAATAGCGTATATTTATAGTAAACGACGTAAGTCGTTTTACTTTGCGCCAGACGCGAGGCTGCAAAGCAGCCATTCCATTGCGCGTCTGTGTGCATCATTTATAGTGAAAGAAAAGGGGCTGTGAAAGGCAGTCCCTTTTTATGCACACGGCCGCGTAAGGAATTATTCCGGCTAAAGCCGGACGCGGCCGGCGCAGGTGGATAGGGTGAGAACACCCTTGTCCTATTCACATCGTGTTCAGAGGTATTTTGAATTCATTTCCGTACGCAGCTCTCTTTCGCACAGCCGCAGCATTTTCGCTTTCATTTCTTCAATGTCCAGCACACCGTAAGCAAATCCTTTTTTCACCAGCACTTCCGGCAGATATTCATCATATTTGTCAAAGATGGGCACTTCCCTGGGATAGACAAGGCTCATCGGGTCAATGGGCTGATTCAATTCTTCCCGGAGAATCGTCCAGAATTCCCGTTCGGAGACGGTCATGACAAACTGGATGAAATAGGGGCGGGAGGAATCTACTCCCTTTATGCCAAGGCGCTTGCCGCAGGTAAGCTTCAGAAAACGCTCCAGAGCCAGGAAGGCATAGGTGCCAAGCCAGGGAAACAGGGCGTACATACTGCCGCCAAGGCAGATCAGGGATCGCTTGCCGAGACCGGCGTTTTTGGCGGAAGTTCGGGCGGCGGCGAGCCTTGCCCTGGCATTTTTCATCAGATAAGGATAGCTTCGCGCCACACCAGGCTTCAACGGCGTTTGTTCGGTATCCGCCGAGGCAGACTGCGGTTCAGGGGTGCGAGAGGAAGGATCCTCTTCACAGAGAACGTCCAGCATCCGCTCCAGAATTCGGGTGTGGATGTCTCCGGGTACCTCGCCGAAGTAGGCGGGGACTTTTCCCTTGATCAGTTCACAGTAGACCATATGCCGCCTGTGGTCGACCTCGTCCACCAGCCAGACGTGACCGGCGATGGCGATTTTTTCTCCTGCGGGAGGCGGCTTTACGATGGTGCCGAGCTCTTCTGAACCAGCGCGGACGGTGTATTCCTCGTTTTCCTGAAAAACAGCATAAAACTTATAATTATTGACGACTCGCTCTCCAGCCAGACCGACGATCAGGCCGCCCGCTTCGGTTCGCTCGATGTGTCCGGTTTCCAGCAGGTGCCGCAGAAGGATTCGAAAGTCCTCCTGCGTGATTTTGCGGAAGTAGCGAAGCGTCAGGACGCGGGAGGCTAACTCGGCCGGCGTCATTTCGCCGCAGGAGGCGAGGATACTCATGGTCTGGTGATAGAGCAGACTGTAGGGAAGGGCGTCCATTTTCGGCGGCTCTACCCAGCGCTCTTCCAGGTAGAGCTGCACCAGGGCGATTCCCTGGATCAGCTTCCAGGGAATGGTGGCTGGCAGGAGCGCCCGCGCTTCCGGCGGCTCTTCCCGCATAACAAACCACATTTCCGGGGGCAGATCCCGCCGTCCGGTTCTTCCCATGCGCTGCAAAAAAGAAGATACCGTATAAGGCGCGTCAATCTGAAACGCCCGCTCCAGCCTGCCGATGTCGATGCCCAGCTCCAGTGTAGCCGTAGTCACTGTGGTCTGGAACTGTTCTTCGTCTTTCATGACCGCTTCCGCTGTCTGCCGGTAGGATTCTGACAGGTTGCCATGGTGAATGAGAAAACGATCCGGCTCGTTTTTGGCTTCGCAATACTGGCGGAGCGTCGTGGTGACGGCCTCGCATTCCTCTCTGGAATTGACGAATACCAGACATTTTTTCCCTCTGGTATGCTCGAAAATGTAACCGATGCCGGGATCGGCTTCTTTTGGCGCGATGTCGGTTCTGGGAGAGAGGGCGTCTTCGTCTGATGAAGCCTTCTGCGGAACCTGGCCATGAATTTTCGTGGGTGCTCCGGGATTGGTCGGCGGAAAGGTGTAAAAATGCTCCATGGACAGCCGCCATTTGATACCGCCCTGGGGAAGCTTTGGAATGATGGTTTTTCGCCCGGTACCTGCCGACAGAAAGGCGCCCGCCTCTTTGGGATCGCCGATGGTGGCGGAGAGACCGATTCGCCGGGGATTCACACCCGCCTGCCGACAGAGCCGCTCGATCAGGCACAGCGTCTGGCCGCCGCGGTCGCCGCGCATCAGGGAATGGATTTCATCGATCACGATGAAACGCAGGTCGCCAAAGAGCTTCGTGATGGCGGAATGCTTGTGCAGAAGCATCGCTTCCAGGCTTTCCGGCGTGATCTGCAAGATGCCGGACGGGTGCTTCATCATTTTATTTTTGTGAGACTGCGACACATCTCCGTGCCAGTGCCAGACCGGTATACTGGCTTCCTGGCACAGGTCGTTGAGACGCGAAAACTGATCGTTGATCAGCGCTTTCAGCGGTCCGATATAGATTGCGCCTACGGAAGAGGGTATATCTTCGGTAAACAGTGTCAGAATCGGGAAAAAGGCCGCTTCTGTCTTACCGGAGGCAGTAGAGGCGGACAGCAGCAGGTTCTCATCTGTATTGAAAATCACATCGGCGGCTGCCGCCTGAACTGCGCGTAGGGATTCCCAGCCATTCTGGTAGATATAATCCTGGATAAAGGGGGCGTAACGGTCGAAGGTATTCATGTTTTTCTACCTGTTGTTTCGTTGGAGATTGTGTTAGTTTTGGGCAGAGCAAGCCCTGTCCTGTGGGTTCCGTTTCCTATACCTGTTCGGTTAGTATGTTCTGTCTGGCTCAGCCATGATCAGGAGCTGCCTGGGGCATTATAGTTCAAATTCCGCAAATTCGCCCAGCTCATCCGCCGCCTGCTCTTCCAGCGGCGTTTTTGCATAGGAAAAGTCTTCCGACCCCATGAGGGCGGCGACCTCCAGGTCTGGATTCTGATAAAGGAGATCCATCAGTTCAATGAAGTCCCGGATGATTTCTCTGGGCGTAATATGGCTGTCGGCGCCCACACGGCTGTATTCGATCTGAATAAAGGTAATGAGATCCTGCTGCGTCAGCCGCTGCTCGTAGTCAAAAAGCTGCGCGTGGATCGCGGCAAGCTTTTCTACCAGGATCAGCATTTCCTCATTGGTCAGAGGGGAAAGCTTAATCACCGGCGCCAAAAGGTCACGGGTATCCTCACTGGCAAAACGCCCTTCGGTCAGCCGGGAACGCAGAGCCTCGTAGCTGTAGACGCCCCTTCGGGTATCCTCAATACACTGCGGCGTCCCGCAGAGAATGATGCCGAGATAGCGGGCTTTTCCCTGCAGGGTGTCGTTGTACATGGTGAGAATTTTCTCATAATTGTACTGCCGGGTGATGCTGTTGGGAATTTTATAGATATTCACCAGCTCGTCAATGAGCACCAGCATTCCCGCATAGCCCGCTCCTTTCAGGAAGGCTGCGAAAATCTTGATATATTCGTACCAGTCGTCGTCGGTGATAATGACGTTGACGCCCAGATCCTGTCTGGCTTCTGTTTTGGTCGCGTACTCTCCGCGGAACCAGCGGATGACTTTGGCTTTGGCATCATCCTCGCCGTTTACGTATGCCTGATAGTAGAGGGTCAGCAGCCGCGCAAAATCATAGCCGTGCACCATGCCGTTCAGGCCGTTAATAACGGTAAAAATTTTCCGGCGCACCAGAGCAGAAAACTCCGGGTTGTCATAAGACAGTCCGGTGTCTGCGGCTACAGCGCTTTCCACGCTGCTGATCCACCGGTCCAGCACCAGTGGCAGCGCGCCGCCTTCCGGGCGGGTCTTGACCGACATATTCTGCACCAGCTCCTTATAGGTGGCAAGCCCCTGTCCCCTGGTGCCCTGCAGACGGCGCTCCGGGGAGAGGTCGGCGTCCACCACCACAAAATTCCGATCCATACAATAGTTGCGGATGGTCTGCAGCAGAAAGCTTTTGCCGCTCCCGTACTTGCCGGAGATAAAGCGAAACGCCGCCCCGCCATCAGCGATGATCTCCACATCGTGGAGCAGGGCATTGATCTCCGCTTCCCGCCCAACTGTAATATAAGGTAAGCCAATGCGGGGCACCACCCCGCCCTTCAGGGCGTTGATAAGTGTGCTCGCAATTCGTTTTGGTATCTTCAACTTGGTATCATTCCTTTCAGATCGTCAAGATAATCTTCCACAATAACTGGCATATCGCCGTCAAATTCAATCACAGTATCCGCAAATGTATCGTACAGCTTCTCGTTTACAGATTCCGCCAGAATCGAAGCCATACGGTGTGTTTCAGACAGAAAACCTGGCAGATCTCCGCCATAGAGCAGAAGCTGCACGAAGCGTAACTCGTCGCCGGAGAGTGGAAACGTCTCATCGCTGTATTCTACGGATGGAGACGCCCCCTCGCTGTCGTTTCTTCTGTCGCTACGGTCGGTGCTCTCATTGTCTGAGGAACGGGGAGCGAGTGCATTATGCTCAAGTTCAGCGAGGGTGCGTGTCTTTGCCACGTACTCGGATTCTATATGCGATTCTGTTTTGGCACATTCTCTTGTTTCTTTTGGCGGATAGTCTTTTGTATACGATGGAGCATCAGTATACCGCTCCTCCTCCGTCATTAGCTTTTGCCCGATGGCATCAGAACTTCTGCGGATGTCGCCTAACAGGCTCAGGTCAAACTCTATTTTAGGGCGGGCGGCTTTCTTCTGCTCCGCAATTACTTCACGAAGGGCAAGACGAATGAATTTTTCCATGGTTTTGGTCTCATCCCCGAATTTCAGCGCAGGATGAATTTCGCGCTCTTCCCGGAACAGGCGGTCGGCTGCGCGGACAAATACCCCCAATTCCTGACTCCGCAGAGGTGGCATACAGTACCGCCAGCTGCTCCAGCGATTTTGTTCGCAGCGGTAGCACTGTAGTGGACCAAGGTGGTATTCGTAATGTTCCCGTTGCCCGCGATCATAGAATACGGCATGCTGAAAAGGAGTATAGCGGATTTCCACCGAACCGGCACCATATAATTTTTCCGCCCAGGTTTTCTGGTAACGCTTTTGGTAATATTCGTTCAGCTTTCGGTATGCGTTTGTGATGATCTGTTTCAGTTCTTCCGGAGATTGTTTATACGCTTTGGAACTTTCCAGATGGTATTTGGAAAGCCTGAGGATTGCCGGGAACAATTCCTCATCGCTGACCGAGTCATAATGCAGCAGCGTATACAAATCTTCATCAGAGTCAAGAAGTGTGTACGCCCGAATCTTCTCCACAGGCTGATTATAATAGACGGCATAATCTATGATCCATTGCTCCGTATATCCCCGGATATCCGGATCCAGGCTGCGGTACTGCTCATAAAACCAGATCAGATTCTCCAGTCCTTCCTCTGCGGTGGCCGCGCCAATCTGATGCAAAAGCTCATAGACATAAAGGTAAGCGTAGGTCAGGGACGTCTTTTCAAGCTGCCCGTGGCGCAGCCGGGTGCGCCAGGTAAAATATCCCCGCAGCTCCTCCGTAGACAGACTCTGGTAGGTCGGAAAATAATGGCGCACCTCCCGTTCATAGGGACAGTCGTCCTCAAACGCTTCCATGTATCTGGCCTGAAGATAAAAAATCTTTGCTTCGTAATTCCGGGAAAACGGAGAACCGAAAGCCAGAGAACGCATCTGGCGGTATTCCTTCGGCGGCAGATTCTTTGCTCGCTCCGGGGAAAGGCGGATGGGTTCATCCTCGTAAGAAAAGCCATCCAGTGTATAGCCGGGACGGTCTTCTCCAGGGGCGGAGCCACTAAAAGACGATAAGTTACCATATCGCTCGCTGGATTTTATCCGGAAATCGTCCATACTGCCTCCTTCCCCATTTTCTCTGATTCAATGCGAACATATGTACTTTTATAGTAGTATAAACGGGAATCTGTAAAAAGGCAAGGACGAATTGAAAAACGCCGGGCAGGACTTTATGCGCCAAAAAGTAAAACATCAAATAGACATACCCCTTACGAGGTATGTCTGCCCGGCCGAAATAACAAATAAAATATTCTGCGGTTTTACGCTTTCCCGCAGCATTTCTTATATTTTTTCCCGCTTCCGCAGGGACAAGGATCGTTTGGATATATCTTTTTTTCTTTCACAACAGGTTTTAGCTTCCAGCCGTCTTCATCTTCGGAGAAGTGCTCAAACCCGTCGAATGCAGGAAAATCAGGATCCGTTTCAAAACATGCTTTCTCTAAATCCCGATAATGTTTTGCCCTGTCGGTATCACCGATGGCGTCGTATAATTCTCCGGCGCGCAGATACAGATTGTGGTATTTCCAGGCCGTTGGCTCTCCTTCTGGCAGATGTGCTTCGACCAGGCGCAGCGCCCCATCGATGTCGTCCTCTGTTTGCAGCATAAATGCGTATGCATTTATACAATTTCCGTTGTCCGGGTCTTCGGTCAGCCAGTCTTCGTACCACTGTACGGCCGCCTGGCGATTCCCGCTATCTTTTAGTGCCATCCCGATATCATCTTTATATTCATCCGGGTCAGAGACTTCCCAGCGGAACAGATCCAATATATCCTTGCAATAGGCGATTTCCTCCTCATATCGTTCTGCATTGCCGAGAATCATGGCCATATCCGGCAGGAAGGAGTCAAAGGTCAGGTTATAGTCTGACAGCTCGGAGACGTCACATAATTCCGGTTTCTCTATACCTGTATTGGTATCACGGTATAAATAATGGATGATATATTCTTTTGTGCGCGGCCAGACGGCGAGCAGCTTTTCTGCACAGTATTCATAATCTTCATCTATTTCGTGATCGGTAATATCTTCAAACACTGCATTGAGTTCTTTCTCAATTTCCAGTGGAACATATCTGACGTCCATCGGCTCTGTGAACGTTCTGTTCGCCGCCCGCAGGGACGACTCATAACGCTTTTTATCAAAGGCTCTGTTTTCCCGCTGTGCCAGGTATTTTTCCTTTGCGTATTGCGTTACAATCATGGTATAAGCCTGCTTTCGGTTGCAGCCCTTTCGCTGCAATGAATAATAAATGTCCGGGACAAATGCAGGATTCCCGGCTTCGACCTGCTGTTCCACTTCATGAAACAGCCCGGATATCTGTTCCTCGGTTTCTGAACTGCCATTTGTGGTGAGCTTGTAAAAAAAACTGCCCTTTCTGCTGTACTCATTTCTTTTTTTCATATTCGTGTCCTCTGTTTTTTTCGAACAGTACGCTGTCAATAATTTGCTGTTTCGTTCTGAACAGTTACGCTGTTTCTTTATTTTAAGGGAAACGTACATTTTTGTCAATTAAAACTATTATTTTGCAGACAGAGACACTACTTGAACGGCTGTATTTTTTCCGTAAATCCCGCGCGGTAGAACCACACGGACAGCAGGGTTCCGATCGTCCATCCGACCGAACCGGCCAGGCGCACCAGATCCTGGTTTCGATTTTTCCTGGATTGTTATTCCTAAAAATGAATTTCCTGATGATTTTTGATGGATTATCCTGTATAATAAAAATGTGGGTGCCAATGGGAATTATTGGCTCCTGCTCGCAGCCTGACTGCGCATCTGCTGCATGGTCAGGTCTTATCCCATACAAAGTGTGGGATGCTACACAGCGGGGGTTGAATACGCAGTGATTACAATTTTTGCCATGTGCGATTGACAGAACCGACAGGCAGAATGTGCAGACATCAGCATAAGAGAGGAGAGATCAGGATGAAAATCGAAACGGTAAAAGATGGCAGGACAATGACGGTAAAGCTGGAGGGAAGGCTGGATACGACGACCGCTCCATCCCTGGAGACGGAGCTTCGCAGGAAGATAGATGGCGTAGAGAAACTGACGCTGGATTTTAGCAGCCTCGAATACCTTTCATCAGCCGGGCTGCGCGTACTGCTGGCAGCGCAGAAGGTGATGAACCGGCAGGGCAGCATGGTCATTCGCGGAGTAAATGAGACGATCCAGGATATTTTTGATGTGACCGGGTTTTCAGATATTCTTACAATTGAGTAGCAGGGCAAAGGAAAAGCTGCGGTTTCATGCGAATGGAATGGGACGGGAGCATAAGAATTGGACAGATGAGGGAACATAAGATATATGAGTGAGATAAAATCACGTTCGGAGAAGCTGCTGCTTTCGGCTAAGACCATTGACCGGCTGTCGGTTTCCTGTTCGGAAGCGCTGGCGGAGGCAGAGGTGGACAAAAGGGACATTCTCCGGATCCGACTTTCGCTGGAGGAAATACTGGAGCTATGGCTGAATGACCTGGGAGAGGGTGCCGGGACGACTCTGCGCACGGGAAAGCGGTTTGGAAAACAGTATTTTCAGGTACGGGTAGCTGGAACACGCATGGATGTGGAGACGGAGAGCAGCGAGGATGCGTTTTTGTATAACCGTCTGCTGTCACAGGCGGGGCTTGTGCTGGAATATTCTTATAAAAACGGCGAGAACTGCCTGACCGCCTGGCCGCCGAAAAAGCGCCAGATCGGACAGGCGACGCTGTTGCTGCTGTCGATTTTCTGCGGGGCTGCGGCAGGACTTGTGGTTTCCAGGCTGCCTTACGCTGCGCAGGAGGGGATTCTTTCACTGACAGATCCCCTGTTTCAGATGATTCTGGGCGCGTTGGGGATGGTCGCTTCCCCGATGATCTTTCTCGCGATCTGCTGGGGCATTTTTAATATTGGCGATCTGAGTACCATCGGTAAGGTCGGAAAAAAGCTGATTTCCGGTATGCTTCTTTCTATGTTTGGTATTGGGATCGCGGCAGACCTGATTTTGATGTGGTTCTTTCCGGTATCCTTTGGAGGAGAGGGCGGCGGTACTTCCGGTTTGCTGGCGGTATATCAGATGATTCTGGATATCGTGCCGTCGGATATTGTGACGCCATTTCAGGAAGGAAATATCATGCAGGTCATTTTTATGGGCGTGTGTGTGGGACTGGCGCTTTTGATTCTGGGGGAGCGTGCCGCCGCGGTACGGTCTCTGGTTGAACAGCTCAACGATGTGGTGAGCTTTCTGATGGGGGCGCTGGGAAAAACGATTCCGGTATTTGTGTTTTTAAGCATATTTTCCCTGGTGACTTCGGATGAGCTGAGCCAGTCAGCAGGGATTGTGAAGATGTTTGTGCTTGGCATTCCGACGTGCCTGCTGTGCGCGTTTGTGTATCTGGCGGCTATGTCTTTGCGGTACCGGATCAGCATTGTGACGCTGGCAAAGAAGCTTTTCCCGACGTTCCTGATCGGATTGTCGACGTCCTCCTCTGCGGCGGCGTTCGCGACCAATCTGGAAACCTGTGAAAAAAAGCTTGGGATCCCCGCGAAAACAGCAAATTTTGCGGTGCCGCTGGGGCAGGTCATTTTCATGCCGGGCGCATTGCTGTCCTTTCTGGTGATTTCTCTGTGTATGGCGGAGAATTATGGCGTGAGCATTACGCCGGTCTGGCTGGTGATGAGTGTGCTGGTGTCCGTGCTGGTGGCGATCGCGGCTCCGCCAGTGCCGGGCGGGTCGGTCGCCTGTTATACGGTCGTATTCGCCCAGCTGGGAATTCCGGCAGAGGCGGTTGCGCTTGCGGTTGCGGTGAACGCGATTCTGGAGTTCCCCGCCACAGCGGCGAATCTTACCTGTCTGCAGGTGGAGACTGCTTTTGTGTCATCGGAGCTTGGCATGCTGGATGAGGAGGTGCTCCGGAGGACTAAAAACTGAGTTTTTGTCTGGTTCAGGCGGGCGGCTGGAGCGAAGCGGAGATTCGGGAGTGCGAAGCACGGAGAGACCCGTAGTATCATATCCTTTTGTTGTTCGAACCATTATATATAGTATGAATTTTGCGCGACGCTGATAGTGTCGCGTTTTTTATCCAATAGGAAAGTTCTCCGAACTTCCCTATCGGACAAAAACCCTCCGGGAGGATGCGCATGCCGCGCTAGAGGAAACTGTCTGCTTGCGCAGACGCGCGGCAGCGCGAGAATCCCGCAAAGCGGGATTCTATTTTATGCACACAGGCGGGTGTGGAAATTTGCGGCTTGCGCCGCACCCGCCTGGCGCAGCGGATAGGGGGGTGAGAGCACCCCTATCCGATTGCGCAGGGGTGCGTAAAGAAAGCTTCTGAAAAGTCAAGACTATACTTTCGTACAGTTCCTTTTTCTTTTTTGTTTTGCTATAACAGATATGATTTGTTTTCGCTGACAGGGTACAGCAAAGCCGGGGCAGGAGAGGAAAGCCGGAAAAGAGCGGCTTTCGGTATCTACAGGTGACGAAGATCAGGAGGAAAATAAGATGGGAAATTCTATTTCAAGACGGGATTTTATAAAGAGCAGCGCGGCAGGGATGACGGCGCTGGCGGCAGCGGGCGCGTGGGGGACATTCGTACACGCGGAGGAGTCGACCGAGGCGGTAAGTGAGATGACTCTCGAAGCAACAGGGTCGACTTCAGAAATTACAGAAGAAATGGCGGAAGCGCTTGCTTCGCTGGATGGGGAGACGAAGGGCGCGACGGAATACACTGCCGAGGCAAATCGTGCGCACTATGATCTCATGGATTTTGAGGATCACGCGGAATATGAGTGCGCGACAAAAGGGCTGATTGAGGCGCCGGAGACGCTGGTGCTTACGGACGAGGAAGGGAATGTCATCTGGTCTCAGGATGCGTATGGTTTTCTGGACTATGAAGAGGAAGCACCGGATTCCGTGCATCCGGGACTCTGGAGGAACGCTTCGCTGAATCATTTTTACGGCCTGTACGAGGTGATGGAAGGAATCTATCAGGTGCGCGGCTACGATATGGCGAACCTGACGGTTGTGGCGACGGATTCCGGCTGGGTGGTTATTGATACGACGATGTCGTCTGAATCGGCGGCGGCCGCGATGCAGCTGATTGCGAAAAATCTGGGAGAACGGCCGGTGAAAGCGCTGGTGATCAGCCACACGCATGTGGATCATTATGGCGGAATGGCGGGCGTTGTCAGCGCAGAGGATGTAGCGGACGCAGGAGAGTCTCTGGAGGAGCAGCTGGCGTCCGGCAAGGTTCCGGTGATTGTCCCGGAGGGGTTTCTGGAAGAGGTGGTCTCGGAGAATGTCTACGCGGGTACCGCCATGTCGAGAAGAGCTTCTTATCAGTATGGAACGTTTCTGACGCCGGGGGCGGAAGGACCGGTATCTGTCGGGATCGGCACCAGCCAGAGTGCCGGGACGATCTCTTTCTTTGCGCCGACGTATGAAGTCGCCCAGACCGGTGAGACAATCACCGTCGATGGGCTGGAAATGCAGTTCCAGCTCACGCCAGGGACAGAAGCTCCCGCGGAGATGAATATGTATTTTCCGCAGATGAGGGCGCTATGGATCGCGGAAAACGCGACTGGCACCATGCACAATCTCTACACGCTGCGCGGCGCACAGGTGCGGGATGGCAATGCCTGGGCAAAATATCTCAATGAGACAAAAGCCCTTTACGGGAACCAGACGGATGTGATTTTCCAGTCACATAACTGGCCGCACTTCGGGCAGGAGGCAATCAGTGAATATCTGACAAACACAGCTGCGGTCTATAAGTATATCAATGACCGGACGCTGATGTATCTGAACGATGGGTACACTTCGGATGAGATTGCGGATCGGATTGAGCTTCCGGAAGCGCTTTCGAAGATCTGGTATATCCGACAGTATTATGGTACTCTGTCACACAATTCCAGGGCAGTCTATCAGAAATATATGGGATGGTATGATGCAAATCCGGTACATCTGAATCCCCTTCCGCCCGAAGAAAGCGCGCAGAAATGGGTGAAATACCTCGGAGATACTGATCGGGTGCTTGCTCTGGCGCTGGAGGATTATGAAAATGGGGAATACCGCTGGGTGGCAGAGGTGACGAATGTACTTGTGTACGCGGATCCGGAAAACAAGACGGCGCGTTATCTGTGTGCGGACGCGTTGGAGCAGCTGGGCTATCAGGCCGAATCCGGCGCATGGAGAAACGCTTATCTTTCCGGCGCCTGGGAGCTGCGCCACGGCTTTACCGCGCCAGAGAAGGAAGCGACCAGGAGCCAGATGCTCCGGCAGAGTCTGACTGGGGAGCTTCTTCTGGACTATTTGGGCATTGTGACCAGCACGGAACTGTCTGCGGACGCTGATTTCAAGGTAAATCTGTATTTACAGGATGTGGAAGAGCAGTATCTGCTGCATTTTTATCACGGAGCGCTGCTGTATTACAAAGATCAGTCGGATGACGGCGCAGCTGCGAGCCTGACATGCAATAAGGTAGCCATTTATGCGCTTATTTCGAAAAACCAGGAGACGGCTGCTCAGGCGATTCAAGTGGACGGGGACGAAACAATCCTGGAGACGATCCTTGGCCTGGTGGCGGGAAATGACGGAGATTTTAATATTATCGAGCCGCTCTGAAGAAAGCGATGCGCCACGGGAATCCGGGGTTCTGCGAAAGGACGGGCGATCGTATAAAGAAAGGAACAATCGTATGGAAAATACAATTTTCAGGAAAAAGAGTATGGAGCGGGTATCCTCGCCGGAGCAGCTGAACGATTACCTGCGCGTGGCGAATCCGGGTATCTGGTCGGTGCTTGTCGCTATCATTCTTCTGTTGGCGGGTACCTGTATCTGGGGAATTTTCGGGAAAATGGAGTCGAGCTTTACGGCTGCCGCTGTAGCGGAAGGCGGGAAGGTCACGATTTACATAAAGACGGAGGAATCCGCCAGGGAAGGAATGACGGTGCGGATTGGAGAGAAGGAGTATACGCTCGCGGCCTTGTCCGCTGAGCCGGTCGCGGTGACGGAGGAGTTTTCTGAATACACCCTGTATGTGGGCGATTTGCAGGCAGGCGAGTGGGTTTACGAAGCGCAGCTCGAAGATGAAGAGCTGGCGGACGGCGTTTATTCGGCCGAGATAGTGACGGAGAGCATCGCGCCGATGTCCTTTGTGGTGAACTAAGGTTACTGGTCGCACCTGTAGTGGCTGAGATAACGTAATTTTGGCCATGGCATGACCGATAGTGAGCGAAATGGGCGGAAGCGGGGGGAAGAGGAAAACGATGGAGAAAAACAGAAGAGTGAAAGAACCGATAGCGAAAGGGGTCGCGAAAGTTCCGGTGGTTATGCAGCTGGAAGCGCTCGAATGCGGAGCGGCCTCGCTGACCATGGTTCTGGCTTATTATGAAAAGTGGATTCCCCTGGAGCAGGTGCGCTCGGACTGCGGCGTGTCCCGGGATGGGTCGAACGCGAAGAATCTGCTGCAGGCGGCCCGCAGCTATGGGATGAAAGCGCAGGGTTACCGCATGGAGCCAGAGGCACTGAAACAGAACGGGAAATTTCCCTGCATCATCCACTGGAATTTCAACCATTTTGTGGTGCTGGATGGGTTTAAAGGGGACAAAGCATACTTAAATGATCCGGCGCGGGGCGCGTATGCGGTGTCGATGGAGACGTTTGACCAGTCTTTCACCGGCATCTGTCTGATGATCGAGCCGGGAGAAGGATTTGAACCGGGCGGCAGGCCGAAATCGATCCTTGGATTTGCGAGGAAACGCCTGGCGGGCGCGGGCGGCGCGGTGGTGATGACCATACTGCTTTCGGTCATTTCGACCCTGATGAGCATGATTAACCCTGCCTTTTCGAGAATTTTCCTGGATCGTCTCCTGACCGGGCAGAATCCGGACTGGGCGGCGCCGTTTTTAGCGGCGTTCACGCTAATGTGTGTCGTCCAGCTTGCTGTTGCCTGGATACAGACGGTCTCTCAGATGAAGATCAACGGCAAACTCGCGGTGGTCGGCTGCACCTCTTATATGTGGAAGGTGCTGCGGATGCCGATGGACTTTTTCTCTCAGCGGCTGGCCGGAGATATTCAGAGCCGCAAAAGCGGCAACGCTTCCGCCGCGAATACTCTGATCAGTACATTTACGCCGCTGGCGCTGCAGGCGTTTATGATGGTGTTTTATCTGGTTGTGATGGTGCGCTACAGTCTGATTCTTTCCCTGTTCGGGATTGCCTCGGTGCTGGTCAACCTGCTGGTATCGAACTGGATCTCGAAAAAGCGTATCAATATTACGCGCGTCCAGATGCGGGACGCCGGGAAGCTTTCCGCCGCGACCGTCTCCGGCATTGAGATGATCGAGACAATCAAGGCGAGCGGTGCGGAAAATGGCTATTTTCAGAAATGGGCGGGCTACCAGGCGAGCGTCAACGCGCAGAAGGTGCGTTTCGCGAAGCTGAACCAATATGTGGGCATGATTCCGAACATCGTCAATTCTCTTACGGACGTCGCGGTGCTGATGATCGGCGTGTGGCTCGTGGTCAATGGCAGATTTACCGTCGGCATGATCATGGCATTCCAGGGCTTCCTGGGTTCCTTCACAGACCCGGCGACAGAATTGATCTCGGCGGGGCAGACGATTCAGGAGATGCGCACGGAGATGGAGCGGATTGAGGACGTGATGGAGTATCCGGTGGATATCGGGGAGGACGGTTCTGCCGTTGTGAGAGAAGGGGGCGTCAGTCCCTCAAAAGACACAATTGAATATGACAAGCTTTCGGGGAATGTGGAGATGCGCCATGTGACCTTCGGCTACGCGAAGCTTGGAAAGCCTCTGATCCAGGATTTTTGCCTTTCGCTGAAGCCGGGCAGCCGGGTGGCGTTCGTAGGGGCGTCTGGCGGCGGCAAGTCGCCGCGGGCGAAGCTGCTCTCCGGCCTGTACCGGCCGTGGGAGGGGGAGATCCTGTTTGACGGGAAGCCGATTGAGCAGATTGACCGCAGTGTGTTCACCGGCTCGCTGGCGGTGGTGGATCAGGACATCATTCTGTTTGAGGATACGATTGCAAATAATATCAAGATGTGGGACGATTCGATTGAAGACTTTGAGATGATCCTGGCCGCGCGCGACGCGCATCTGCACGAGGATATTATGATGCGTGACGGCGGTTACCAGTATAAGATCACAGAGGGCGGTAAGGATTTCTCCGGCGGACAGCGGCAGCGCATGGAGATCGCGCGGGTATTGGCGCAGGATCCGACAATCATTATCCTGGATGAGGCGACCTCTGCGCTGGACGCGAAGACCGAGTATGAGGTAGTACAGTCCATCAAAGATCGCGGGATTACCTGCATCGTGATCGCGCACCGGCTTTCTACCATCCGGGACTGCGATGAGATTGTCGTCCTGGACCATGGGCTGGTTGTGGAGCGCGGCACACATGAAGAGCTTTACGCCAAAGGCGGCGCATATACGCAGCTGGTAGCGAGCGAATAGGAGGTGAAGGACTTGGGATGGTTTGATGAGCAGATTCGCCAGCGGAAGCTGAGTGATGAAGAAATGTTTGCGGAGTCTTTCGCCAACGTGGCGGGAGCGGTCATGGGGAGAAAAGCTTCCGGCGCGCTCCGGGATGAGCGGCGGCTGACGAGGGACTCTCTCGATGAGATCCTGAAATTCTATCATGTAAAAGGCCGGGAGGTGCCGGATTCGATCAAAGACGTCAGTGAGCAGCTGGAGTATCTGATGCGGCCGTATGGCATCATGCGGCGGACGGTCACACTGGAAAAGGGCTGGTATAACGACGCGATGGGCGCAATGCTCGGTACGCGAAAGGACGACGGCAGCACGGTGGCGCTGATCCCGGGCGGGCTGTGGGGCTACACGTATTTTGACCGCAAAAGCGGCAGGAGGATGAAGGTAAACAGCCGGACGGAGGAGCTTCTGGAGCCGGAAGCGATCGCATTTTACAAGCCGTTTCCGATCAAAAAGATCGGAGTCGGGGAGCTGCTTTTGTACATTGTGCGCACATTAACGCCCGCCGATTTTATCCTGTTCGGGATCGTGAGCCTGGTTGTGGTATTACTCGGAATGCTGACGCCTATGCTGCAGAATATTATTTTTTCGGATGTGATTGAGGCGGGAACCCTGCGGCCGATCCTGGCAATGTCCGTTTTCCTCTCCTGCGCTACGGTAAGCACTTTGCTAATGGGTTCGGCGAAGACGCTGCTCTCGGAGCGGATGAATACCAGGCTTGGCATCTATGTGGAGGCGGCGACGATGATGCGCATCCTTTCGCTGCCGCCGGATTTCTTTAAAAAATACAGTTCCGGTGAGCTGTCGACCCGCTCGGCTTACATCAGCTCCTTATGTACGATGCTGGTGTCCCTGCTGCTCTCTACAGGGCTTACATCGCTGTTTTCCCTGGTGTATATCACGCAGATTTTCGTTTATGCGCCATCCCTGGTGATTCCATCCCTGATTGTGGTCGTGGCGACAATGGTGGTTTCTGTGGTTTCTTCGCTCTGGCAGATTAAAGTCAGCCAGAAGCAGATGGAGCTTTCCTCCAAAGAAAACGGCATGAGCTACGCGCTGATCACAGGTATCCGTAAGATCCGGCTTGCCGGCGCGGAGAAGCGGGCTTTTGCGCGCTGGGCGAACCTGTATGCGCAGGAGGTAGAGCTTTCCTACAACCCGCCGCTGTTCCTGAAGCTGAATGGTGTGCTGAGCACGGCGATCTCCCTGGCCGGAACCATCGCGATCTACTATGCCTCCATTCAGAACGGCCTCTCGGTGGCAGATTACTATGCGTTCAATACTGCCTATGGGATGTTCTCCGGCGCGTTCCTTTCGCTGGCTTCGATTGCCCTCTCCGTGGCAAACATTAAGCCGACTCTGGAAATGGCGAAGCCCCTGATGGACGCGGTTCCGGAGGTTTCTGAGGGCAAACAGGTGATCACGCGGCTTTCCGGCGGGATTGAGCTGAACAACATCTCGTTCCGCTACAATGAGTCCATGCCGCTGGTGCTGGATGATATTTCGCTCAAAATCCGTCCGGGGCAGTATGTGGCAGTCGTGGGCGCGACCGGCTGCGGCAAATCCACGCTGATGCGGCTCCTGCTTGGTTTCGAGACGGCGCAGAAGGGGGCGATCTACTACGACGGAAAAGACATTGCGGCCATCGACCTGAAATCCCTGCGGCAGAAAATTGGCGTTGTGATGCAGAACGGAAAGCTGTTTCAGGGCGATATCTTTTCCAACATTGCGATCTCCGCGCCGCAGCTGACGCTGGACGAGGCGTGGAAGGCGGCGGAGATGGCGGGCATTGCGGACGATATCCGGCGCATGCCGATGGGGATGCATACCCTGATTTCAGAAGGACAGGGCGGAATCTCCGGCGGGCAGCGCCAGAGGCTGATGATCGCCCGCGCCATCGCGCCGAAGCCCCGCATCCTGATGCTGGACGAGGCGACCTCGGCGCTCGACAATATGACACAGAAAATCGTCTCTGACTCACTGGACAGTCTGAGGTGCACCCGTATCGTGATCGCCCACCGGCTCTCCACCATCCGCGCCTGTGACCGGATCATTGTGCTGGACAAAGGGAAAATCGCGGAGGACGGCACTTATGACGAGCTGTTGGCGAAAAACGGGTACTTCGCGGAGCTGGTCGCGCGGCAGAGGCTGGATGCGGGGCAATAGTAAGGAAATTCGTAACTGTCAGGAAGACTTTGCATCGGGAAAGGGCGAAAAAATCGCAAGACTGTACTTTCGGACAGTTCTATTTTCCGTTTTGATTTGATAAGCTTACACCCGTGAGCGGCCATAGAAAGATGGATTATGAAAAGAAAAATGAGGAGGAGTTTACATGGAAGAAAACAAATTATGGGAGGAACAGGCAAAAACGCTGCCGGATGAAGCGCTCGACCAGGTGAGCGGAGGGCTCACGGTATCGCCGATTACCCTTACCGGAGAGCTGACCGAGTCAATTGCAGAAGGGGAAAAAATGAACACGCTCTGGGATAAGCTGTACGCGCACGGCGATTACGGAAAAGAGGTGCGGGAAGTGGTGAACTCTTATGTGAAAAGCCGGGATCTACAGTATTCGGACTGGGATTTCAGGCAGCATGCGAGACATAACATCGAAGTAGTCGCAAAGAACGAATGTGTCTGGGTAAATGGGACACTGGTCTGCAGCTGAGAAAATGAAACGGAGAATATGCTTTGAAAGCGTCTCCGGCTTGCACCTCATAAACGCAGGCGCCGCATAACTGATTGAGAAGGTACTGAACAGTCAGGGCGCCGCAAAAACAGAAAGGAAGGAAGACAATGGAAGAAAAGAAACTGGGAGAAGGCATGGCAGCACTGGAGGACGACGCGCTGGATGAGGTGAGCGGAGGCGCGTCCGCGATCACGCTGACGGGAGAACTGCAGGAGTATATTTATGCGCGTGATAAAATGAGGACGCTTTGGAGCAGGATCGAGTCTCACGGGGATTATGGCAAGCAGGTCAAAAAGGTTGTGAACGAATACACGAAAAACAATAATCTTGAGGAAAGCGGCCTCTATTACAGGGCGAAAAAAGCCATCAGCGTATACGCGAAGAACTCTTACGTAACGGTCAACGGAAAAGTGATCAGCCAATAAGGAGGGAAGAACCATGGAAGAAAACAGAAGATGGCAGGAGACGGCGGAGCTGTCAGATGACGATATGGATCTGGTGAGCGGCGGTGCCAGCCCGAATGTCACTCTCACGGGAGAACTGCGCGAGTCGATTTATGGGGGCGATAATATGAACGATTTATGGAATAAGCTGTACGCGCATGGTGATTACGGAAAACAGGTAAAGGAAGTCGTCGACGAGTACACGAAGTGGAACGGGATGCAGGCACAGCACTGGCGCTGGACCGCGAACGAGGATCTTTTGGTTTACGCGAAGGACGGGATGGTACAGCTCAATGGCAAAACAATTTACCAGTGTCTGCTGGGCAGCTGAAAGCAGTTAACATTACGATAAGCAAAGGAGAAAAAACAATGGCAGAAAATAACAAAACACAGGTACTCTCAGAAAACGATCTGGATCAGGTGAACGGCGGACTGACGGTCACGATTACCGGGGAACTGCACGAATTTGTCGAGGCGGGCGCGAAACTGAGCGCTTTTATCGCGCTGCTTGATTCCTACAACTATGGAGCGCAGATCAAGAGCGCAGTGACAGACTATCTTACAAAGATGTACATGGAAGGAAACACGACCAATGTGACGATTGAGATTTATGCGAAGGATACGCTTGTGCAGATCAATGGTGTGACGATCTGCCAGTAAATGGAGAACGCTACGTTCGGGCAATGCCACTTCGGATTTCTGTGATTCTGGCTGCGGAATAAGAAAACCAGAACAGGACGAAAGGGGAAACGAGAATGGAATCGGGAATGGAAACGGACAAAATGAATGAAACTACCATCGGGGAAGGTCGCGTGGACGGCGTTTTACGGGACGATGATCTTGATCAGGTGGCCGGGGGAGCTTCCGCTGCTAACCTGACTGGGGAATTTCACATTATACTCCCGAAATATAAAAAAATGAATAAACTGTGGAACGAGATGTATGAGTATGGCGAGTATGGGAAGGCAGTGAAAGAACTGGTAGATGCCTACGTCGATGAGAATAATATGCAGTATCTGAATTTCCCTGACTGGCGTTGGTATTCAAGGCAGCAGATTGAGGTTTATGCGAAAAATGAACTGGTTACGGTAAATGGCTGCCAGCTTACTCTCCAGTAAAAGCAGTCGGTCTGCGAAACGATCTGTTTTTAAACGACAGGCGCCAGAGAGGTGTTTATCAAAAGAATGAAAGGAGAAATGAAAGTGGAAGCAAACAAAATGGATGAAAAAAGAATTGGAGAAAATGCTTTGCAGGACGATGATCTTGATCAGGTGAGCGGGGGGACTTCGACTGTCTATGAAGGGGAATTTCATGTATCTATAGCTGAGAGGGAAAAAATGAATAATCTGTGGAATAAGATGTATGCATATGGCGATTATGGAAAAGCAGTGAAAGATCTGGTTAATACCCATGTCAAGCACAATGGAATGGAAACTTTAAATCCAAGTGATTTCCGGTACATTTCAAAAGAAGCCATTGATGTCTATGCAAAAAATGATCTGGTGACGGTAAATGGTTACAAACTGATACTGCAGTAAAGCTGGTTGGTGAGGAGAGCCACGGCATGCAGAATTGCCTTACGGCAATGCCGTGGCCTGCGTCACGGATTTGCTTCGCAAATCCATGACATGATATGGGAGGGGGAGTGCAGTGGAAAATAATGAGCTGCTCCGGGAAATAGAGGAATTAAAAGATGAGGCGTTGGAGCAGGCTGGCGGGGGGATGTTGATTACGCTGGATGGTGAGCTGCATATATCAATTCCGGCTTATGAGAAGATGAACGATCTCTGGAATGCGATGCATGCGTATGGCGAGTATGGGAGACAGGTGAGGACCTTGGTGAACCGATATACCAGAAAAACAGGTCTGCAAAGGTTTTCGAATACCACGTTCCGTGATATGTCCTGCCAGCCCATCGAGGTCTACGCGAAAGATTCCTTTGTCCAGGTCAACGGAGTGACGATATCGAAATGAAAAAGGCAGCCTGGCGTTGCGGATATACGGAGCGGGAAAGGCATGACAGAAAGGAGAAAGTAGAATGGAAGAAAATAAAGGAAAGAAAAACAGCACGGCAGCGGCTATGCCAGATGATGATCTGGATCAGGTGAGCGGCGGCGCGTCCGGAACCTATACGGGGGAATTTACCCTTTCGATCGAGGAAGATCAGAAAATGAACGATCTGTGGAACATGATGTACGAGTATGGTTCCTATGGAAAGGCGGTAAAAGAAGTGGTAGACGCATTCTGCAAATGTATATCGCTACAGACGTTGAACAACGGCCGCTACCGCGCGTCCAAAAAGATTGTCGTCGTTGCGAAGGACGAAGTCGTGACAGTCAACGGAACCAGAGTATACTTGCCATAAAATCGGGTTAGACGCATTGGAGGATACATAAGATGGAAGATAAAAATCAGATGGAAGAGATGCCCGGCGGGGAAAAAATGCAGGATACAGAACTGGAACAGGCGAGCGGCGGCGCTTCTGCAAGTTATACAGGAGAGTTTTACCTGGAATTGAGTGGGTTGGCCAATATGAATAACCTGTGGGACGCAATGTATATTTACGGTGCATACGGAAAGGCCGTGAAAGAAGTAGTAGATAAGTATTGTACGGTAGCGAAGCTTCAGCAGCTTTCCGGGTTTCGGTATAAGTCTACGAAAAAGATCTGCGTTTACGCGAAAGACAGTTCGATCACTGTGAACGGGGTTCATCTTTCCCTGTAAGAAGTAACCGTGT
>JAJPXX010000066.1 GCA_021205225.1 Lachnospiraceae bacterium
CATATAGCCTTTTTCCAGATGATAATAATCCAGATATTCCGCAAGCTGCTTTTCTCCGCGCGTTTGATAAGCATCTCCCCGCCATAACTTTAGTTCAATTACGTATTGTTTGCCATGATAGTCTACGATAATATCTGTGCGCTCCTGGTTCCTGGTGCGTGCTTCAATATAATAATTTCCTGTACCATTGATAATCGGACGCAGAAAAAGCAGGAAGAAACGCCGCCCGTCTTCTTCCAGGAATTTCTGCGGCTGATCCCCATACAGATCGTCAAAGGTAAATACAAATCCTTCCAGAATCATTCTCATATACAGACCATTATCCTGATTAAACTCTATTTTTTCCAAATCTCCCCGCCGATATATTTCTTCCTTCTTTACATCGGATTCTGAAAGAAAAAGATTATATAATCTGGTCTCAAAAATACGGTTAGAGATAACAATCCCCTGTTCGGATGCCTTCACAAAGCCAAACATCATCGCAATATCAATCGCCTCATTATCCGGAGAATTCGCTATCGATGTCCCATTCATCAGCATGGAATACAACAATTCCCGAAGCAGCGGATACCGATTCACTTTATCTGTCAAAGATTCAAAAAGCGTATTCTTTTCCAGCAAAATTCGTCGAACCGCCTCTGCCACGCCTTCCTTTGTCCACGCAGAAAACTTATTTGAATATAATTTTACGGATATCTCCTCATCCATAATTTTACAGAGATCAGATACCAGATACGGATATCCGGACGTATAATCATAAATCAGCTGCGCAATTGCATCCACATCCATGCCAGTTTTATGATCCTTTTCATACTCCTGAAGCATGCCCGCTATCTGTGCAGCAGAAAAGCTCATATCTACCAAAAACTTTGCTGAAATATTCCAGGGGCTATTCTCCTGATGATCCTTCTCCCCCACAAATCTTCGTTTCAGATTTTTAATATCATAGACGCCCGCAAGGATTACCGACTGAAAAGTCGGATGGTTCTTCCGGTCAAGATAATTTGCCCGCAGCTGTGAAAGCAGATCGAGAAACGGCTGATAATTTGCCGCTGCATCTACCTCATCAATCATAAGAACCAATGGCTTATCTGATATCTCACACCATTCCTCAAACACATCAAACAGATCATCAAAGACCGCATAGGAAACCGTTCCATCGAAAAAGCCGGAAAGCTTTTTCCTTATGTTTTCTGGTATCTTTTTTCTTCTTAACGCTTTATATACGAGCCTCGAAAACCCTCTCACAAAGCTCTCCGTGTCCCGATAATCCGTCTCCTGCAGTCTCTGAAAATCCAGCCGGATAATCTGGTACTCATCTTTCAGATAATCCTCCAGCGCGATCAGAGTCGTCGTCTTCCCATATTGCCTTGCGCGGTTGATCGTAAAATAATCCCCAAGATCCACCATTTCTTTTATCTGCCCCAGCTGCACTGAGATATCTGCCATATAATGAAGAACCGGATCGCAGCTCCCTGTTATGTTAAATCTTTTCCCCATGATACCCTCCGAATCGAACAGAACATATTCAAATCCGCATCGTCAGACTGATCCTCTTTTTCTGAAAATCCACACTGAGCACCTTCACTTCTACAATATCCCCAACGCTCACCACTTCGAGCGGATGTTTGACAAATTTCTTATCCGTAAGCTGCGAGATATGGACAAGCCCATCCTGATGGACGCCGATGTCCACAAACGCGCCGAAATCAATGACATTGCGGACAGTTCCTTTGAGAATCATCCCCTCTTTGAGGTCTTTCATCTCCAGCACATCGGTGCGCAGGATTGGCTTCGGCATCTCATCGCGCGGGTCGCGCCCCGGACGGCCAAGCTCTTTCGCGATATCGCGCAGCGTCGGCTCGCCGATGCCGAGCTTTTCCGCCATTTTTTTGTAGTCACGAATCTTGATCAGCTTCACCCCCTGCGCCGTAAAGCTTTCTTTTGTATAGCCAAGCTCCGCGAGCAGCTTCCCGGTCGCCTCGTAGCTCTCCGGGTGGATGCTGGTCGTATCCAGCGGCTCGCTGCCGCCCGTGATGCGCAGAAAGCCCGCGCACTGCTCGAATGCCTTCGGGCCAAGCTTCGGCACCTTTAGAAGCTCGCGGCGGCTCTGGAAGCGGCCGTTCGCCTCACGGTAAGCGACAATATTTTTCGCAATTGTTTTCGTGATGCCGGAGACGTGCTCCATCAGCGGGACGGAGGCCGTATTCAGGTCGACGCCGACCCGGTTCACACAATCCTCGACCACGCCGTCCAGTGATTCGCCCAGCTTTTTCTGGTTCATGTCGTGCTGGTACTGACCGACGCCGATGGACTTCGGGTCAATTTTGACCAGCTCCGCAAGCGGATCCTGCACCCGGCGTGCGATGGACGCTGCGCTGCGCTGTCCGACGTCAAAATTAGGAAATTCCTCTGTCGCCAGCTTGCTGGCAGAGTAAACAGACGCCCCCGCCTCGTTTGTGATCACATAGGAAACCTTCTGCGGAATCTCTTTTAAAATCTCGACAATGATCTGTTCTGATTCGCGCGAAGCGGTGCCGTTCCCGACAGAAATCAGGGTTACGCCATATTTGGCGATCAGCTTTTTAACCGTGTCCTTCGCGGCGCGGATTTTCGTCTCATTAGTCGGCGCTGTCGGATAAACCACGGTCGTATCCAGCACCTTGCCCGTCGCGTCTACAACAGCCAGCTTGCAGCCGGTGCGGAAAGCGGGATCCCAGCCAAGCACCACCTGCCCCGCGATCGGCGGCTGCATCAGAAGCTGCTCCAGGTTCTTGCCAAAAACAGTGATCGCGCCGTCCTCCGCTTTTTCCGTCAGGTCGCTGCGAATCTCCCGCTCAATCGCTGGTCCGATCAGACGGTGATAGGAATCCTCCACGGTCGCCTTCAGCACCGGCGCCGTATAGGGATTTTCGCGTGTGATCACCTGGCGCTCCAGATAAGAAAGAATCTTTTCCTCCGGCGCTTCGATTTTCACACTCAGGAACTTCTCTTTCTCTCCGCGGTTCAGTGCCAGGATCCGGTGTCCCTGTGTCTTCGTAAGCAATTCCGAATAATGATAATACATCTCGTAAACGGACTCTGCCTTCTCATCCTTTGCTTCGCTTACGAGCATCCCCTCGCGCATCGTCATCTCGCGGATGCGGAAACGGTAATTCGCCTCATCCGAAATCGTCTCCGCCAGAATATCGCAGGCACCGGCGATCGCCTCTTCCACGGTATGTACCTCTTTTTCCTCCGAAAGGTACTCCTCGGCGTCCTTTTCCAGCGGCCGCTTTGTCATCTGCAGCCAGATCAGGTTCGCCAGCGGCTCCAGCCCCTTCTCCTTCGCAATCGTCGCGCGTGTGCGGCGCTTCGGGCGGTACGGGCGGTACAGATCCTCCACCACTACCAGCGTCTGCGCCTCCTCAATCTGTCTGCGAAGCTGGGGCGTCAGCTTGCCCTGCTCTTCAATCGTGGCAAGCACCTGCTCCTTCTTTTCCTCCAGATTCCGCAGATAATTCAGGCGCTCCAGCAGCTTCCGCAGCACCTCATCATCCAGCGAGCCGGTAACCTCCTTTCGGTAACGCGCGATAAACGGGATCGTATTGCCATCGTCGATCAGCTTCACCGCCGCCTCTGCCTGCGCCGGGCGAATTTCCAGTTCCTGTGCAAGGGTTTTTATTATATCCATAAGACCTCCAGATTTCTTTTTGGCGATATTCAGCGCCTTATTCCGCGTCCTGACATACTGCGGGCGTTCTTTTCCTGCAGCCTACTATAACAAATTCCAGTATTTTTGTAAATAACAGAACACCCACAGGCGCTATTTCCCCTGAATCATCCGATGTCTTTTTCTTTTTGACCGCCTGCCTCCCCGCCAGAATTCAGCATCTCCATTCTCGCAAAAAATCTGTCAAATCGAATCTGGCACTTTCCGTCATAAATCCGAACCGGAATCGGTACATCCATCCCATAGATAGCCGGATGGCTCTTATGTTCAAAATCATGTACGATGACTCTCTTCTGCTTCAGATCAATGATCCAGTATTCCCGCACACCCGCGTCCCTGTATTTATTCAATTTCAGGGTCTGATCCCGCCTGGAAGTAGAGGAAGATAAAATCTCCATCACCAGATCCGGCGCTCCGTAAATGCAGCGGCCCGCCGCTTTCTTCCTGTCACAGAGAAGCACTACATCCGGCTGCACCATCGTCTGATCATCACAATCCAGCTGCACATCCACCGGAGACGCGAACGGAACACAGGAGCCTCCATGCGCATCAATGTACTCATCCAGCTGCCGGACAATCTGAAAAACCATCGTCTGATGGTCAAGCGCAGGCGCTGCCATATCATAGATCACGCCGTCAATCAGCTCCGCCCGCCTGTCATCCGGCAAAGCATAATAATCATCCAGTGTATATTCCCCCTGACGGTGATAAGCGTATTCCGCACTCGATTCCCTCACCTGATCCTCATCGGCCGTGTCCGGCTGCCACTCATAAGCGGCTGCATTTTCCCGACTTTTTCGGAGAAAAGTTTCATTTTCGTTCTTCTCTTTCTGGTATTCCTGATTTATTTGCTCACTCATTTTAGCTTTTTCTCCCGATTTTCTATATTCTTCGCTGTCTGTCTTCTTTCTCTTTTGTATGTAAATGCATATTAG
>JAJPXX010000073.1 GCA_021205225.1 Lachnospiraceae bacterium
ATTTAATATATTATTATTTTTTTTCTCCATATTCCAGCCCCTCTTTCCCCTGAGTAAGAAACAATATTTATAAGCCATCCCCATATATCTATTAGTTTATCACAGGTGTTTTCCTGCTACAAGAATAATTTCAAAAATGCCAATTCACCCTTCGCAGATCGCTGAATACGGGATTTTCATTTTTTTCAGTTCGTGCAGTTTTTGTACGTATCCGGAACGCCCGTATTTGTTTCCCATGTCCGCATTTTTTGCCATTTCTGAAAATACTGCCGCTTTTTTCCTTTTTTGTCAGCAATTATAATCAAAAGTACATGAGAACGCAGGCTTCTTCTTACAGGCATTTCTCAGTTTGCCGGAGAATTCTTTCGCCGAAAGCCGGCAGCCGAAAAGGCAGAGAGTCTGAAGGTTGTAATGTTATGAAAAGAAAGGAAGGTAAAGGACGCTATGAGTAAAGACATTAGCAGGAGAGATTTCCTGAAAAGCGTAACCGCCGGTTCCGCCGGTCTGGCAGCGGCAGGAATTCTTGGGACAACCGCTTTCGCAGAAGAAGAGACGGAAGCGCAGACCGAAGTTGCCTCCTCCGAGTCCACGGAGCGTGTGGTCACAGAACTGGATATCCCGGAAGCAGAAGCGCCGGATGTAACAGACTACGAATGCGACGTGCTGGTCGTAGGCGGTGGATTTGCCGGACTATTTGCAGCCATGTCCGCGAAAGAGGCTGGCAGCAATGTACTACTGGTAGACAAAGGACGCCCCGGTTACTCCGGACTCAGTGCCTGGGCCAGCTCTCACAATTTCTTTGACGAGGGCTATGGGGACAGCAAAGAAGAATTTGAGTACGCAATGATGTATTCCAACGAATTTCTGGCGAATATCGATTGGGTACAGGTCTGGGAAGAGGAATCCAAATCGGTCTATGAAAAGTGTGTAGAGCTTGGGATCCTGACCCAGTACACCAAGGGCGAAGACGCCGGATACTGGGTAGACGGAACCGTTCAGAATGACAAGCTGGTAGACTATCATCTGGATAACATTCAGTACGACCGCCGCCTGGCATTCACAAAAGCTCTGAATAATCAGGAAATTGATTACGTCGAACATACGATGATTATGGATATCATCGAAGAAGACGGACGGATCGCAGGTGCCATCGGCATGCATGTTCCGAGCGGCACGCTGATTACCTTCCGCGCAAAGGCCGTCATTCTCTGCACCGGCTCCGGCAGCTACAAACCGGCAGGCTTCCCGACGGGCGAAGACACTTTTGACGGAGAATATATGGGCTATATGCACGGACTTCCGGTCACCGGGCAGGAATTTGAAGACTTCCACATGAGCGCTTCTTACGCGCCGGGCAACGTACTTGCCTGTAACAGCTGGCAGTATGTAGAGAATGTCTGGCTTTGCGCTCCGGGCGGATCGACCAAGGAAAATGCGGCCGCAAAAGCATCCGGAGCAGCCAAATCGGTAATTACGCCGGTATTTGACAGTGCTTATGGCATCACACCGGTAGATAAATATGAGCTTGTTACAGGAAACGGCCGCGGCGCTTCTACCTCAGAAGATGAAAGCGACCCCAGAACCGGCAAATACTCCAGCGCGGTGTTCAAGGGCGACGTTTTCGGCGCGGCTCCCGGTATGTTTACCCATTTTGCGGGCGGCATCTTCTGCGGCATTGACGACACAGAAGGAAAAACCAGCATCGAAGGTCTCTGGGTAGCCGGAGACGGCACAAACGGCTGCATGGCTACCGGCGGCACGAAGGGTGCGCCGTCTGGCTGGACGTCAAACTTTGCCGGTGTTCAGGGAAAGATGGCAGGCGCAGCAGCGGCAGCTTACGCCGGCGGAGTATCCCTGGCTGAAATTCCAGACGAGGAGATCAGCAGCCTGAGCGAAGAAATCCTTGCGCCGTTAAGCGTGGAAAAAGGCTATGACCCAAACTGGGCGCGCGATATTCTGACCTCTATCATGGGACCATACTGGATTACGATCGCCAAGAATGAGACGTCCCTGAGCAGCGCTCTGGATCAGATTGTCCAGTTCCGCACAGACATCATTCCCAAGCTGAGAGCGACCAGCGGCCATGACTTGCGTCTCTGCCATGAGATGAAGCACAAGGCACTCGTCGCCGAGCTGAAGCTCCGCGCATCTCTTGAGCGCAAGGAAAGCCGCGGCTATCATTTCCGCACAGACTATCCGTACCGCGACGACGACTATCTCTGCTACATCACCCTCCAAAAGGGCGACGATGATTCTGTGGAAATCAATAAAGTGGACATCAAAGACGACTGGAAAGGCGATCAGACAATGTCTTATGAAGACAGATATGGCGCTTATTTCCGATTCCCGGGCGAAACGGAGGCAATGGATCTTCCAGAGACGGAGGCTTCCTCCTGGTAATATGGCTGCGCCACTAAATATAAAAGCGGATTGCCTGGCACAAAACCTGCTATTGACAACGCTTTTACAGCAATGAATAATAAAGGAGATTAGATGAGATGGCTGTAAGAAGATATGATCTGAATAAATGCATCGGCTGCCAGAACTGTGTGAATATCTGTCCCATGGATGTATTCCGTTTTGACACTGCCTCAAATAAATCTGTAATCGCCTATCCGGAAAATTGCCAGAGCTGCGGCCAGTGCTGGCTGAACTGCCTTGGCAGATCTCTGTATTTTGACGATGAGATCCATGCATTCGCTCTGACGGCAAGCCGTTAAAACCGGCGTCTGGAACATGCACAGCTCCGGTACGGCGCGTTTTGCGCGTATCATGATAGGGTAATCGGAACCGGACAGAGAGAAAACTCCCTGTCCGGTTTACACTAAAAACGTCTAATCGGTCCAGACACGCACTCTCAACGGTATTCCCTATGATCGAGCGCGTTCCGCCTCCCGAATCTTCCCCGGCGTCGTATTAGCATAGCTTTTAAATGCGCGGTTCATCGTATAAACATTCGTATATCCGCATTGCTGGGCGATTTCCGTGATCGTCTGATCCGTTTCCCGCAGCAGACGCACTGCCTCAGTCACCCGCAATCGGTGAAGATACTCCAGGAACCCGATCTGATAGTATTTTTTAAATTTCCTGGACAAACCGGAAGGACTGATCTGAAACCTCTCCGCAACCATTCCTGCACTAAGATTCGGATCTCTGAAATGATCCTGCACATACTGCCGAATCTGTTCAAACTGCTTTCTTTCATTTTCTTCCCCATCTTCCGTTTCACTTGCCATTGCTTCCAAAACAAAAAGCAGTGCCGCCCGCAATTCATCCGCGTCCTGGCTCTGGCGAATCCTCTGCGCATACCCGCGCACGCTCTCGCGGTCAACATCTCCGGGTAAAGAAAGATCCAGAACAGTAAGCGCTATCGTATCAACCAGCAGGTAAAATACAAGTTCTTCCCTGCCCGGAGTCTTTCCGCACAATTCTGTCATCTGACGGATCAGATTGTCATATTGTTCGAAAACCGCTTCCTTCGAATGAGCTTCTATCGCGGCAGAAAGATCGCGAAGCTGTGTACTGTCCGGCACCAGCTCAGAGCGGTTCTGCAGCATCCGGTCTTTTTCCTGCAGCTGCTCTGCCCACTGATCAAACACACGGTTGATAATCGCAAAGTCATCCCTGAATACCTTTTTTCCCTCGCCGTCCGCTTTGTCCGGCTCCTCCGGCAATCTGGATACCAGCTCTTCCACCGGCCGGTACGCCCGTCTGGCATAAAAAAGGGCAAGCAAAATACAGACAAAAGCCAGGCAAAATACCGCTGCTAAGACAATCCGCAAAGACAACGCCCGGTTCTCCGCCGCCGTATCCCGGCAGAAAACAGCCAGCCGGATTGGCCGGGAGGCAAATGTATAATAGGAGCCAATATAAGAATGTCCTCCATTGGAAAACGTGAAGGTAGCTGAATCCTCCTCCCCCAGGGAATCGTAGCTGTATAGCCCGGCTAATTCCTGGCTCTCTTCCAGCGCGTGAATATTTCCATACCGATCATAGGTATACATTTCCACGCTCTCCATGTTTGACAGGAACAATTCCGGCAGTTCATAAGAAGGACTGCCCAGGTTCACACGAATCAGCCCCAAACTGGATGTAAGCCTGACCAGACTGACATCATAATAGACGTTGTCTCCATCTACGCCCAGATACTTTTCGGAAGCGCCAATCTCCATATTCTCAAAACTGGAAAGGCGTTCTGTCACGTAGTCCGGCGCCAGATCCGAAGCATCCGCCCCGGAAAGCATGGTACACATCAGATAGCCGCTGTTTTCAAAATAAAAATAGCAGATCAGATCCGCATAAGAAATGGATTCCTTATAGTTCCGGAGCAAATCCTCCGCCTGTTCCATATCCTCATCCTGGTCGATCCGACCGCGCGAGGCAAGTTCTGTCAGGATCGCGTTTTCAGAAAGCTCCACCTCCAGAGCCGAATACTCATCCGAGGAATAGCTTTCCCCGATACTCTGTACCTGCAGTGTGAGAATCGTCTCCAGACTGGCCTCCAGCTGACTGCTTGCGTTTTTCAATGCAAAGTAACAGATCATGTAAGCACTGCAGACCAACGCCAGAATCAGCGAAGCAAACATGACGAAAAGTGTATAAAATGTTTTTCCTTTTAAAAAATATTTTTTCAATTA
>JAJPXX010000183.1 GCA_021205225.1 Lachnospiraceae bacterium
CGATAACTGCCATACTCGTGTCTGAAATAACACGGACTCCACCATATTCTTTATGAATTACAAGAATGTCTGACAGACACCACTTTTTCGGGTCTCATAATTGATTCTTGCTCTTCTCTGCACTTTTTTTGACTCTTGATAGCAAATTGCTCAAAATTCATGTTGACAGAGCTCTGTATATGTGCTATTCTGACGTTAGCTTAACCGGTTAAGCAAAAAATCGCATTGGAGGATAGCACTATGAAGAAACGTATGATGACTCTATTTTTGACAATGGCTCTGGCGTCCGCTTTTACAATGGGAGGCAGTAGCGTCTTTGCGTCAGATGATTCGGGAGAGGAGGCAGCTGCGTCGTACACGGTCACATTCTATGACTCTGACGGTGAGACAGTGCTGACTACGCAGGAAGTTGCGGAAGGAGATTTTGCGGAAGAGTATACCCCGGAAAAGGAAGGCTATTCCTTCACTGGCTGGTACGCGACCCCGACCCTTTCACATGACTTTGATTTTGAATCAGAAATCACAGCGGATACTTCTGTATTTGCGGGCTTTGCTTCTTATGAGGAAGATACCCGTAGCTTTGCAATCGTTGGCAGTGGCTCCAGCCCGCTGATGCTGTCTTCAAGCTGGGGAAATGTAATTAATGAAGAGCATATCCTTACAAAAGAAGAAGTGGAAGATGCGAATGTATATACCATTACCCTTGATCTGTATGAGGGGGATGAGTTCCAGTTTGCGATCAATTCCAGCTGGGAAGACCAAAGAGGATTTGGTTATATGGAAACCGGCTATCTGGATGAGGTTGAGTATTTTTCCAGTTCGAGCGGTCTTGGTGATTCCGATTCGAAAAAATCGAATATCAAATGTGTGATATCCGGGAATTATACGTTTACACTGACAACTTATCCGGCCGAAGATCTTTATGACACAGAATCAACGACTTATACCGAGGAAACGAAAGAAAACTATAATTACAGCCTGTATGATACAATTACCTGGGTATATAACGGGGAAGTGGAAGGGGAAGGCACGGAATCAACCACTGATTATTATATTAAGGGAGCGATCATTACCGGATGGGAAGATGTCTATACCGATGACCTGAAATTCACAGAGACGGATGGCATCTACACACTTACGATTACACTGGAGGAAGGCGATGAATTCCTCTTCACAACTCTGGTAACTTCCGGTGATACCAGCAGCGTAGGCAATATTTATGTGCGTTACACGAATATCGCGGAAGATGATGAAGAAAGCCTTGCATTGGTATCCGGAAGCGAAGGCATGGGCTCGAACATGATTATAAATGCAGCAGGGACCTACACCTTTACGTATGATCCATCAACAGAGATTCTTACTGTAGCAGAAGCAGAATAAAAGCAGGCGTTAGGCTTCGGTCTGCAAAGGGGCGAGCAGGTCATGACAATCGACTTGCTCCCTCCCGATCGCCAGTTCCATGGCATTCATGA
Organism: Lachnospiraceae bacterium; assembly: GCA_021205225.1. Lineage (GTDB taxonomy): Bacteria > Bacillota > Clostridia > Lachnospirales > Lachnospiraceae > Choladousia. Next base: position 1,473 of record JAJPXX010000183.1, read on the forward strand.
GGATGTCGAATTTGGCTCTGCCTGTCTGTGGTACATATAGCAGGCCAGGGTAACCGTCAAGCATGGCGGCAAGGGTATGGTGAATGACCAGAAGCGGCTTTGCGGATGTTGCTTTATCTGGGGCTTGCTTTGCTGCTTCGGCTTCATGTAAAAATGGCATGAGGTCTTTATAACTGGAGATATATGCAATATCAGGGAAGATGCTTTCTAACATCTTTTTCTTTTTTAAATTGGCAGTTGTGAGCGTACATAATGTGAATTCCGTTCCGAGCTGCGATTGTGCGTACTCATACAGTTTGGGATAGTCTGTATTGACTTTAAAGAAAATCGGAAACGGGTCTTCTATCATGCAGTCGATTGCCAGGAGGGGGACAAAATTTTCGTCGCCCATTTCCAGAAAGTCAGCCTCAGAAAGATCATAGCAGACGATCGCGTCTGCACGATCGAAACGCTGGCGGCAGGAACTGTTCATATAAATAATATTGTAATTGTGTTCCTGCAGAAAAGAGGAAAAAACATCTGTGAAATACATCTGTTCCGCGTCATGCAGGGGTGAAATCCCCGGGGTCAGAGCCAGTGCGATGAAGCGGCTGCGGGCCGTGGCAAGGGACTGGGCGGACTGATTCGGCGTATAGCCAAAGAGGTTGATGATCTGCAGCACTTTCTTGCGCGTCTGTTCACTGATACGCATATCGGTCCGGTCATTGATGACATAGGATACTGTAGCTACGGAAACACCTGCCTCCCTGGCGATGTCTTTGATGGTGACCTGCTTTTTCACGGAAAATACCTCTTTCTGTTCATTTATCGTATGACTCAATTTATAACATAAACTATTATAGCATACGATGGGAACCCTCTTTTTGTCAACACGAAGTTCGCAGATTTTATCATCTGCAAATAATACCCGGAAGAGAGAAAATACTGACATGAATAAACAAGCAATTTATCATATTCCGGATTCACGCTACTGTTTTCCAACAGGCACACATGAGCTTGTCCTGCGCCTGCGGATGGCGAAGGAGGACAGGGGATGCCGCGTTTATCTGGTGAGTGCATCAAAATATGAGTTTTACCAGGAACGCACGTGCCAGGAGCTTTCTGTCGCTTATACAGATAGCTCGTTTATCTATTATGAAATCCACCTGACACTTACTGATGTGCGGTTTGCTTACATTTTCCGGATTGAGGAAAAAGGCAGGATTCTGTACTACAGTGAGGATGGCGTGACGGAAACATATAACTTTGAGGAAAGTTTTTATAATTTTTTTCAGATGCCCTACGTAAATGCGAATGATGTAATGCCGACCGTGGAATGGATGCGGGGGGCGGTGTTTTATCAGATTTTTGTGGAACGCTTCCGGATGGGCAATGCCAAAAAGGATACTTCTTACCTTACGATGAAATGGGGAGAGATTCCTACCCCGAAAAGTTTTGCCGGGGGAGATTTGTGGGGAATCATAGAGAAACTGGATTATATCCGCTCCCTTGGGGTAACTGCTGTATATCTGACGCCGATTTTTCAGTCTGTGTCGAACCATAAGTATGACATCCATGATTATTACAGAGTCGATCCGTCCTTTGGCGACCTGGAGACGCTGAAAAAACTTGTCTTTGAGGCCCATAAACGGGGAATGCGCGTGGTCCTGGACGCGGTTTTTAACCACTGCAGCAGCAGCTTAAAACAGTTTGCGGATGTAATGGAAAAAGGGCGAAAGTCTGAATATTACAGATGGTTTCTGATTGAAGGGGATTTCCCGGAAACAGAGCCCTGCAATTATGAATGCTTTGCCGCCTGCGATTATATGCCGAAGCTCAATACGGCAAACAGGCAGGTTCAGGATTTCCTGATTGATATTGGTCTTTACTGGATTCGTGAGGCAGACATCGATGGTTGGCGTCTTGATGTATCGGATGAAGTGTCGCATGATTTCTGGAGGCGGTTCCGCAAGGCGATTAAGAACCAGAAAGAGGATTGTGTCCTGATTGGAGAAAACTGGCATGACGCCTATGCGTATCTTCGGGGCGACCAGTTTGACAGCATTATGAATTATTCATTTACGAAAGCCTGCCTGGATTATTTTGCCTGGGACAGGCTGGATGCAAAGGCCATGGCAGAGAGGCTGTCGGGCAATTATGTGCGTAACACGGAGCCGGTCAATTACATGATGCTGAACCTTTTGGATTCCCATGATACCCTGCGTTTCTATACGGAGACTGGGTGCAGGGTAAACAGGCTGATCGCTGCGCTTGCGCTCGAAATGGTATATCCTGGGGCAGTGTGCCTGTACTATGGAACTGAAATTCCCATGGAGGGCGGCTATGATCCGGATTCGCGCAGATGCTTCCCGTGGGAGGAATCCGCAGGGGATATAAATTTGGTGGCACAGATTCGGACATTGTCTGCATTGCGGAAAAATCCAGTGATTCAATACGGTACGTTGAGACTTTCAGAAGAACAGGGGCTGCTGTGTGTAAGACGAATTTATAAAGGGGATGAAGTGCGGCTTTTTGTGAATATGACCGAATCCCCAGTGGAGATGAAAGATACGAATCTCAGGTTACCCGAAACAGCTGCCTGGAATCTTTATTCTACAACAAACAACCAGTTAGAGCCGGAAGGATATCTGATTGTGGAGGGACAGATAAAAAAGGAGGAAATGCAATGAAAAAAATAACCCGAAAAGACTTTTTGTGTGGCTCTGCGGCAAGTGCAGTCAGTTTTGTATTAGGCATGATGCCGACAGTGGCTTCAGCTTCCGATGCTTCTGCAACAACAAGCGCTATTTTTTCCGGGGAACTGGAGACGAATGTGACAATCCGTGTCCTGGAAAATGACACGGCGATTGAACAGGGATTTTTCGCGCAGCTGATCGAGGCTTTTAATGAAGCGTATGCGGAATATGGCATTGTGGCGGAAGACGCGAATATGGATCAGTACCTGGATCTTGCCAATGATGGGCCATATGGGTATGGCCCGGACGTGCTTTATCAGGCAAATGATGTGATCATGCAGTATGTTGAGGGCAGGCATGTCTATCCGCTCCCGGTAGAATCCCTGGAATGCTATGACCAGATCCCGGAGACTGCCTGGGCCGCTTATGAAGCAGAACTTGACGGTATAACCTATACCTGTGGTGTGCCGGTGAATGTTCAGG
>JAJPXX010000138.1 GCA_021205225.1 Lachnospiraceae bacterium
CTATAATATTCTGGAGTATAATGATATTTTTGGCGGAGAAAACCGTTATTACGAATTCTTTACGCTGGATGGAGCCTCGGAGTAGACGCAGGCCAGGAGCCGCATTTACGGAAGCGGCAGCTGCGTGAACCGGTCTGGATGAGAACAGAATTGCGATAAAGCTTCTGCACAGGTTATCGTACCTGGCGCGAAGGCTGTATGAAAACACATATCATATCGGAGGTTTTATGGGAAGAAGATCCGATAAGAAGAAAAAGCGAATAGGACTGCTGGCTGGCTGTGTGATTCTTGCGGCGTGGATTTCGGCAGATGGTGTGTATGCTTTGGAAGATGCGGATAAGTTCCCGACTGGAAATCGCCTTGGCAATACGCTGCAGTCGCTGACAGAGGGAACAATGGAGCGTGAGCCGGAGACAATCGCTGCGGAAACAGAGACAGGGGCTGAAACAGAGGCGGAAGCGGATACTGAGACGGAAACAGAAACCGAGACGGAAGATGCCGATGAGGCGCAGCAGGCGCTTGAAGCCTTCCTGGAAGAGGTATATCTGGGGGCAGATTTTCAGATTCCGATGGCGATGCCCGAGGAATATGGTACAATCGAGGGACCGGTCACCTATTATTGCGGAAGGCTTTCTATTGGGAAAGCGGAGCGAGTGCATCCCTGGGAGCAGGCGAAGACGATAGAAGATCTGGAGGAACTGATTCTGACAACGATCGCAGATTATGATGGCACCTGGTCTGTTTATGTGAAAAACCTCAATACAGATGAGAGTTTTGTGATCAATGATCAGCCGATGAAATCCGCGAGTGTTATGAAGCTTTTTATCATGGGAACGGTGTACACGGCCATCGAGGAAGGTGAACTGGAGCGAACCTCTCAGATTATGACGCTGATGAACGCGATGATCAGCAGCAGCGATAATTCCGCTGCCAATAAGCTTTTGTATATTATGGGAGATTCGAACTATGCGGATGGCATCGCGAAGGTGAATGCGTTTATTCAGAGCCATGGCTTCAGCGAGATGACAGTGGAATATAACGGCTTCGACAATGAGGCTACGAACTCAGGCGACGGCACGAACCAGGTGGCGGCCAAAGATGTCGGAAAGCTGCTGGAGGATATCTATCGGCGGACGTGGATGAGCCGCGCGGTCAGCAATGAGATGGAAGAGATGCTGCTGGCGCAGAAAACGCGCTACAAGATTCCTGCCGGATTGCCGGAGGACGTTCTTTGCGCAAACAAGAGCGGTGAGATGAGTTCCACGCAAAACGCTGCGGCGCTCATATATTCGGACGCCTGTGATTATATCCTGGTTGTGCTTTCGGATGGATGGAACAATACCGATACGGCAATCAGCCGGATCGCCGATCTGTCGGCGATAGTATACGAGTTTTTTAATTAAGAGGGAAATATATGTTTCGTTTATGGGGAAAAGTGTGGAAAGATAACCACATGATCCGGGATACTGTTTATGAGGAGGAGAGCAACGACACGCGCACACATAAGATTTTTCGTGGGCTGGATGAAATCTGTCATGAATTTGACCTGGAGAGGCCGATCTGGCTGGATAAGACCGTGACGGAATTCAGACGTCACAGCAAAGCGCGTTTCTCTCAGGACAGTTTTATCGAGGAGATTCCGTTTGATTATCTGGAGATACAGGTGATCGAGGAAGGGTGAGAATGTATGAATGAACGCTTTGATCGGGTAAAGGACATGAAAGACCGGTCTGTGGATCGCGGTCGCCGCGGTGTTTCGCATGTGGTTTTTGGCCGTACCGGAGTCCTGATTGTCTGTCTGCTGGCGGAGGTACTGCTGCTGTTTCTGATGCTTCACTATGTGGCGCAGTACATCTACCTGATTTTTGGCACGCACATGGTATTCTCGTTGTTGATTCTGCTGCTTATTTTGAACCGCGTGGAGCATCCGGCGTTTCAGCTTGCGTGGGCGTCACTGGTGCTGCTGTTTCCGATCTTCGGCGGTCTTCTGTATCTTTACATCAAGCTGCAGCCGGGGATGCGGATTCTGCAAAAGCGGATGCAGGAGATTGACGATAGCACAAAAGAGCTGCTGCATCAGGATCCTGTGGCGATGCGGGAGCTTTCTTTTGAAAATCCGCGCATGGCGCAGCTGGCCTATTATATCGGCGAGCAGCGTGGATGTCCGGTTTATTATGGCTCAGATGTGACTTATTTCGCAAGCGGCGAGGAAAAATTTGAGGAGCTGAAAAAGCAGCTTCGCGCTGCAAAGCAGTTTATTTTTCTGGAATATTTTATCATTGCGGAAGGCGTAATGTGGGACAGCGTACAGGAAATTCTGGAGCAGAAGGTACAGGAAGGCGTCGAGGTGCGCCTGATGTACGATGGGATGAATGAATTGAACAATCTGCCGCATGATTTTTCCAGAAGAATGAAAGGACTCGGCATCCGGTGCAAGGTCTTTTCTCCGGTGTATCCGGTCATTTCCACCAGTTACAACAATCGTGACCATCGTAAAATCGTCGTGGTTGACGGGCAGGTCGCGTTTACAGGCGGCGTGAATCTCGCGGATGAATATATCAACCGCAAGGAGCGCTTCGGTCACTGGAAGGACGCGGCCATTATGGTGCGCGGGGAGGCAGCGCAGAGCTTTACCGCTATGTTCCTGAAAATGTGGGACGTCACGGAGAAACAGGAGAATATCGCGTTCTATCTGAAACAGCCGGGATCTGCCGGGACGAAAGCGTCAATGGAAGGTGCGTCAGAAGAGCAGCCGCAATCAGGGGCGAAGACGGTGGAAACGGCATCACGGGCAACGGAAGAACAGCCGAAGGGACAGCTGCGGGAGATGGCAGCGTGTGAACTGGAAGAATTATCCGGAGAAAAAACGGAAGGCGGTGAACCGGTCAGGGGAGCAGGCTTCGTCCTTCCATACGCGACGAACCCTCTGCAGGAAACACAGACTGCCGAGCGTGTTTATCTGGAAATCCTGAACGGAGCGCGGCGGTATGTCCATATCATGACTCCATACCTGATCCCGGATCATGAGCTTTTGCAGGCGCTGATCTATGCAGCCCGGCGCGGCGTCGATGTCAAGCTGATTCTGCCGCACATTCCGGATAAAAAATATGCCTTTGCCCTGGCGCACTCGTATTATAAAGTCCTGATGCATGCCGGTGTCCGCATTTTTGAGTATACGCCGGGGTTTGTCCACTCAAAAGTCGTCGTCAGCGACGATATCTGTGCTGTCGTAGGCGCGATTAATCTTGACTACCGCAGCCTGTACCTGAACTTCGAGTGCGCGGCCTTTCTGTATGAAGTGCCTCAGATACGGGATATCGAAGACGACTTCCGGAATACATTGATTGAGTGTCAGCTTGTGACAGACTTCGACATCCGGCACGACAAAATCACGCGGAAGATCGCCGGCCACGTCCTGAAGCTCCTCGCTCCGCTCATGTGATAATACAAGGGGGAGTGCGAAGCACGGAGCAATCCGTAGTATTATGATTCACCAGTTCAGCACAGCAGCAAAACGAAAAAACAGTCCGAGCGGATTTATCCGCAGAGGGCTGGTTCTTTCGTTTTGGGATGGGCGGAACGCCCATTCAGCCGCAGACATATGACGCGAAAGCGGCATATAGCCTGCGAAAGCAGGCGCTCTGCGGCCTGCTGTGCTGAACGATCGATAAACGAAATACAGCAGCAAAACGAAAAAACAGCCCGAACGGATTTATCAATCCGTAGAAGGCTGTTTTTTGATTTCTTAAATTTACAGAAGCCCGCGAAGGCTTTCCAGTGCGTTTCCAGCAAGGATGGTTTCAAAGTGTTCCCGGAAATACGCCTCCAGACCAATCGTAAACTTGCACGCGACAGCATATTCAGAGAGAATATTGCAAATCTTATTAAACTGTGCCGGCGTACAGGACGCTTTTTTTAATAAGAGGTAATAGGCATTGTCTTCTTCGCTTTTAAACAGGGTATTTGGACCATCGTAAGCGTTACCCAGAACACCCGCTACGCGAATCACCTCATCCAGCGAGTGGAAACAGTAGGCTCGCATCAGCTCTGGCAAAGCTTCTTCGTCTGTGGTGCCGGTGCCGTCCGCCTCCGGCTCATCGATCGGCTCGACACCTTCTACAAGCGCCCCTTTATCCGATGTCCGTTTTCGCCCTTCGGAAATCCGTCGGATCAGATCCAGAATGTCGTCTGCGCCTTCGATGTGCTCCTTTAATTCGGCAAAGGTAAGACCGGCGTCTGCGTTTGCACTCTCCGGAGCAAACCGCGCAAACCGCGTATCCAGCTCTTCCGGATCCTCGACTTTTGTAATAATCAGAATAATCGTGTCCATTGACACCGGGATCGCTTCGATCACCAGAGGCATATTGTCCGCTTCGAACCCAAAATCCTGCGCGGCAACCTGCATCATATCCATAAAAAGCTGCTTCGCCTTATCCGATCCGTAAGCGAGCTCTTTTACGTTAATATTTCGGCTGGCCAGATCCTCGCTCGTCAGTGTACAGCGAATCTGCCGGTCGTTAATCTTTTCAATTCTCATGCAATCACATCCTTTACATCTATCGTCAGAGGATCTGTTATTGATATTGTATTATACGCATTTAAAGCCGGATGTAAAG
>JAJPXX010000067.1 GCA_021205225.1 Lachnospiraceae bacterium
CATTTTATTATATAATGAATTTGACGTATGTCGGCACTGCTTCGAAGCTCCTCTCTTCCGTCTGGCAGAGGGTTCCGCTTGAAAATTGCAGTGTGAAAATAACGCTTCCCAATACCGCGTCGGCAGAGGATCTTACTTATACGCTTACGGAAGCGCAGGGCAGCACGAAAACTTTTTCATATGAGTACAATGGACAGCCGGTTGGGACGGCGACAGGTAAATTAAATACATTATTTGTCCCTGTTCAGACGAAATACAGTCTGGGCACGGACGTTTCTTCGACAGAAGAGGTATCTTCAGAGGAAAGCATTCAGTTTGAAGGACTGGATGAGGTACTGGATCAGGCTGCCGGCTTCTTAGATGAGGGTTACCAGATAATTACAGACTATGCAGAGAATCATTTGATGATCGTACTGGCCGGTGGAGCGGTACTGTTGATCGTTCTTGCTGTTTTGATAATTGTATTGATTTTCCGGGCTACAGCCGATGCGCGAATCAGGCGTCGCAGAAGATTGGAGGATGAGGAACGGAGAAGAAGAGAAGAAGAGATTGAAAAAATGACGACTGCTGAGATTGAAGCAGAGCTACGGAAAGCCATGGAACAGGAGCGTCTTCGGAAAGAGCAGGAGGAGTTTGCCGCAGCTGAGGCGGAAAGGGCCGCCAGGGAAGCTGAGGAAATGGAGAGGAAAGCGCATGAGACAGAGCAATTGCTTGAGGAACTCGAGCAGCAGCGTCAGGCGCGTATTTCTGCGAAAAACACATAAGGGTATAAATAATTTAATGAATAAGAAGGGATGGATACAGGATGAACTGGGTTGCACCAATCAAAGACGAAGAAACTCTCGAAAAGTTTAAAGAAAAACTGCGCGAGATGGATGACAAATACTATATTATGTTTGAAATTGGCGTAGGTACAGGGCTTCAGCTGCAGGAGATTCTGAAGTTTAAGAATAAAGATCTCCGTGGGAAGGAGAGCATTGAGGCCAGTATAGGGACAAAGAATATTAAGCGTACATTCCAGATACCGAAGGATTTGCAGGAGACGATTATGAAATATACAGAGGGCAAGGATCCGGATGCTTATCTGATTCTGGGACATGCCAGTTCTCCGCAGCCTCTTTCAAGGGAGCAGGCATATCGTGCGCTCAAAAGCGCCGGCAAGAGCATGGGACTGTCTTCAATCGGGGCACAGACGATGCGTAAAACATTTGCGTGGCGTTATTATAAGTCAACGGGAGATATCTACTACCTGCAGAATCTCCTGAATCATGCATCACCGTCTATCACTTACCGTTATATTGGTGAAAAGCCAAATGTAGAGGTTTATCTGCGCAAAATGACTCCGGAAGAGAATGAGCGCAGCCGTTATCTTCTTTATAAGGATAATAATGGTAAGAAAAGGATTGAAGCTTTGCAGGCACTTCTCTCTGAGATTGGAGAAGAAATGGATAATCCTTTGAATAATGATGCTTATTATGGGAAGGTGGATTGCCTTCTAAAAGAAATGGAAGATCTGGTGGCGAATTTCAAGCAGACGAAATAAAGATGAAATATAGAAATCATCCGGGCTTTTGCTTTTGGTGGTTTCATACTGATAGAAAGACCCGTACAGGAGTGAGAACCCCTTTTGTACGGGTCTTTTATGCACAGAGCCGGGTAAGGAATTTTGCGGCTAAAGCCGCACCTGGGTCTACGCTTCGCTTCGCGCAGGGCTGCGAGAGGAGTTTAGCGGTTTTGTCTTTTTACCTTTACTGCGGCCTTTTTTTCGCTGATCAGACGGGCTTCTTCTTCTGTAACAGGTTTTAACGTTTTTACAGCATAGGTCATATGATTTGCATTGAGCCGAAGACGGATTTTTCCTTTTATATAGCCATGTCTGGGGCACCACGCCAGGCAGAACTGATTATGCCCGCCGGCGGAGAACCAGCGGATTTTCTTCTGCGCAGCCTGTTTGCAGAGCGGGCATCGTGTGGAAGTGACCACAGGATCCTTCATCGCCTGATTTCTTGAAGCAAACAGCTTCGAAATAAATTTATCATAGGTTTCATAATGCAGATAAATTTCCTCTTTTCGGGTAAGCGGTGTGCGAAAATAGTCAACGGATGAATTTTCACGGATTTGCGAATCTTCCAGCTTCTGCATGATAAGAGAAGTGTAGATTGCATCACTCAGCGCACTGTGAAAAGCGACCGTTTTTGGAATTTCAAGAAAGTCAATGGCATATTCCAGCGATCTTCGTGATTTGCGGTCTTCATACACGATACTGAAAATTTTCTGAATATCATAATAAAGCAATGGGAACGAAAAAGGTGATTTCATATTATAATAAGAAAGATTTCGCTGCAATTCCATCAGATCCGCCGGTCCCCATGTACAGAATTCGGGTTCATCAGATTCAGAATCAGTTGTGTCAGAACTGCGGCACCAGCTGAAAAAATCTGCTGCCACTTCCGGAAAAGAGCGGGCATTGGCAAAGTCAATGGCACGCAGTGTTACGATTTCGCGTGTTCGGAAATGCAGGGAGGTGTAGACCTGTGGCTTAATAATCTCACGAAAACGTCCGGTGATCTGGTGTGCTTTGTTTAACCGAACAGCGCCTATTTCTATGATTTCAAAAGGAAGCGTTTTTTCTTCATGTGCTTTTCCGGATGGACACTGATTCCACTCCAGATCTAATACAATATAATTCATATCCAATTCTCCCAACCAGACCCAGGCAGAGTATATTACATAATTTAGCGACTCTGCTCTGGCTCAGGCATGGCGGCCTTGCAGTCCGCAGCAAAGTCAATGCAGAGACTCACCGGCTAAGTATACACAAAAAAAGCGGATATTGCAAGGGTTCGTCAATCTGTACACTAAAATCTGAAAAATTCGTCAAATTGCCTTTTTTGATAAATAATCGAAAATCTCGGATCCCTACCAGCCAACAAGAAGAAAGAAAGTTTGTGTAGTTGTGGTATGGCAAAAAAAGATGAGATTTAGTATACTAAATTCACTATTAATCGCTGATCATTCAGCAGTAGAAAACGAATCAGGGAGGATTCAAACATGGCAAGTTTAAGCTTATCTCACATTAATAAAACCTATCCGAACGGATTTGAGGCAGTAAAAGACTTCAATCTGGAGATCGAGGATAAGGAATTTATCATCTTCGTAGGACCGTCTGGATGCGGAAAGTCAACGACGCTTCGTATGATCGCAGGTCTGGAAGAAATCACTGCCGGCGAACTGAAGATTGGCGACAGAGTGGTAAATGACGTAGAGCCGAAGGACAGAGATATCGCAATGGTATTCCAGAGCTACGCTCTGTATCCGCATATGACCGTATATGATAATATGGCATTCAGCCTTAAGCTGAGAAAAGTACCGAAGGATGAAATCAAGAAGATGGTAACAGAAGCTGCTAAGATCCTTGACCTTGAAAAGCTCCTTGACCGTAAGCCGAAGGCTCTTTCCGGTGGTCAGAGACAGCGTGTTGCTATGGGACGTGCTATCGTTCGTAATCCGAAGGTGTTCCTGATGGATGAGCCGCTGTCCAACCTGGATGCGAAGCTGCGTGTACAGATGAGAACTGAGATTTCTAAGCTGCATCAGAGACTGGGCGCTACGATTATCTACGTAACACATGACCAGACTGAGGCTATGACGCTTGGTACCAGAATCGTTGTTATGAAAGATGGCGTTATGCAGCAGGTAGACAGCCCGCAGAACCTTTACAATAAGCCGGGTAACCTGTTTGTTGCAGGATTCATCGGATCTCCGCAGATGAACATGACAGAAGCTACAGTAGAAGTAAACGGCAAGGACGTTTCACTCGTTGTGGCTGGTACAAAGATCAAGCTTCCGGCTGAGAAGGCTGCAAAGCTGACCGGTTATAATGGAAAGACTGTTATCATGGGTATCCGTCCGGAGCATCTGTCTGATGAAGAGGAAGCGATCGCAAAGGCTGGTACAGCTGTCCTGGAAGCGAAGATCGAAGTATATGAGCTGCTTGGTGCAGAAGTTTATCTGTACTTTACACTGAACGGCAGCAACTTTACCGCGAGAGTAAATCCGCGTACTACCGTTAGACAGGGTGATACGGCAAAATTTGCCATCGACGTATCAAAGATTCATGTATTTGATAAGGATACAGAGATTACAATCACGAACTAATTCGTTGCCTGACTGTCTGATAATACGGGGGAATCGCGTGCGGTTCCCCCGTTTTTGTACACACGGGTGAGGCAAGTGCGGAAAGTGCGTGAAAAAATGAAAAAAATCAAAAATAATTGTTGACAAAGAGGCAACACGCGGATATAATGATTAGGCGCTGTTGAGCAGATAATTAAATTACGTGATAGATTCAGTGTTTGGAGAAGTACTCAAGAGGCTGAAGAGGCGCCCCTGCTAAGGGTGTAGGTCGTTAACGCGGCGCGAGGGTTCAAATCCCTCCTTCTCCGTTTCAACTTGATCATGAGAAAAAAATGAAAAAGTTGAAAAAAGTTGTTGACAAACAGGAAAACATATGATATCCTATCAGAGTTGCTCCTGAGAAATGAGCCAACAACAAAGCAACAAAAGGAACCTTGATAACTGAACAGTGAGACAACCTTGAAAAGATTCTAAAA
>JAJPXX010000240.1 GCA_021205225.1 Lachnospiraceae bacterium
GGCGTCCTGCATATACTTTGGAAGGTGGTCGATAAAGCAGGCTGTGAATTCATCAAGCTGTGTCTCGGTGATATGGAAATACTCCATCACCGCTTCCACCAATGCATCCAAAATAATCTGCATTGACTGAGAAAACGTGATATCTTCCAGCTCATCCAGCATCACATAGAACAGTTCACAGATCGTGCGTTCATCCTCATCATTCCGTTTGGCAACGGAAAGCATCATATATCGTGTAAATACGATTGCCGTATGTGCGGTCAGGGCATCATAAGAAAGGCTCCGGCTTTCCTTTACAAGGCGCAGATAAGATTTACAGGATTTGAAGAAGACTTCTATATCCCAGCGTTTTCCGTAAATGCGGATGATTTCTTCCTCCGCCATATCTGTGTCCGTACTGATAATGGCAAGCCAGTCTTTGCGGTTACTCTTGTTACGCACGCAGACAATTTTTGCCGGGAGAGTTTCTCCGTCCTTTTGGATCGTTACATCTACAGATAAAAGGTATTTCGAACGCCCACGACGTTTCCGGTTTTTGCTGTAGATTTGCTTGATATTAAGAAACTCATCCTTGTAAAGATACCTGGTTTTGCTTTTTTTAACCATAGCAATCGTATCCAGATGGCGTTCTTTCTTTAATGTGATGACCGTCTTTGGAGACGAAAACCAGCTGTCGAACAGAATATATTTTGCCGAAATCCCTGCTGCCTGTGCGGATGCGATCAGTTCAACCATAACATCTGTAGCTTTCCGCCGTGCCTGCCTGCGGCGTCTTCCTGCAAGGGAACGCCCATCATAGTTTTTTTCAGCACAAAGCAGGTTTTTATCATCAGCGGCAGAAAGAAGGCTGTAATTGATCGGAACAAAGGAATTTCCGTCTGACCAGCCAAGGGTAAGCATACGATATCCGCGTTTGTATTTCATGGAGCAGTGATCGAAAACCTTTGCCAGAAGCTCCGTCTTCTTTGAACGGGAACGGTCAAACAGGCTATCGTCCACAATGAAGACATCTTTCCGTTCTTCATCTGTAAGAGGCTTCATGAAGTCCACAATGATCTTCGCAGACAACAGTGTAACGAACCGCTGCCAGTTAATTCTGGCATTGTTCAGGAAACGGTACATTGTATTCTTGGAAAAAGAGCATTCGGAAACTCCTGTTTTTCTCTGCATATAATCGCTCCGATCTGAAAATATCAGGCAAAGCAGATATCGGAATATTTCCATGACAGGAACTCCTTTCGCTTTTCCAGCATTACACTTGAAAAGGAGTTTCCCGATTCGGAACTGTTTGAAAAATCTTGCAGAAAAATCAGAAATTTCGTTACTATTATTCTTATTCTGTGGTATACTTGACATGGCATGAATCTCCTTGCTGTGTGATTGTTTTGGGCAATTCAATTATACCATGTAAGGCCGGGTTTGTGCCATTTTTATGCGCTAAAGTATTGAGTTTTCAAGGTTCATCACACCAAATGGTGTGGGAAGTTTGAGTAATTTATATAGCCCACTCTCAGTTTTTTGGAAACTGTTTCTTCAAAATCTGACATACTGCCTGCAGCAGCAGTCGGACCGGGCTCATTCTCCTTATCTGCCTCAAACACCCACTCATAAGCAAGATCCGCGTGTTCAAGATCAATAATCGGACAATACACCTGAACCGCAAAGACATCATCCTTTTCATCCATAAACGCCCCGGCTTCTTCCAGACAGGCGTCATAATTGTGGTTATTGCCTGTTACGCCCAAAAGAGACGACATTGCTCCCCCTGCACTCCATCCGATTGAAATAATCCTTTCAAAATTACCGGGAAGGCAATGTCTGTTGTGACGCAAAAAACGAATCGCCATTTTCAGATCCACAAGGGTTGCCGGTGATTTCCCGCAGGACATACCTTTCTCATCTTCCGAATCAAGTCCGCGGCTTCCGCATGTTACATATACAAACCCCTGCTCCAGGTATTGTTCCGCACAACATCCGGGGCCACCTAACCAAATATGCGGCCTTTGCCATGGTCATTCTCGCGCTGCGTTCCATCACAGATGGCAGCCAGCTGACAGAAGCGGAACAGCTGCGATTACAGAAAGAAACTGCGGAAATTATAGCACTCCTCCAGGATAAGCTTTTCTTTTCCGCCTTTGCAGATAAGAATTTCCTGGAACGTTTTTCATGGCAATGGTACTATGTGAAAAATAAAGTTCTATTTGACATTCCTGTCGATGAAGAATACAGCCGTCCCCAGAACAGGATCACCCCAAATTTTCTGGCTCTGGATCTGGCTGCGGAATTAAACAGCTACATTGGACAAAAATATGGGAAACACCTGCGAATGTCGCAGATTCAGCCACTGTTTTATTCTCTTCAGGAATTCGTGGAGCAAAAAATAGCAACTGCCTTTTCCTGCCGGATGGCAATTGTTTCCGTATACGGAAGCCCCTATGCCAGCTTTCTTGCGGACAGAATCAAAAAAGAATATGGATTTTACATCAAAGAGACCGTAGTGATGGAATATACGCAGTTGAACGACAGCGTCGACGAATGCTTTGATTTCCTGGCTACGGACCTGCGCGTACATATGCGTCCGGCTTTTCAGAAATGCCGGGTGCTGGAAATCAACACTTCCGAGCACAGCAAAAACCTGCTCCCGGAATTGGACCGCTTTTTCCAGAAGAAGATGGCAGACGCCAGGTCGGCTCTCGTTTCCAGCGAAGTCCTGGAGACCCACAAGGTAACATCTGAAAAGCTGCTTCTGCTCCTTGCCGGAAAAAGTGCCGAAAGACTACCCTCAGATTCAGGCGATCCCCTCCTCTCCGAAAAAGCACCGGAACAGCCATGTGTAATTGCCGAAAGGCTGGAAAAAGAAATGCTCTTTCTGCGCTGTGAGTCGGAGAGAAATGAAGATTACGTAAAAATATACCATTGCAGTGAAAAAGTGAAATGGGGAAACTTCTCTGTCCGGACAATCGTATGCTACTCCTATAGCGGAAAAGACGCGCAAAAGCTTTATTATCTCAATCAGGTTCTTACCGGACTGGAACAGAAAAATGCTCTATGAGCAAAGGAGCGCTGTGATCGCTCCTTTGCTTTCCGATGTACCTCATTCCCCGCTATAAACAAGCTGCTTTGTTTCAGGATCCCTTGAAAAATTCTTCATATAATTCCAGGAAAGTTCTGCGTAAGAAGCAGTTACCCAGTGTATACCGCCCTTAACCAGAGAAACCCGAAGCGTGTTTACGCCATCCTGATTCTCATATTCACCTGTCCAGAACTCTGTTCCATCCGCTTCAATCGTATACGTAGTCGGAAAATCCACTCCAGTATTGCTGATAACAACATCATCGGAGTTCCCGTACAGAGATTCTATCTTTTCAGCAGTCAATTCTTCCTCATATACCAGATTGTTCGCTTCAAGCCACTTGTTAAATCCTTCTATTTTTTCTTCGCTAGTGAGCCACCCGGAAACAGTAAACGGATAATGGCTAAAGGCATCATACTGGCCAACCAGATTGTAAATTGCGACGCCCCCTATTGCGCTTACATCCTCTACAGACGCGGAACCATTGAACAAAACCGGCTGCCCACACGGTGTAACTGCCGCAAAAAGCTCCGGTACAGAGGAGGCCAGTTCATACGATTTATTTCCACCAGCTGAAAGCCCTGTAGAATAAACCCTTGTTTCATCAACGGGATAGTTTTCTTTCAGGAAATCCAGCACTTCCTCAATCCCCTCAATTGAACAATCTTCCGGCATTACTGTAATATAATTTTCTGTTGCGCCCAGCTGAGCAAATCTATATGCTTCGGCGGCATATATCGGATTCCCACCACCATGCAGGCAGAATACTACAGGCCACTTACTGCCCGAATCATCATTAAGGATTTCTACCGGGGTGTAAACCGCAAATTTACTTTCATCATCTTCTTCATTATACAGATCTTTCTGTATTCCGAGATTTGTCCAGTATTCTATGACTTCGTCATCCATTTCCTGATACAGAATAACATTTGCAAGGAGCTCCATGACGCCTTCGCCCATTTCACTATTAACATAAGCGTCAATATCAAAATCACAGTCTTCTAATGCCATTGCTGCCATATGGTCATACATAGTAGAGTAATTACACCATGAAATATTATCCGTTTCCAGATACTATAATTCTTTGTTTTCATAATCAATTTCTTCTGCTTCTTCTGCATATGACGTGTCTGTAAACGTTCCCGCCAATGCGATGCTCAATGTTCCTGCTGCAATACCGCGCAGGAAATCTCTTCTGGTAACTTCGCTCATTGTTCTTTCCCCCTTCGATATAATGGTTGCACTCAATTACAATTAATCAAGCTGAACATATGATAGCAGATCCATCTTATTTTGAATCATCCAATTTGGGCAGAACAAAAAACTCACCAATGATTATATATCTATGACAGAAGTATATAAACTCTATCCAACCCTGCACGAGGCACCCGAAGATAAGTTTATAGACACAGTAAATGCTATTATTTCAGGCAAAACCGGGACAACAGCACTTCAGGCACAACAAAAAAGAACAGGTTTCACGCAAACACAGCTTGCCGGGAAAGCAAATGTAAATTTACGAACACTGCAGCAGTATGA
>JAJPXX010000129.1 GCA_021205225.1 Lachnospiraceae bacterium
TTGTGGCAAAAAGAATCCCGGATTTATGCGGGTTCTGGCGTTTCGCAAACGCCTAAAGCGGGAAATACATGGAGGAGAGGGTGGATTCGGAGTCCAAAATATAGAAGAACGGCTGAAACTGTTTTTTGACGACAGCTGTGGTTTGTTTTACGAAAGTCGGAAAGATTGTGGAACCAGGGTATACATAAAATTACCTGAAAACAAATGATTTTACACTTTGAGTAATCACTCTTGCGGTGTATAATTTTGTCATAAAAGAATTGCCGGATTTATTATCACGTAGATTATAAGATGGGTTGGAGAAAAGTATGAGAAAAAATCAAAATTTCCAGTGGAAAAAAATGACAATGGGCGTTTGCTATTACCCGGAGCACTGGCCGCAGAAGCTTTGGCCGCAGGATCTGGACCGTATGCTGGAGACGGGCATTTCGACTGTGCGTATCGCTGAATTTGCCTGGAATAAGGTGGAACCGGAGGAAGGCGTTTTTACATATGATTTTTTTGACACCTTCCTCGATTTGTGCCAGAAAAAAGGGATGGGAGTCATCCTTGGCACACCATCGGCAACGCCTCCTGCATGGCTGACGGAAAAATATCCGGAGACGCTTAACTGCAATGAAGCAGGCGTGCCATACCGCCATGGAGGAAGACGGCATTACAATTACAATTCTTTAAAGTACCGCGAGCTGGTATCCCGGATTGTGGAGCGAATTGGCGAACATTATGGGAAGCATCCGGCGGTTGTGGGCTGGCAGATTGACAATGAGATTAACTGTGAAACCAACGAATTTCATTCAGAAGCAGATTCGGATGCTTTCCGCAAGTTTCTGATAAACCGTTATGGTACGTTGGAAGCGCTGAATGAAGCATGGGGGACGGTATTCTGGAACCAGACGTATACAGACTGGAGTCAGGTGTATGTGCCGCGTCCGTTGTTGAATCATGGGTATAATCCGCACCTGCATCTGGATTATTATCGGTTTATTTCCGAGAGCGCTGTATCTTTTTGCCGGATGCAGGCGGAGATTCTCCGCAAATATAAAAAGGACGGCGATTTTATCACGACAAATGGTCTGTTTTGGAATATGGACAATCACCGTATGGAGGATGAGTGCCTGGATGTCTATACCTATGATTCCTATCCAAGCTTTGCATTTGGGCTAGACCGTGATCCCTTGCATGCAACGGATTTGAATGATCGTCACTGGACAAAGAATCTGACAGAGGTACGTTCCGTCTGTCCGCATTTTGGGATTATGGAGCAGCAGTCTGGCGCGAATGGCTGGACGACACGGATGGAGGGACCGGCTCCCAGACCGGGGCAGCTTACCCTTTGGGCAATGCAGAGTGTCGCGCAGGGTGCAGATTATATTTCTTTTTTCCGCTGGCGTACCTGTACGTTTGGAACTGAAATTTACTGGCATGGGATACTGGACTATGACAATCGTGATAATCGAAAGCTGGGGGAGGTGAAGGACTTTTATCGGAAATTCAGAAAGCTTGATGATCTCTGCGGCGCGGACTTTACTGCTGCTTTCGGGCTTCTGAAGGATTATGATAATGAATGGGACACAAATGTGGATGCCTGGCACCGACGTGTGGCAGATGTAAGCGAAGAGGCAATCTTTGAGGTATCGGAGCTTACCCACACGCCGTATGATTCTGTATACATACGGGAAACGACAACTGTGGATGAGCTGTCAAGGTATCCGGTGCTGTTTTATCCGCATCCGGTCATTATGACAAGGGGACGGCTTCATATCCTGAAGCAGTATGTGGAGCATGGGGGGATATTGATTCTGGGCTGCCGAAGCGGATACAAGCAGGAGAATGGAAAATGTGTAATGCTGCCTCAGCCAGGGCTGCTTGTTGAGTTGACGGGATCGGATGTGCGCGATTTTACCTTTGCAAGCCCTGCGGAACCACCGGTTTATGCTGACTGGGATGGACATAAGATGGAAATGCCAGTATTCAACGATATTATGGAATTGGCAGAGAACTCTGCACTGGGTGATTCCGGAAAGTATGATTTGCAAAATGATTCTGACAACAATGCAAGAATTCTTGCCCTTTATTCTAACAGCTACTACGCCGGGAAAGCGGCATTGATCGAGAAGAAAACCGGAAATGGGCGTACACTTCATCTGGGAAGTGCATTTTCAAGGGAGAATGTAAAACTCCTGTTGGAATACACCGGTGTGCTGTCGCCTTTTGATGAACTGATCAAAGCGCCGGAAGGAGTGGAACTCGTGCAGCGCCGGAAGGGCAGTCAGATGTGGATGTTTGTGTTGAATTTTCAATCTATGCCGCAAACGATTGTCCTGAAACAGCCGATGAAACGAATTTTTGGGGATTGTGAAGCGGCCGGGGAAGTGATTCTTGCGCCATATGAGACGGAGGTGTTTTGTCCCATGGGCTCTTAAAGGAGGTTTAATTGAGGCAGGATGAAAATCAGACCGCCTGGACAGGAAAGGGAGAGATATGGACATTGTACTTTTGTTGCTGCAGCAGAATGCAATTATGTTGTGTTATCTGATAGTTGGCTATGTCATGTTGAAAAAGAAGATTTTATCTGTAAATGGAAGCGCTGATATCGGGAAGATGCTGCTGTATTTTATTATGCCGGTTTCTATCATTAAGTCTTATATAAGAACATTTTCGCCGGATATGCTTAGGTAAAAGATGCGGAAACTGCAGGCATTTGCGAAATTCCTGAAAAACAGTATGTGGTAGTATAAGAGTTATAGAAATGCTCCGGCCTTTGTGTATGGCCGGAGCATTTTTCTCATTTTTGTTTAATAATCTTCTTCCCGAATGAGCTTGAGCACTGCGGTGCTCTGGTAGGTCATGGCTTCGTCGTGGACGAAGGCGATGGTGCTGTGGGCGGGCGCGTGCAGGGTGCAGCGGACGGTGCCAAGGTATGGGTCGTAGATCCGGGCGAGCAGCTGCCCCTCATCGACTTCTTCGCCGGGATGAACCAGAGCTTCAAAGAAACCGGAATCCTCCGCACGGACGGGGATGAAGTCGCGGCTCTCAATGACGCGGGAATGATAACCGCTGTAACCACGGTAGCGAATGATACCCTGTTTTTCCATAAAGTTCAGGATTGCTTCTTCTGCCTGTTTTGCGCTTTCCCGGTCGATGCGCTGGGTGTTGGTGGTATAGATGGAAAATGCGTGTGTCTCCCAGATCTGCCAGTTGTAGTTCAGTGTCGTGGTGTCGAACGGGCGCGGGTCGTGCAGGACGATGTAGGGGAGCCCGAACTGCTGCGCCAGATCGACACTTTCGAATCCGGTTTTCATCATGCGGACATGAGGCACAAATGCGCCCGGCATGTAAAAGGAAGCAAACTGTACTCCGAATTTATAGTCCTGGATGGCATTGAAAACGCCGGCAGCGATACGCTGTGTGGTTTCGCCCTGGTCGTAGCCGGGGAACATGCGGTTGATGTCCGTGTTGTCAATCGTCCAGAAGCGCTTTTTGATATTCATGGAGTATGGGTTTACGCAGGGAATGACAAGAATCTGTTTTCCGGGCAGAATGCGCCCGCGCTCTTCTAACTCGGTCAGCTTGCGGATCAGGCGGGAGCAGGCGTAGAGCTGCTGGTTTTCGTTGCCGCGCATACTTCCGACGATACAGATGGACTCCTCACCCTCACCAAAGGTGAAGCCAGTGACGCGGAAGTTGTCGCGGTAAAGTGCTTTTATCTCAAATAAAACGGACTGTTTCATAACGCTTCTCCTCTTTACACATTTTGTAGAATTCGTGCGAGCAGAGATCCTTCGTCTACAACCGGATATTCCCGCACGGTGAAAAGCCATCCGTCGACGGGGGCGGTGATGGTGCTAAGCAGGGTACCGCGCAGCGGGTCTACGATCCGGCCGATTTCGTCGCCTGTTTTCAGCATACTTCCATGGGAACGTGTCTTGATAAAAATACCGGAGACTGGCGCGTTCAGAAAAGCGACATCATTCGGATTTTCGGAGACAACAGGTGTGCGCACCTCCGGCGCAGGCCCGGTCCAGATGCCCATTTCTTTCATCAGGCGGAAAATGCCGTCAGTAAGCTGGTCGCCGTATTCTTTTGTAATGCGCATGCCAACGCCCATCTCAACTACCAGGGTCGGGACATTCCGGCTGTTCAGACTGAATGCGAGCGTAGATTCAAGTACCGTGCTTGTGCCGTGTACCCAGATAAAATCGACATTGGCAATTTTTGCCCAGGGCAGCAGAGTTTCGGTGTGCAGTTCGTTGATGCGAATCTGCGGGATTTCCGTCAGATAAATATTGCTTGCATGAATATCGAGACAGAGATCGGAACCCTGAAGGTCGCGGATGATCTCTGCGGCGAGGTATTCGTTCATGTCTCCGTCTGTATTTCCCGGAAAAATGCGGTTCATATCAAGGTCGAAGGCCGGGATGCCTCTTGTCACGGAATCAATGCCGAACGGGTTCAGGGCGGGGTAGATATCGACCGTTCCTTTGAGGTATTCCGGATGCTCCTCAATCCTGCGCGCAATCTCATAGCAGACATACTGTCCCTCTAACTCGTCGCCGTGGATGCCGGTGACAATGCTGATGCGCTTTGAAGAAGAGATGTTTTCCGGCTGGATGTGGTTTTTACGGATACGCAGTACCTCATCGACCGGCATATTGGTTTTTGCGATTGTCTGTATCATAGGATACCCTCTCTTGTGTCAATGGTATATTCTTTATAAACTATGCTTACGTAACTGTCTATTTCGAATATGATGAAAATATAGTTACGGGTTAATTTCCTTCACCCGCACTGCAACCGTCTGTGTCTGTGTTGTGCGTCCCACAAAGACGCCCTGGCTGACGATGCAGTCGTGGTAATCGCGGCCGGCGGAGATTTTGATGTGCTGGTCGTCGACAATCAGGTTATTTGTCGGGTCAAGCGCATACCAGCGGCCATTGCTGTAGATTTCGACCCAGGCGTGGCTTAAGCCTTCACCGATCAGCATGCCGACCACATAGCGGCAGGGAATTTTCCAGATCCGGCACAGGGAAAGCAGGATGTGTGAATAATCTTGGCAGACGCCCTTGCCGAGCGCCATTGCCTCCTCCGCGGTGGTGCGGACGTCCGTAACGCCCTGTACATAAGTAAAATGCTTATAAAGGCCGTGCATGAGTGTGACAGCAAGGTCTAATGCGGATGTCGCGGCGTTTGTAGAAATTATTTCCTGTTCATGGAAGCAGGTTCGATCTTTGATATTCCCCATAGTGTTAGCAATAGGAGCAGTCGGATCTTTCGATACTTCACAGGATTTCCGATATTTTTCCGCAGCGCTTTCAAATTGTTTTGCAAAGTTTAAAATTTCAGGTCCAGGCCTGGTATAATCGGTCTGATATTTAAACAGACCGACCTGATGCTCTTCTTTTGCAGTCAGATATGGCGCGAGCCCGGTGCGTGCCTGTCCGCGGACGCGGGCGAAAAACCGGTCGTGTTTTCCCTTTGTATAGCCGTAAATGCTGTAGTTGCCAAAGGAGTCTTTATCAGTAGACAAAAACTCCTTCGGGTATACCTCCACGTCGAGTCGATTGATCAATTGTCGTTCATCTGTCAAAGGGATGCATTTCAGGGTAAAGCGGTGTTCTTCGACCGGCGGTGCAAAATCCAGGTGCATGTCGTACTCAAAGAGCAGATCTTTCATGCGTGAATCCTCCGGAGTCAGTTTTTCAGTTTTTGTTTCCGCGAAGCAGCGTACTAATAGCAGGAGTCATAAGGAATCATGAATCCTCCAGCAGCGCTTCCGTTTTCTGCACGATCGTGATGTAATCGATCCGTGGGGCGTCGACAAGCCGACTCAGCTCATCGAGATAGGACTGCCGATACTTCAGGCAGGTGCGCCAGATTCGTCCGGAGAGCCTGTCGACCTCACGTTTGAGCTCTTCGCGGGACATATGCAGGCGCGCATACAGATCGAGACGTTCTACGCGCTTGCCGACCTTGATGATGTTGCGGACATTTTCACTGTCAATCTCGTCGTCTACAATGCCCCCAGAATGCGAGAATGTCGTCGAGTACGTGCTGCAGCTCAATCAGCGGCGATGGGGAAAGCCTCGCCTTGTTCATTTCGTACATCGCAAGCTGGATGTACGAAATGGTGTCGCTGCCAATTTCCTCGCGCAGCACGATACAATTATCGTAGGCGCGGGTCAGGTTGGAGTAGATCGAGTTCGGATCCTCCGGATCGAAGCAGTAGCGGGCGACAAAATCTTCTCCGGATGTGTAGATATTCGGAATTTCCAGTTTTTTGCAAAAGCCATCCAGGCTGCCCATTTCATCAATATCGATCATGGTGTCGAAGCTTTCCGCGAACAGCTTGATGGTGGTATAGACGCGCTCGCTGTACCGCCCGAGCCAGAACAGACGGTCTGTGTTTTCTACTGAGATAATACCCATGTGTCTTTAAATCCTCCTCCCTGAGATGAGTTGACGATGAACGAATCCGGATTGCGGGAGAAGCGGGTCAGTCCGCTCTTCCATACCAGCGGTTCGTCCGCCATCAGCACAAATGCGCGCAGATCCGCTTTGCGCGGAACGCATTCTCCGTTTTCAAAAATATCAATATCAAGGAAATCAATGACCTCCTGTGCGATAAAGCGCCGCGGCTCCCGCTTTAGAAGCGCGATAAAGTCTTCTTTTTCCTGTTTTGTCATCTTGCTGCCGAACTGCACGCCGTAGCCGCCGGCTTCCGCAACATCCTTGAGCACCAGGTCGTCAAAGTGCTCCAGCACATAATCCATATCTTCCTTATATAAAGGCAGGTAGGTCGGCGCGTTGTGCAGGATCGGCTCTTCGCCGAGGTAATATTTGATCATCTTTGGCACGAAATAGTAAATGCCCTTATCATCCGCTACGCCGTTGCCAGGCGCGTTCAGCAGCGCGACATTGCCCTTACGGAAAATATCGTACAGGTGCGGAATACCGATCAGCGATCCCTCGTAGAAATTCATCGGATCCAGATATTCGTCCGAAATGCGGCGGTATACTGCGCCGACCGGCTCCTTGCGGCCGGAGTAATCAATGAAATACAGATGGTCGTTTTCCACAAGCAGTTCACTGCCGGTGACGAGGTGCGCCCCTGTTTTTTCTGCCAGATAGGAGTGCTCAAAATATGCGGAATTGTAGCGCCCCGGCGTCAGAATGACGGTGTGGCCGCCGGTATTGACATAATCCATCGTCCGGCGCAGCAGCTCCGCGTAATTGCGGTTATCCGCGATGTGCGTCTGTTGGAAAGTCAGCGGGCTGCTCCTGCGGCAGAGCTCCCGTGCGATCATCGGATAGGAAGCGCCTGACGGCACGCGCAGGTTATCTTCCAGTATGTACCATTCCTTATCCTTGCCCTGTACCAGGTCAATTCCGGCAATGTGCGCGTACACACCCTTCGGCGGCATGACGCCCTCGCACTGCGCCAGATATCCGCTTGATGCGTAAATAAATTCCTCCGGCACGATTTTGTCGCGGATGATTTTTTTGTCACTGTAAATGTCTTTAATGAACAGGTTCAGCGCCATCACTCGCTGCTTTAACCCTTTTTCCAGATACGCGAATTCCTCCGCTTCGATTACGCGCGGGATCGCGTCAAATGGAAACAGCTGTTCTTTAAACACGTTGTTTTTGTAAATACCGAATTTTACGCCGTACCGCGCCAGCAGCTCATTGACGGTGTCTGTGTGGCGGTAGAGATCCATCTCCTGCATAAAAACCCCTCTCTTTCCTGAAATACTTGTTGCATTTTTCGCTTGCATTCGCAGTGTGGCATCCTTGGCCTTCGGACGGAACAAACACCACACCCGCCTGCGCAGCACCGGATAGGAAAAGAGCGTTCGCCTATCCGATCAGGCGGGAAATCCGCCCGGTCATTCGAAAGGGTTGCATGCTTTGTAGAAAAATTTCTTTATACGGCAATGCGCAAAAAAGGCGCAATGCAAGTATGCAAAACGCCTTTGTTTGAACTTTACTTATCATACAACGAAAAGGTTGGAATCGTCAACTGTTTTTTATTTCAGCCGGCAGAAATATGAAAGAAATTGTTACAATTGGGTACGCAGATTTAGGATCGGATACGGCTTTTGTATGATATAATGTGAAGAAGCAAAAGAAAAAAGGAGAAAACGAAATGAATAATTATCCTGAAATACGTCATTTGAAAAACAATCCATCTTTAGAGGGGATGGCGTTTTTGAAAAGCGGCATCGTATATTCCACGGAATCCGGCGAGGAGCTGACACTGGATATTCTGCTTCCGTGGAGTGCGAGGGAGCCTGAGCTTTCATCAATACGGTATCCGCTGATCGTGTTTGTTCAGGGCAGCGCCTGGACGACGCCGGATCGTGGAAATGAGATACCGCAGCTTTCCGTGTACGCAAGAGAAGGCTTTGCGGTCGCCACTGTCGGGCACCGCAATTATCAGAAAGGGCATCCTTTCCCGGCTTATCTGCAGGACGTCAAATGCGCGATTCGCTATCTGCGAAAAAATGCGGATCAGTATTGCATTGATCCGGAGCGTGTTGCAATCTGGGGGACTTCTTCGGGAGGAAATACCGCGCTTCTGGTGGGGCTTACCGCAGGGGATCCGCGCTATGAGACAGCTGAATATGCGGGGTATTCTGACGCAGTCTGTGCGGTTGTAAGCTGCTTTGGGCCGACTGATATGCGGGATATCGTGGAGCAGTACAGGGAAGATCCGACTATGCCGGCTATGCTTGGCGGATTGTATGGGTCAGATCCGGAGAAATGGCAGGAGAGAATCTGTGAGATGAGCCCCATCTGCCATGTACATAAGGATACGACGTATCCGCCATTTCTGCTTCTTCACGGGGACGCGGATCCGGTGGTGAATTTTTCGGAGATGGTGAGTATGTACCATAAGCTGCTGGATTGTGGTGTCTCGGCGGAAGCGTACCAGATCGACGGCGGCGTACATGAGGGGAATTTCTGGAGTGAGGAAGTGCGCAGCGTCATCCGGGAGTTTTTGATGCGCAGGGGCGCATGATGTAGAAAAAGCAGCCATAGGGGCTGCTTTTTCGATGCAAGAGCACATTTAGTTTTCTGCTTTTCTGCTGTGGTATTCGCTCGCCGCTTCCACAAATCCGCGGAACAGAGGATGCGGACGGTTCGGGCGGGATTTGAACTCCGGATGCGCCTGGGTCGCAAGGAAGAACGGATGATTCTTCAGCTCGATCATCTCGACGATGCGCCGGTCAGGAGAGAGTCCGGATAAGGTCATGCCGTTTTGCTCAAGGATCTGGCGGAAGTCATTATTGACCTCGTAGCGGTGACGGTGGCGTTCATGGATTTCTGCTTCGCCGTAGAGCTCATAGGCCTTCGTTGTTTTATCCAGTACACAGGGATAGGAGCCAAGGCGCAGGGTGCCGCCGATGTCCTCGACGCCGTTCTGATCCGGCATCAGCGCGATAATCGGATACTTCGTCTGCGGATCCAGCTCGATGCTGTGCGCGCCCTCCAGACCGATGACATTACGTGCGTACTCTACAATCGCCAGCTGCAGACCGAGACAGAGGCCGAGGTATGGGATGTTGTTCATACGGGCATAGCGGATTGCTTCGATCTTTCCCTCAATGCCGCGGTCGCCAAAGCCGCCGGGTACCAGAATGCCATCCACATCGGCGAGCAGCTCAGCCGCATTATCCCGTGTAACGTCTTCCGAGTTGATCCAGCGGATGTTGACGATTGCACGGGTTGCGATACCGCCGTGTTTGAGCGCTTCTACTACGCTGATGTAAGCATCGTGCAGCTGAATGTATTTGCCTACCAGTGCGATCTCTACCTTGTGCGTAGGAGTGCGCAGTGCGTTTACCATCTCTTTCCAGTCGGTCAGATCCGGCTGTGGACAGTCGAGGTGCAGGCATTCACAGGCCACCTGTGCCAGATTTTCTTCTTCCATCGCAAGCGGTGCTTCATAGAGGTATTCCACGTCCAGGTTCTGAAGGACATGAGAGCTGGGCACATTGCAGAACAGTGCGATCTTGTCTTTGATCTGTTTGTCCAGCGGGTGCTCTGAACGGCAGACAATGACATCCGGCCAGATACCCATGCCCTGCAGCTCTTTGACGCTGGCCTGGGTCGGCTTGGTTTTCATCTCCCCGGAAGCGCGCAGATAAGGGATCAGGGTCACATGGATCAGGATGGCGTTCTCATGACCAATTTCATGCTGGAACTGGCGGATTGCCTCCAGAAATGGCTGGCTTTCGATATCGCCGACTGTGCCGCCGACCTCGATGATTGCGATCTGTGTCTCGTCGGTAGTAAAATCACGGAAAAAGCGGCTTTTGATTTCATTTGTGATATGCGGGATCACCTGCACGGTGCCGCCGCCGTAGTCTCCGCGGCGTTCCTTCTGAAGGACGGTCCAATAAATTTTTCCGGTCGTCACATTGGAATTTTTATTCAGGCTCTCATCGATAAAGCGTTCATAATGTCCCAGGTCGAGGTCAGTCTCCGCACCATCGTCGGTGACAAATACTTCCCCGTGCTGGATCGGGTTCATCGTGCCTGGGTCGATATTAATATAGGGATCTAGCTTCTGCATGGTGACCTTGTAGCCCCTGGCCTTTAAAAGCCGGCCGAGAGACGCCGCGGTAATGCCTTTTCCAAGTCCGGAAACGACGCCGCCTGTGACGAAAACGTATTTTACTGACATGGTGTCCTCCTGATAAATAATTGGACAGGAGAGTATCTCTCCTGTCTGTCTGTTTGTATGTACGTTTGTGCTGCATTTTACTGGCGAAAAAATCCTGCTGGCTTTGCTTACCCGTTCCTATTATACAACCTCCCATCTCGAAAAGCTATTCTTTTTTCAAAGAATTCGTTTCGAGAGCCTGTGGATTTTCTGAGGTGTTATCGAGGCAGATTTCGTCATTTCAGACAATTTTTTCACAAAATGTTTAGAATCGCGGTATTGATTTATAATGGATAGCCAATTATAATGTAGAGAACCGGAAATCGTTTATATATTGCGATATTATGTAATGTGTCGTATTTCTTCTATATAATATATGCGCGCACAGCGCCTCGCAGAGACTGGCTGTTTCCTGC
Source organism: Lachnospiraceae bacterium (assembly GCA_021205225.1). GTDB lineage: Bacteria > Bacillota > Clostridia > Lachnospirales > Lachnospiraceae > Choladousia. The sequence goes on from JAJPXX010000129.1 coordinate 11,086, forward strand.
GTCAGGCTGTAGCCGCAGGTCGGTTTCCAAAGTAAAAGACTTTTGCTGTTTACTATATATGGAAAATCAGGAGGCACACGAATGGATAACAATCAAAATGATAACCGCCGCAACGGCGGAGACCAGGGACCAAATCGACCCGGCAGAAACAGTAATACCTTTATGATTTTTCTGGCGGTCACTCTGGTTACCCTGCTGGTCATGGCTTTGCTGAACAATAGCCTGAGCAGCAGTACGTCCTCCGTGGAGATTACTTATAATGAGTTCCTCGAACTGCTTGATGAGGGGAAGGTGAGCTACGTCACTATTTATGATGACGAGCTGGAGATTACGCTGAATAGCGATACACTTTCGGACTATCTGGGTACTTCTTCAGGTAGTGTGACTTATTATACAGGGAACCCGGACGACCCGAATCTGGTAGCGCGGCTTGATCAGGCGGGAGTGGATTTTACGCAGAACATTCCGGATACGACATCAAGCCTGATCTGGAGCATGATCATCAGCTTTGCGCCGCTGATCATTATCTGGGTGATTTTTGCATTTGCGATGCGGCGGATGACCAATGGCAGCGGCGGCGTCATGGGCGTCGGCAAGAGTAAGGCGAAGGTCTATATTCAGAAAGAAACAGGCGTGACGTTTAAGGATGTGGCCGGACAGGATGAAGCGAAGGAATCGCTGCAGGAGGTCGTAGATTTTCTGGAGAACCCGCAGAAGTACACGGAGATCGGCGCCAAACTGCCGAAGGGTGCTTTGCTGGTCGGTCCTCCGGGTACTGGTAAGACGCTGCTGGCGAGGGCGATTGCCGGTGAGGCGAAATGTCCGTTCTTCTCCCTGTCAGGTTCGGATTTTGTAGAGATGTTCGTCGGCGTGGGCGCGTCCCGTGTTCGGGATCTGTTTGAAGAGGCGAAGAAGAATGCGCCATGTATTATTTTTATCGATGAAATTGATGCGGTGGCAAAGAGCCGCGACACTCGTTTCGGCGGCGGAAATGACGAGCGTGAGCAGACGCTGAACCAGCTGCTTGCGGAGATGGACGGATTTGAGCCGTCCAAGGGGCTGATTGTACTTGCGGCGACGAACCGCCCGGAGGTGCTGGATCAGGCGCTGCTGCGGCCGGGCCGATTTGATCGCCGAGTTGTGGTGGATAAGCCGGATCTGAAGGGCCGTGTCGAGACACTGAAGGTTCATTCCAAGAATGTCAGCATGGATGAGACCGTTGATCTGGATGCGATAGCGCTGGCGACTTCCGGCGCTGTGGGGTCTGATCTTGCGAATATGATCAATGAAGCTGCGATTCTTGCGGTCAAGAAGGGGCGCAAGGCGGTATCTCAGCAGGATTTGTTTGAGGCTGTGGAGGTTGTTCTGGTCGGCCAGGAAAAGAAGAACCGCGTACTCAGCAAAGAAGAGCGGCGCATTGTTTCTTACCATGAGGTTGGACACGCGCTGGTAAGCGCTTTGCAGAAGGATTCGGAGCCGGTGCAGAAGATTACGATTGTGCCGCGCACGATGGGAGCGCTGGGCTATGTCATGAATGTGCCGGAGGAGGAAAAGTATCTCAATACGGAGAAAGAAATTCGTGCGATGCTGGTTGAGTTCGTGGCGGGGCGTGCTGCAGAGGAGATTGTGTTTGACACAGTAACGACCGGCGCGGCGAATGATATTGAGAAAGCGACGCGCGTGGCTCGTGCGATGGTGACGCAGTACGGTATGTCGAAGAAGTTTGGCCTGATGGGACTCGAAGTAACGGCTTCCCAGTATCTGGATAACCGTCCGGTGATGAATTGCTCGGATGTGACCGCTGCAGAGGTCGATAAGGAAGTTATGCAGATCCTGAAAGACTCTTATGATGAGGCAAAGCGCCTGCTTACGGAGCACCGCAGGACGATGGATAAGATTGCAGAGTTCCTGATCGAGAAAGAAACTATCACGGGCAAGGAATTTATGGAAATCTTCCATCAGTGTGAGGGCGAAGGAAACAATGCCGAGAAGCTTGGAGCGCGCATTTCGGATCGGCCGATGGAAAAAGCATTGACTGACCAGGCGGCCAAGAATGCGGATAGCGGTTCGGATGGCTCTGACGCTGGCTCGAATATCTTGTCTGATGCTCCGTCTTCGGATCAGAACCAGGCATCGGCAGAGCAGCGGACGGAAGGGCAGACAACGGTATCGAGTCAGTCTGAAAATCAGATGCCGACGGAATAGCCGTCTGAAACAAAGAATGAATATTTATTTTGAAAAAACGGGTAGTGGAAAGCAAATTTCCCTATCCGTTTTTTGACTGATAAGAAAGTTTTCTCAATTTTAAATCAACCGAACGGCTGTCATTTCACAGATTTTTCAATCTTTCCCCCATAAATGAACACACAAAGTCGGTATGCTGATGGAAAAACAGTAAGATTCTGGCAGACTTGTTTCAGGTGGGAGGCAGTGATATGGCAGGTAAGCAGATAAGGGGTAAAAAGAACAGGCAGAGAATCAGGCAGTCAGGAAAAGGGGCAGCGATAGGCTGCTTTTTGTCGTTGGCTGTCTTTTGTGGGCAGATGACAGATTGTGTAATGGTTCTGGCAGATACAGAAGAGTTGGAATATGAAGGGACGACGCAGATTTCCTCGACGGACTATTACGCGGAATTTGATACCACTGCTGTAGAACTGGTTGTGGAGGAAGTCTATGTATCATCCGGTTCCTATGTGCAGGAAGGTACCAGCATATTAAAAATCACAGATGACAGCTATCAGAGCGCGATTTCTTATTATAATGCAGCGATTATTCGTGCGGAAAATAATCTGACAGATGAAATGCTGACCTATACGCAGGGAATGCAGTCCGCGGAATATACGCTGGAGCTGGCGCAGGCGGAGGCGGATCAGGCAGAATTCGTCCGGTCGCAATCAGAAGCCGAGCTGGAAGACACGATAGAGGAACATGAGGAGATGCTGACGGAGCTGGAGGAGCGAATCGAAGCTTTGGAAAATGGGGAATATGATGACGATGACTCTTCTTCATCAAGCAGCTCATCAGGCAGCTCGTCGAGTGGTTCTTCTTCCTCTTCATCAGAGAATGAATCTGAAATGGAGAGTGAGTCGGAGACGGAAATAGAAACCGAGACAGAAACAGATACTGAGACAGAAACCGAGACAGAAACAGAAACGCAGAGCGAAACAGAAGATCCGGCGGCGGCGCTGGAATCGGAGATTGCAGCGTTAGAGAGTGAAGCAGAGATTTTTTCCCAGACAGAATCTGAACTGGAAACAAAAATAAAAGAAAAAAATGAAGAATATAATGAAATCCTGGAGAAGATGTATACACTGGCCGGTTATGACACTTCTGTTCTGGCTGGGGCGGCGCATTTTGTCCTGGATACGGAGGAAGAGACAGAATCCGAAACTGAGACAGAGACCAGTGCGAATCTGGTAGAGAATGTTTCCCAGATGACGAATTCTTCGAATGAGGACTTGCCGCAGGAGACAGTGGCAGATTCGGAGACATCGACGGAAGCGCCGGCAGTTGTGACAGAGGAAGCAACGGAAGCGCAGACAAGCGCAGCAGCAACAGAAACGCAGACAAGCACAACAGAAACTGCAGCAGCGGCAACAGAAGCGCAGACAAGCGCAACAGAGGCGCAGACAAGTGCGAAAGAGGCGGTTACAGAAGCACAGACGAGTGCGACAGAGGAAGCAACGGAAGCGCAGACGAGTGCCACAGAGACGCAGACGAGTGTGCAAACGGAAACAACAGAAGAAACCACAGAGACGCAGGCGGCGGATAACGGAGAAACAGAAGCAGATACAACGGAAATGACGGAAACGCAAGCAGAAGCAGGCGAAGAACAGGCGACAACGGAGACGAGCGCGGCAGAGGAGACGGATTCTTCGGACACAGCGGAGGAGACGGAATCTGAAACAGAAACGGAAAGTGAGACAGAATCCGAGACCGAGGAGGAGACGCTGCTCGCTGATTTGTATGCGCTGGAGGAAACGCGGCAGGATCTGTATAATGAATATTACGAGACGATTCACGCAGAAGAAAAGCTGGAGGCACAGATTGAGACGCTTACAAAGCAGTTGGAACAACTGACAGCAGCGTCAGCCGGCGGAGTAGATGGGGTAACAGATGTGGGCAGTGCTGATGTCAGTGACTACATGGGAGATAGCAGTGGCACGGAAGGTACCAGCGGCATAGATGGCGACAGGACAGGAAACGATGATACTGCGGACGGCGACAGAACTTCAGACGCCGATGGTGTGACAGGTACGGATGACACGGCAAATGCGGGAGCCTTAACAGGCAGTGATTATTTGGCAGATACCGGCGGAACGGCAGGCTCGGAAGACTCGGATTCTTCGGATTTTTCGTCAGCAATGTCAGATCTGGCATCGGCGGCGTCGGCTTTGTCGGGGAGCGGCTCTGATTCGTCCGGGCGATCTTCTTCGTCAGGTTCTTCATCTGGATCTGCATCCTCATCCGGAAGTATGTCTGCTTCATCGGGAAGTAGCGATACGGCGTCGGCTGTTTCATCTGATGCGGCGGCATCTGGTTCTTCATCCGGAGGCTCGATGAATTCTTCTGGCGGATCAGGCGGAAGCAGCAGTCTGTTTGGAAATTCGTATGATCTTTCAGAGGCAGAAAGCGCGCTGGAATTGACGGCAACGGATTCGGATGAGGCGGGGGAGGTTCTGGAGCAGCTTTATGAGGTTCTGGAAGATGTGCAGCTTCAGTATGAGGAGCTAATGCGGATCAAGACGCCGACGGAGCTGGATATTCAGTACGAATATGATACGACTATACTTGAAGCGGAGCTGGCGGAGATTACCTATCAGCAGACGGTGGAATCTCTGGAGGAAGAATTGCAGACCTATGAAGACGCGCTGGCCGAGCTGGAGGAAGCACTGGAGCTGCTGGAAAATCTGGAGGATGGTACAGTCACAGCCTCGGCGGCCGGGACGCTTTCAGCAGTGAATTATTCAGCGGACGATACCTTAAGCTCTGCGACTGCCATTTACAGTATTTATGATACGGATGTAGTCACGATTACGATGGAGGTTTCTCAGGAAGATATTGCAAAAATGGCTGTGGGCGACACGGTGAGCGTCACACTTTCCGGTTCCGGCACCATGGAAGGAACGATTTCCGAGAAAAATACTGAGCCGGTAGACGGCACATCACGAACGACAGTCATTTATGATGTAGTAGTTTCTATTGATAACAGCAGAGGAAGGCTGAGTGCCGGAACGGGGGCGACGATTATCGTTACGGCTGCGGAGATGGCAGACAATAACAGTACAGATCATGAGACGGCAGAGTAAGGAGATGAGGGGATATTATGAGCAGCAGTGTTAAAAAGAAAAAGAAGAAACATCATTTTCTCAGAAATTTTCTTTTCCTGGTGATTGTTGTGGCTGCGGGTCTGGGAGCCTGGACGCTTTATCAGGATCAACAGGAAACGGACACAGAAGATACGACCACTTATCGGCAGGAGACGGTAAAATATGGCTCGGTTATCACCGGTGTTACGGAAAGCGGGACGGTGACATATGGGACGGCAGATCAGACCTTTGAGGTGGCGGAGGTAACTTCTTCTTCCGGTTCAAGCAGTTCGAGCAGCTCCTCCGGGATGTCAGGTATGTCTATGAGCTCGGACAGTTCTTCTTCCAGTTCCAGCTCAACCTCTCTGGAGGTCGAAGAGATTTATGTGGCAGTCGGCCAGGTGGTTTCAGAGGGCGACGCACTTTTGAAAATTACAGAGGAAAGCATTGAGGCTTACCGTGAGGAACTGGAGGCTGCGATTACAAGTGCTGAACTGACCGTGAAGCAGGAAGAGATTAACGTAGAGACGAAGCAGGCGGAAGCGGATTATACATACGCGATGTATATCGCGGAGGGTGAGACTGCTGAGGCAACCTACAATGCGACAATCACGAGTCTGGAGAACGCCATAACGGAGCTGGAGGAGGAGCTGGAGGAGGCTGCGGAGGAAGTGGAAGAGCTGCAGTCTGAATACGATGACGGAGAAGATGTTGAGGATGATCTGGAGGAGGCGCAGCTGAATTACGAGACAATCGAGGCAAACCTGGAGATCGCAAAAAACAACCTGACGACGCAGTCGATTGAAGCAAAACAGACCTATGAAAATGCTATGACAAATTATGAATACGCGGACCAGCTCTATGAAATAGATACGGACGGCCTTACGGACGACCTGGAGGATGCGCAGGAAACCCTGGAGGAAGCCGAAGAGGCTCTGGCGGAATTCGAAGAGCAGATCGGGGACGGCGTAATTTATTCGGAGTATTCAGGGACGGTTATGTCGATCTCCTACAGTGCAGGCGATACGCTGACAAGTGACTCTACGGTGGTAACATTTTCCGATTCAGATGATGTGACTATGACAGTGGCAGTTTCTCAGAGTGATATTTCGGCTATTTCGACAGGAGATGCCGTTTCGATTGAACTGGATGCTTATGAGGATGAGACCTTTGAAGGGGAAGTGACCTCGATTTCTACGACGGCGACGACGGGATCCTCTACGGTAAATTACGAAGTGACGGTGAACTTTACCGGTGATATTACGAAAGTGTATTCCGGTATGACCGGAGAAGTAACCTTTATTACAAAAGAGGAAGCGGATACGCTCTACATTTCGAACCGTGCGGTACATACAGATGGGGCGACCTCTTACGTGAAAGTCCTTCAGAAGGACGGTACGATTGAGGAAGTAACGATCACAACCGGATATTCGAATGGCACAACAGTGGCGGTGACATCCGGTCTCACGGAAGGACAGATCGTACTGATAGAAAGCCAGGTGACAGAATGAGACTTTCGGAGCTGTTGAGACTTGTCTGGCTGAATATCAACCAGAATAAGTTTAAGACTGTCATGACGTCAATCGGAATTATTGTCGGTGCTGCGACTATCGTGATGGTGATCGCGATCGGACGCGGCGGGAAGATGGATGTTGCCGAGCAGTTTGCCAGCCTGAATGCCGGATCCATTGACATTACTTATGATTATGAGGGAGAAGAGACGACTACCAGCGGCAGCGGAAGTTTTTCCATCAGTGACCTGGGCAGTTCTCTTATGAACAACGTCAGCAGTTTTTTCAATATGGGCGGCGGAGGAGCTTCCTCTGGCTCCAGGGGAGACCGAAACTCTTCGGATTCGTCCGATTCCGGCAGTGATGCGTCTGGCTTTGGCGGGATGACGATGGGAGGCGATTTTGCTTCAGATAGTGACAGTTCGTCCGGATCTGAAGGCGGAAGAGGTATGGGCGAAAATATTTCTTCCGATGATGCTTCCGGCGGCAGGTCGGACATGAGCGGGATGAATGGTTTTTCAGACAGTGATTTGAGCGATATGGCGGAAGCATTTTCGGATGGAGATATGGATATGAGTGACATTGCGTCCATGTTTTCCGGGGATGCAGCCTCCGCAGACGGGGAAGGCGGTGTCGGTATGGCGGATAATGAAGAAGGCGGAGCGGATTCCGGCGAGGGTACAGCAGCGGACGATGGTGGAAACGAAGAGAGTTCGGACGAAACAGAAGGCACTTCCGAAGAAGAGACCGGGGCTGAGGCAGCAGTGGTATCTGCGGACGAAGAAGCAGAGACAGAGCCAGAGACGGATCTGACGGACAGCCGCCTGAATCAGGAAAACATCATTCTTACCATAGATGATGTAGAGGATATAGAAATGTTTGTGACCGAGCTGGATGGCGCGACAATTTCTTATACCTCGCGGACTTCCGTGGAGGGCGGCGACCTGACCAGCGCTGAAACCTATACAGTAGCAGGTGTGTATTACAGCTATTATACGGTCAGCAATCTTTCCATGGCGGCGGGCGAATTTATCACCGATGATGAGAGCGAAAGCAGTGCGAGAGTCTGTGTCCTCGGAAGCACGGTGGCAAAGGAGCTGTTTGGCAGCGCCGAAGAAGCGTATGGTGAAACACTCTATCTGGATGACCGTGCGTATGAAGTGATTGGAGTGCTTGCATCCTCGTCAACCGTGTCTGCAAACATTACGCCGGATGAGTCGATTTTTATTCCATATGAGACCGGGATTAAATACATTACGGGAACGGATATCAGTCCGGTGATCACGGTGATCTGTAACGATGTTGACCTGGTTGACTCCGTAAAAGAGAAAGTAGAGACAGTGCTGGAGGAAAATTACAGCACGGCGGAATTTACGTTTTCCGACGCAAGCAGTAAGCTGGAGGCGGCCGAATCATCCAATGAAATTCTGACAATGCTGTTGTCGGCAATGGCGGTGATAGTTTTCATCGTCGGCGGTATCGGAATCATGAATGTCCTGTTTGTTTCGGTCAAAGAGCGGACAGAGGAAATCGGTATTCTGAAATCGCTTGGCGCGTCTCAGAGTAATATTCTGTTTGAATTTCTGTTTGAGTCAGCTGCGATCAGCATGATAGGCGGACTACTGGGCGTTGGCGCAAGCTTTCTGGTGACGCCGCTGGTAGAGTACAATGGTATCCGCGTAGAAGCAAACATGAACGCCTGGGCGGCGGCACTGGCTTTTTCGGTTCTGACAGGTACGATTTTTGGTTTTTACCCGGCATGGAAAGCATCCAGGCTGGTGCCGGTTGAAGCGCTGAATTCGGATTAAGGAATATAGTCGGCCTGGGAGGAGGGATAATAATTATGAAAAGAAGATATCCAGGGCTGTTTCTTGCGGCGATGGTGACGGTTTCACTGACAGGCTGTGAAAGTGTGAATGAAGTGGCAAATACTGTGACAAGTACAGTAAGCGAGGCTGCGGGGAGCCTGACAAGTACCGTAAGCGGGAAGCTTGGCTTATCTGCGGAGACAGAGACGGAAATGGCGGAAGGGCAGCGGAAAGCGACGATCCAGGTTGTCTCGATCACAGGCAATGAGTTGACTTATATTGAAGAGACAGAGGAAGAAACTGATACAGAAAGCGAAACCGGGACAGAGGCGGAGACAGGTACAGAAGAAGAAACCAGGGCAACTGCGGACGAGGACGAGATGGACAGGGCGGAAGCTGAGAATGGCGGGCAATCTATGACAGAAGAAATGCCGGATGCGAATGATACTGGTATAAACGGGTTTTCTGATGATTCAGATGAAGAGAGTGAGACAGAAGATATCTCAGAGGCGGACGGAGAGTCTGAGATTGAGAAGGAGGCTGACACAGAACAGGAATCGGAGGTGTTTGCATCCACAGATGGTGGTTCAGGCAGAGGCGGCAATATGCAGGGCGGTCAGAGGGGCGGCATGAATATGGACAGCTCTGGTACGGGCAATTCGGATATGGGCAGTATGGATCTGAGCGGTCTTGCGGAAGCTTTTGACAGTGGAAATGTTGATATGAGTGATATTGCAGATACAATGAATGGGGGAGATGCTGACCTGAGCAGCATCGCGGACGCCATGGAAAGCGGCGAAATCGATAGGAGCGATATCGCGGATGTCATGAGCGGCGACATGGATTTTTCTGATCTGGCTGGCGAGACGGAAGATAATTCAGTGACCGTGTATCTCCAGGTTGGCGTGGTAGTGTACACGACGACGGGTAAGGAAAAAACATTTTCCATTTTGCAGGCAGGAGACGAGCTGGAGGTTTTGTTTGAGACGGATGCGGATGGAAACGAGGTTATCACAAAGATGTGGATTGTGAGTACCGGCGCAAAGTAAAACGACTTACGTCGTTTACTATAATTATTGTTAGCGTAAAATAGCATCGGGGAAATTGCGGTGTGTTCGAACAGATTTTTTGAAAAGACAGAAAATTGTGAGGCAAAATATGAGTCATATCATTGAAATGCGTGACATCGATAAATTTTACCAGGTCGGGAACTCACAGCTCCACGCGCTGAAGGCGGTATCACTGGATGTAGAGGAAGGGGAGTTTCTGGCGATTTTAGGCCCGTCCGGCTCCGGAAAAAGTACGCTGATGAATATTATCGGCTGCATGGACCGCGCGGATGGCGGCACTTATGTCCTGGATGGGATCGAAGTGCATAAGGCGAGAGAGAAGCAGCTGACGCAGATACGGAATGAAAAAATTGGCTTCATTTTTCAGAAATACCATCTGATTCCGACTTACAATGTAGTTCAGAATATTGTTATGCCTCTTCTGATGCGGGGGATGACGCTGGACGAAGCAGAAGAGGAGAGCGAAGGGATTATTGAGATGCTCGGATTAACTGAGCGTGTTCACCATAAACCGCGCGAACTGTCCGGCGGCCAGCAGCAACGTGTCGCAATTGCGCGGGCGCTTGTCGGGGAGCCGGCGATTCTTCTGGCTGATGAACCGACCGGCGCACTCGATCAGGGCAGCGGCAGGGAGGTTTTGAAGCTGTTTCGCCGTCTGAACGAGATGGGTAACACAATAGTCATGATTACACATGACCTCGGCGTTGCGGAAAATGCGAAGCGGATTGTCAGGATCGTAGACGGGGAACTGCATGAAGAATAAGACATTATAAAAAAGCAGCCATTTCATGGAAAGCAGGGGAAAATATAAATCTTTTTCCTGTGGGGGCTTGCTTTTTTTTTTGACTTTCTCATATACTAAGAACAGAAATTTTGAGTAACATCATTTTTTATCTCGGTTTGTCAAAAAAAGATAGTTTGCAATCACTATGAACCGTGTATCCGTTCGAAATGGCTGCGGATGACGGACGGATTAAGGAGGAAAGATGAAAAGATGGAAATCGGTGCTTTCAGGCTTGCTGGCTCTTTGCCTGTTATTCCTGGCACCGTCCGTGTATATTCTGGCGGAAGAGTCACAAGAGGAAGAGACAGAGGAAGAAATACCGGAATCCTGGTATTATACAATTGAATCAAATGAAATCGAGGGCTGGCCGGAAGGACCGCAGATTGAGGCGGCTTCAGCGATTGTCATGGATATAGATACGGGTACTGTCCTGTACAGCAAGCAGGCGACAGAGAAGCAGTATCCGGCCAGCATTACGAAAATTATGACGACGCTTCTTCTGATTGAAAACTGTGATCTGGATGAGACGATTACATTTACGGAAATCGTTTACGATATTGAATCCGGGAGTACACATCTTGGCATTCAGCCTGGAGAAGAGATGACGCTGCGCGACTGTGCGTACGGCATCATGCTTGCTTCTGCGAATGACATTGCTAATGGTGTGGCGGAATATATTGCCGGAAGCGTCAGCGCTTTTGCTGATATGATGAATGAAAAAGCAGAAGAGCTTGGATGCGTCAACACTCACTTTTCCAATCCGCACGGATTATACAGTGACGACCATTATACCTGTGCGTACGACATGGCATTGATCGCGAAGGCGGCTTATGAAAATGAGACATTTCGCGAGATTGTGGGCACAAAGGAATACACCATTCCGGAAACAAATCTTTCAGGAGAAGAGCGTTCTTTTTTGAATCATCATAAAATGATGCAGTCCGATTCTGAGTATTATCAGTCATGGTGTACCGGCGGCAAAACAGGGTATACATCCCAGTGTCTGAATACGCTGGTAACATATGGAAGTAAGGATGGAATGAACCTGGTATCTGTGATTCTCAGAGTGAATGGAGCAGGCAAGGCTTATGCAGAATCCACAGAAATTCTGGAATACGGTTTCGAAAATTTTTATACAAAAAATTATGATAATATTAGTTCAAAAGCCACTTTTTATGATAT
>JAJPXX010000119.1 GCA_021205225.1 Lachnospiraceae bacterium
TATTTCAGAAAAATCCATCGCCGTCAGATTAAGCAGAATGTCTTTTGCTCCGTTCTCATCTATTACATAATCCAGAAACAAATCCATGTTAGCCTGTCGATTTTTATTTTTATCAATTCTGTAGCGATTATTTCTAACCGCTTCCTTTACCTCTGACAGGTATTTTTCAATATCTTCGATCGTAATACACAATATATTGTCCTCCATAGGGAATGATTGATTTTTCGTTTTTTTCTATCATTAGAATATTCCCGTGATCGGTTTTTGTCAATACCCTATCATTATTCTTTTCTGCGCATTTAAAAAAAGGAGCACCTCCGCGCCTAAGGTGCCCTTTCCTTATATCTCTGTTACCCATTGATATAAGCCGCCGCCATCTTCTCCAGAGACTCCATCGGTTCCCGGTTCTGCGCGTTCTTGTCCTCTCTCCAAAGCGGACGCATAAACGCAATGTCGTCGTGCTCCAAAGTCACTCCGCGAGGCGGTTTGCTCGTTGGGGAAATCTCCGCTGCCGCTCCGGTCGGTGCTAAACGTGTGCCACTGGCACGCAGCACCCTTCGGAACGCTTTGAGAACAACAAAAAATAAGCCCGCGACCATCGGATATTTCCGAAAAGTTTTGAGCCATTCAGCCAATCAAATCCGAGCATATTTTTATGAAGAATATGACCAGAACAACCAGCATCAGCGGTTTTACGGATTTTGCTCCCCACCGCGCAAAGAACCATGTGCCTGCATAATTCCCTGCTATGCTGAAACACCCTGCTGTCAGCCCCAGAATTAAAATCACTTTTCCATTCAGAAGATAGACAGCAAGCGCAGTGAGATTCGTTGTCAGATTAATTACCTTTGCCACTCCGTTTGCTGATGTAAGCCGCATATGAGCAACGGCAGTCAGCAGCAGCAACAGAAATGCACCTGTTCCCGGACCATAAAAGCCATCGTAAACACCAATCACCGCTGCAACGACCATACTTAAAATCGTGGTTTTCTTCCCACTATAAGGAGTCTTCTGTATATCAAGCGAATGGCCGCGCATCACATAAAACGCAGTAACCGGCAAAATGACCAGCATAATGATTTTGAAATATTCATCGCTGATCATCAATGCCAGATTTGCTCCGGCACCGGAACCAAGCAAAGCACATAAGACGCACAAAGCTGCCTGTTTCCAGATGATATATCCGTTTCTGGCGAATCGCCAGGTTGCCAGAGCGGTTCCCATGCCTGAACTGAGTTTGTTTGTACCAATCGCCATATGCACAGGAAGCCCGGCAATCATATATGCAGGCAGGGAAATTAACCCGCCCCCACCTGCAACAGCATCCACAAAACCTGCCAGAAATACCAACGGGCATATGATCATAACCTGCAGCGCAGTGATTTCCATACAGCGCCTCCGCAGTTATTTCAGTTTCAGCCCATCTCTGAATGCTTCACCTACCCGCTCCGTAACCTTATAATATCCATGCGTATATGGGTCAAAGGCGATTGCGGAAACTTTTGAAATATTCACCTTGTCGCCATCCATAACCGATTCATCCGCGGTCGTATTGACCACTTTACCTATCACCCCGCAACCGTATTCTCCATCCTGATATTCGATAAATTCGCACTCCATGCACAGGGGAAATTCGTTAATGATCGGGGCATCCACATATTTCGACTTTGTCGTGGTCAAACCACTCTTTTCAAATTTATCCGCCGTGTTATTTCCGGATACAACACCAAAATAATCCGCTTCCACTACGTGCGCTGCATCTGCAATACTTACTGTAAAAGCCTTTCTTGATTTGATATTCTTTACCGTCTTATGTGACTCCGTCAGGTTCAAAATCACCTGATCTCTTTCGAGCATGGTTCCCCACGCGGCGTTCATGACATTAACGCTTCCATCCTCGTTGTAGGTTGCAATCATCAGCACCGGCATCGGAAAGATCGCTTCCGTAGTCTTTATATCTTTTCTCATTTCGATAAACCTCCTGGATTTTTTCTGATTGCCCTTTGGCTGCACCTATGCTATCATAGCGTCAGATATAAAACAAGTACCAACTTTTATGTCAGGTACTTACCTGGAGGTAAGCGTGAAGAAAAATATAGAAACCGCAAACTTTGAAGACACCGGATATTGCTATACCCTGTCCCTTATTTCCGGCAAATATAAGCCGATTATCCTTTACTGCCTGATGGAATACGAGCCTGTGCGCTTTAACCAGATGCGGAGATATCTGAAAAACGTGGCGGATAAAACGCTGAGCCAAAATCTCAAGGAACTGGAAGCAGATGGTCTGATCATTCGCCATGAATACCCGCAAATCCCCCCGAAAGTAGAATATTCACTCACGGAAAGAGGGCATTCGCTGGTCTGCGTGTTGGATAAATTGTGCGATTGGGGAAATGAGAATCGCAGAAACGAATAGCAGTGCCGCATAATCTATGCAATTTTTAGCATAGCTACAAGGCATCTATTCAGGAAAATGGGCAGCGTCAATTTTGTCGCGCCGCCCATATAATAAGCATACAAGTTTCCTGATGACCACTTTCCTCATCATAATCCATCAGGAACATATGAGTTCATCACACCAAACGGTGTGGGAAGTTTGAGTTATTAAAAAGGAAATCTTTAGCTGTTATTTCGACAAATACTTAGCCGCTGCGTCTTTATTTTAATCAAATACAAACACAAGGTCCTTGCGGATATTCCGGTTAAGCATCACGTCCTCTCCTGCTGGTTGAATATATATGCACCTTCAATGGCATGCATCAGATCCACAATCAGGGAATTATAAGGAACCGACACGCCATAGAGCTTCGCCTGCTCTACAATCGCCCCATTGATTGCGTCGATCTCTGTCTTATTCCCACGCATAACATCCTGATACATGGAAGAATAGCCGTCCTTAGCATCAATACATACTTTACGGACACTCTCAAGTGCTTCACGGCGGTCAAAGTACGTTCCTCCGCCACTTCCACTGCTTCATAAATCAGCCGTTTTGCAAAATCCCAAGCATACTTATCCTCCACCATAAACCCGATCCTTGTACGCGTAATCGCCGTAAAAGTATTCACAGACAGATTCACAAATAATTTGCTCCAGAGGATGCGCTGGATATCCTCCGAAACCTCTACCTCAAAGCCGGCCTCGCGAAGTATCTCCGCTACCCTGTTCAGGTTCGCAACCGCATTATGATGGCTTCAGGAACGTGGGCTTGCCAACACAGAAAAACTAGCGAAAACCTGCGACACCGCAGTTGAAAAATATAACAATCTTTCAGAGAAAACAAAAGCGAATCAATCTCGCATGGATGAGATCACAGAGTTGCAAAAACAGATCGGCGCTTACGGAAAGACAAGAGATATTTATGTTCAGTACAAAAAGCTGCCGAAGAATAAGCAGGCTGAATTTTATGAAGAGCATCGGTCGGACATCGCCATCCATGAAGCGGCAAAAAAATATTTTGATTCTCTTCACCTACAAAAGCTGCCAACAATCAAAGAACTGAAACAGGAGTACGCAGTCCTGAGTGCGGAGAATAAGAAACTTTATCCGGAACAGAAATCGGCCCGGAAAGAAATGATCGACTTGCTCACAGCAAAAAATAATGTGGAGCGTTTTCTGGAAATTAAAATTGAACAGCCTGATCGGGGAGAAAAGAGAGAAGAAAGCCGATGAACTTCGGCTTCAAATTTTTCGGGACTGTGGCGAGTGTCGCAGTCCCGGATTTTTTTCTTGTATGGAAAAGCTTATCAAAAAAACAAAACAGAGACTGGAGACTATGTATGAAAATTTCATCACTGGTTCCAGCAGCAGACGCCGAAGGCGGCTTAAAACCCCGGCTACTCAGAGCCGGGGTTCACAGGGGTTTGGGGGCGCTGGACGTCCGGTGGACGTCCGCTTAGCGCGGACCGGAGCGAAGCGGAGACCGTCAGCCACCAACAAGCAGCCGAGGTATATACCGAGGCATTGCTTGCCCAAAACCTGAGATTATACCGATAATTCCGAAAATGCCCCGTATTTCAAATGAGGAAAGCGGCACTCTACCGTTCCCCATCAGACATCCCGGGCTCCGATAAAATAGAACCCATTTGATTTATGCCCGTTCATTGTTGTAAAAATCAAGTTCTGGTATTCCAGTTCCGAGAAATCTCCAAGAAGCTCTCTTACCCATTCTTCACTGTGGTGTCGACACACCGCACCCTCTGACAACTCAAACACACCATACACGCCATAGGTATCTTTGTATTTTTTATAACGCGAAACGTTCCGCTCATCGGTATTTAACAGGAAGTCATTCACATATAAAATTCCGTTTGGCCTTAAAACGCGACGGATTTCCTGTATCAGGTTCCTCTGTTCCTCGTTTGTCCGAATGCATGTCAATACTGCAAAGAGAATGACAGCATCAGCACTTCCATCAGGCATGTCAATTTTATCCGTATCCTTTACCCGCAAATCCAGATAGGGAAATTGCTCCTTTCCCCGGTCAATCATTCCTTTTGAAAAGTCAAGTCCGGTCAGATTTCTGTAACCGATGTGATATAACTCATCCAGAGTTCTTCCATA
>JAJPXX010000201.1 GCA_021205225.1 Lachnospiraceae bacterium
TTCATCGTCATTGGCTTACCGCAGATTGGGCAATGAGGAACCAGTTCTGAAGGAATTGTCATTTTGAGAGTCACGTTATCCGGCAGCTCCATCTCGCCGTTTTCCTTTATTGTATATCCCTGTGATTCCACCATCTGACGTACGGTTACCTCATTATCATACGTTTTATGATGGCAGGGCTTCGAACATTGCCAAAGGCCATAGTCGCCTTGCGTGTAAAATAAGCGTTTTTTATCAAATCCGGCCAGCTGGAATTGATGATCTACGTTGGTGGTCAGCACAAAATAATCTTTGTCCTTCACCAGCTCCAGCAGGTCTGTGTATGGTTTTCCGACAGCGGCCTCATAGCGGTTGACCAGAATGTGCCGCGACCACCACGCCCAGTATTCCTCAAGCGTATCAAATGGATAAAACCCGCCAGAATACATATCGGTGATACCATATTTCTGATGAAAATCCGCAAATGTCTTTTCGAACCGTTCCCCGCTGTAGCTCATGCCTGCTGATGCGGACAGCCCGGCTCCCGCACCGATCACGATGGCATCCGCCGTCTCGATTTCATTTTTCAGCTGCGCGATTTTATCCGAGGTCTTTGCTTGCGTGGAAAATGCCTTGCTGAATGTTTCACCGAAAGATGTTCCGGTAGATTTGTAAGTCGTAGTCCTTAAAGACATTGAAGATCACCTCGATTTCACTATGAGTTCGTTCTTTATATTCCTTTACTGTATTGACTGCGATCTGCGCCGCCCTTTCATTTGGAAAATGAAATTCTCCGGTGGAGATGCAGCAGAAAGCAATGCTCCTGATTCCATTCTGATCCGCAAGCTCCAGGCAGGAGCGGTAGCAGGAAGCGAGCAATTCTTTATCTCTTACTGTCAGCCTGCCGGTGACAACCGGCCCGACTGTGTGGATCACATATTCGCAGGGCAGATTAAACGCAGGCGTAATTTTTGCTGCTCCGGTTCTCTCCTCATGCCCCTGCTGTGCCATCAATTCTGCACAAGCCGCACGAAGCTGGACACCCGCATAGGTATGAATCGCATTATCAATACAGCCATGATTCGGGCAGAAACAGCCGAGCATCTGAGAGTTGGCGGCATTCACGATTGCTCCGCAGCGCAGCGTGGTAATATCTCCCTGCCAGAGATATATGCCGTCCTGCACAGGAGTGAGATCAGCAACATCTGTAATGCCTTTTTGCCGAAGCTCCTCCTGTAGATATTGATTCTGCACTTCCAGAAAATCCAGACTGACCGATTTTGGTATCCGTATGTTAAACAGCGCCCGCAGAAGCCGTTTCTGCTGCTGTTCATCTGCTGGAATTTTCATATCCTGGTACTGTTTTTCCTCAGAAAGAAGCTCCCTGATCAAATAAATCCTGCGTTCGTTCTGTGTCATGATTCCACACTTTCCCTCTCTTACAATCCCTGGTGATTCCTGATAATCTCCTGTAATCTCTTGTTGATCGCCTGTGATCTCTTATCCTCTCTTTTCAATCGTCTGCTTCGGGCAGATCTCCGCACATCTGCCGCAGTGCAGGCAGCGGCTCTGGTCAATTACGACCGGTTTGGCAGAAATGTCAATGCATTTCTGTGGACAGACAGAATAGCACAGCTTGCAGCCGATGCATTTTTCTCCTACAAAATAACCGCTCTCCACAGCCTGCGGCTGACCGATTACAACGCTGTCGCGCGTCACATGGGATGGATCGCTGATGTCAAAGTATTCCCCGCTTGCTTCATAAAGCTGGAACACCTCCAGAGCACTTCGGGTATCGGACGGATAAATTGCCTGCATATAGGTGTTCTTTTCAAAAATCTCATCCAGCTTTTCACTGCCAATGTTCCGAATCCTGCCGCGGAGGGATACGGATTTTTTATCCTTTGTAGCAGAGAGGGCAATATATTTCTGCTCCATCAGCTGCGTGTAAAAAGCTTTTCCTTTCGCTGTCAGAAAGTATACGCCGTTTTCATCCCAAAGCATCATATCTATGGTGCGTGTCTGAGGATGACCGTCCGTTCCAATGGTTGCCACCGTGGAAGAATGGATTTCTTCAACAAGCATTTTCAAATAATTATTTTCGCACATGGTATCCTCCCTTAACGAACCCCTTTTAAAACCGGGGTCAGCCACTTATTTATGCGCAGAGCTGCGTAAGGAATTTTCCGGCTGTTGCCGGACGCAGCTCGCGCAGGCGATCAGGAGACAAAGGCCAGTCTCCTGATCGATGGATTCAGCATCGTAAAAGCACCGATAACCAATCCCTTCAGCAGATTAAACGGAAAGGCATTATACAGAACCACATCCAGTTTTGTGTGGATGAACGGAATGAATGCTTCAAAAGAAGCAATCAGCTGATCCAGCGGCATGAATGTCTCGAACAGCGGAAGCAGAATAAAATAGTTCGCTAACGCAGCCACGATTCCCATTACTATACTAGCAATCACACAGGAGAACATCGCCATTTTCTTTGTTTTGTGCCATTTATAAATCATGCCGGCAGTCAGCACGTAAGAACCGCCCATCAGGAAATTTGCAAACTCGCCCACTCCGCCAGTTGATGTCGATACCATCTGCAGCGCATTTTTGACCAGCTCAATCATGACACCACACACCGGTCCAAATGCAAACGCCCCGATCAATGCAGGGAAATCCGATAAATCCATCTTTGCAAATGATGGGGACAACGGCACCGGAAATTCTACAAATGCAAGTATATAGGATATCGCCGCAAGCATCGCTGTCATTGTCACAGCGCACGTGTTTAAAACAAAAGCGGTGGTTTTCTTAGCTGCCGGTTTATTTGTAACTGTTGTCTGACTCATCTTTCTCCTTTGAGATATGCTTTGGATTAAGCAACGCCAGCACCGCCCAAACGCGAAGCGTTTTTTGCATGGCGGTGCGACTTGCCGCCGAGCGCAGTGAGGTGGCGCTTCCACCGCTCTTGCGGGTCGCAGACTTTACTGCCTGTCAGGAATTGCACCCTCTCCGCTCCGCTGCGGTCGGTGAATATCCCGTCCGTCCTTTGGACGGGATGCCACCCGGCGAGGGCCGAACAGGTGCCACTGGCACCCCCGAAGAATGTTTTTTATGTTTTTTATGTTTTTTATGTTTTTTATGTTTTTTATGTTTTTTATATTTTAGAATTCATACGGCGGGTTGCCAGAGAAATCTGCAATCAGGCCGTGCGCGTTCTCCAGATAGAACACCTCAAAGATGGGGTTGTCAGCGGTCTGATACTGACCCTTCACGATCGGGTTCTGGATGCACATTTCTTTCGCCGCCATATTGTTCTCAAATACAGCCTTGCCATGCAGACGAATCCATGCGTACTCCGGGCTGGATACAGAAACCTCAACCTCCGGATTTTCCTGCATATCCTTGTAAACATCCTTGGTATTGTTGGTGCAAAACCAAAGCTTTCCATCCATCTCACCGGCAAACATGAACGGACGGCATTTCGCCTTACCATCACGGCCTACGGTTGCAAGATACTGAACAGGATTCGCGTTTAAGAATTCGATTACTTTCTTCATGATGAATACCTCCATTTTTTTAGTTCCATACAGGTTACCATTGGCATTCCGGAATTTTTGCTTTTCGGGAGACGGTCTGATCAGAACCATCTTGCTTTTCCCTTTCGCTGCTTATATAATAAGGCCGAACGCCGAGCCTGTAAAGTAAGCACAAAAAAGTGCCATAGTTACCAAACGGAAACTATATAATATCTCTGAGGGGGATTTTATCATGGAAACAGAAAAAGATATCAAAACAACGCCGGCAAAAGAATTACCGACCTGTCCGGTAGAAACGACACTGACTCTGATCAGTGATAAATGGAAGGTGCTGATTCTCCGGGACTTACTGCCTGGAACAAAACGGTTTGGAGAATTAAGAAAATCCATCGGGCATATTTCGCAGAAAGTGCTGACTGCTCAGCTCCGCCAGATGGAAGAAAGCGGGCTGGTGATCCGAACCGTCTTCCCGGAAGTCCCGCCCCATGTGGAATATACCCTGACCGATTTAGGCTACAGTCTGAAACCGATTCTGGATGCCATGTGGGACTGGGGTGAGAACTACAAAGCACAGAATGGACAGTAAGATATATTTGTTCGCTCTACATCCAGTTATAGAAGAACTTACGTTATAACCGTGCATAAACAGGAAAGTCCAGTCGAATGCACAGGCAGCAAAGGCCGGGGGAGATTTTTCTCGTGAGGAGTATCTGGCTTCATTCGACGGCACCATTTTCGCGTCGGGCTCTCATGCTGTAGTCGGTACCGTACTCGTCCGTACCTCTGATGAGCTGACTGCCTCGCAACAGCAGAAAATGGAAGCAGACATAATATCCGCTCTGACATATCTGGACGAGTGATCGCCATGCATTTATAAAATCGGAGCGCCCGCTGAACTCTTTCAACGGGCGCTGTTGATTTACGGTATTATTCAAATGCCACGTAGCTCAGGCAGATGAACTACCCCGCAGCAGAGCTGCGGGGTATCGGAGGGTGCTACCACTACATAT
>JAJPXX010000158.1 GCA_021205225.1 Lachnospiraceae bacterium
CGCGAAATCGTATCCATTTTAGCTTTATATTTTCTCTTATTAAGGAGAATATTCCTATAGTAATATCTGTATACCTGGATTCGCTTCTTGTTCTCCTCATTCAGAATCGAGATTTTTTTTGCATTAAAACGCTTATGAAGCGCTTTACTACATCCGCAAAAGTATGCCTTTCCGTATTCTTTTACAAGGCGTTGTGTATACTCGCAGTCATCTCCCCAGATAAAATACTCCGCAATAGGATATCCAACCTGCTTAATTGCCTGTACAGGAACAAGAATTGAGACAAATGTAGCCTCACTTATCCTAACCATCCCATAGTTCAAATATTTATACCAGAAAGAGTATCCGTTCTCCGTCACAGCTGTGTCTATTTTAGGAACATTCATTGGCTCGCCAGCCGGTCCGTATACATAGCTGGCTAAAAAACCAACGAATTCATTGTTATTTTCTAATATATTTGCTGACCTTATAAGCTCCTCCAAAGCAGACGGCTCAGGTATCGTGTCATCATCCATAATCCAAACCCAATCGCAATCTCCCTGGCACGCTATTTTAACGCCGGCGCTAAATCCGCCTGCACCACCTAAGTTTGAATCACTATTAACCAGCTCAATAAGTTTAGTATCATACTCGGCACCGGATTCAAATAATTTTTCTGTTCCGTCTGTACTGCAGTTATTGAATACTATAATTTTTGCCGGTAGGAAGGACTGGGCAAGCAAAGCATCAAGGCACTCCTTTAATAAGTCTTTTCGATTGTACGTCACAACAATACAAGTGACCTTTGGGTTCATAATAAATTATTCTCCTTAAGGCTTATTTGATTTTATACTTCATGCTACTTGGTTGCTCCTGCTATTTTATAATTTCAACCAGGTGCATAACTACTACATACCGTTTATATATGCTTCAATAGTGTCTATATATCTTTCTGTATTCGACTGATAACAGCAAAATTCTTTTGTTTTTATCTCATTAAGCACAAGTCCCAATTCATCTAAGCTCTCGCAGCTGCTAATCAAATTGCTTTTTGTGAACTGTTCGATCAGCTGAAGTTGATGATCATCCACATGTTCTCCGTACTTTGCGAGTCGCGGAACGGCGATCACTTTCTTTCCCTTTTTCACTGCGCCAATTATGGCTCCGGTTCCTCCATGTGTAATGATGATATCCGCCTTTCCTTCCATTTCGGCAAACTCATCCCGGTTAAGAAACGGTTTGTACTCATAATGCTGTGGTTTGTAGTCACTATACCCTGTTTGAGCAAACACGGCATCTTCAACACAGCCGGATGCTACTAAATGATCCACAGCTTTTAGTAGGCGATTAAACTGAAATTTTTGTGAACCTACCGTAATGAAAATCAAAGTTTATCTCTCCTTTTTTCTGATTTTCTATTTTTTTATTACGTTCATTGAATCTATCATTATTTTTAATAATTTCGTCCTAGATTAGTTGCCTTTGGAAAACTGTTAATCATTGATTCCCACTGTTCTTAGAATTGATCAGCGAACTTATATAACAACTTTCCCGTCTCAGTTGCAGAAGTCACCTTCGCAAATGATTCTATGTATATTAGCTTTTTGCCTGAAATTTTGGCAATCAGACAGATCGGAATCATCGCTAAAACTCCTGTGCAAATTACAACATCCGGTTTTTCCATAAGATAAATTTTTAACGACTTGAAAGCATTAGCAACCATTCTTAGTAAAAAGCTCTTTTCTTTCCGATTTACTTGACTCAAATAATATGTTTTTTCTCCCGTTATTGATGTCTTGTACAGAGTCTCTTCCGTAACAACAAAGCTATCATATTTATCCATAAGCGGCTTTAACATTAGCATCTGCTCATAGTGACCACCGGAAGAAGCTGCGAAACAAATCTTCACATTCTTCTTTTCCATGTCATAGATTTCTCCCTCAAATTCGTTCCTTTTACACAGCAAAATCAGACTCGCTGCGATCATCCCCGGATAATCCGCTGCGTATCTGGTTCGGCATTCTTTGGTTCTCCAATACTTCCATAATCACTTGAACTCCAATATTGCTACATCGACCCATCCCTCTTAAATATCACCAACACCGTCTTGAAAAGTATTTTTATATCCAGAGAAATGCTCCACTCTTGTATATAAGTGGTATCCAACCTCACGACTTCTTCGAAGTCTTCGATCTTACTTCTCCCGCTGACCTGCCACAGTCCGGTGATTCCCGGCTTTATGGCGAGCCGCGCCCGGTGCGAGACGCTGTATTCCGATACTTCCCCGACTGTCGGCGGTCTGGTACCGACCAGGGACATGTCCCCTTTCAGCACGTTCCAGAACTGTGGGAATTCGTCGATGCTGGTGGAGCGGATGAAGTGGCCGATCCCATGCCTGGTGCCGTCCGGACCGCTGCCGATGATCCGGGGGTCGTTTTCCATCTTGAACATCTGGCCTTTCATCTGGTTCTTTTCCATCAGTTCAGCTTTCTTCTCTTCCGCGTCCTGGTACATGCTGCGGAATTTATAGAGCTTGAAAATACGACCGTTCCTGCCTACACGTTCCTGGCTGAAAAAGATCGGGCCGGGGTTAGAGATGTAGATGGCGGGAGCCACGAAAACAAACAAGATCCCCGTCAGGATCAGGCCTACGATCCCTCCCGTGATATCGATTGCCCGCTTCGCGAAAGCCTGTCCGGCCGTGATCAGCTTCAGGTAGCTGGTCATCACGCTTAAGCCGGCGATGTCCTCTTCATATCTGGCACTGGCCAGTTCGTCGGAAAAGCTGATTTCCAGGTGGATGGTGATTCCCATCAGGCTGCATTCCCGGATGAGTTCTGGAGGGATATCGCTCTCTCTGGAAACGCTGAAAAGGATTTCGTCTACGACGGTTTTCAGCAGGTAATCCGTCAGAGTATTCACGCCTGCCACGACAGGGACGCCCTGGATTTCATCGTCCTGCCCCGCTTTCCGGTCAATCAGGACGATGCCCTTTACCTTGAAATCCAGCAGCTGGCCCTGGAACTGGTTCAGGATGCGCTCTGCCCCTTCCCGGTCGGTTACCAGCAGGAGATATCTCGGATTTTTCGCCAGCCGGTGGTGGATGAATTTCTTCCACGCGGTCCGTTCCAGCCAGATCATCACCAAGGAAATGACTGCCGTGTAGGCGACCACCATCCTGGAGAGGTTGTCCTGCGTTTTCAGGAAGAACAGCAGTCCCAGCATCACAACCATGACAATGGCTACGTGGCTGATTACTGCCTTTAATTCTTTCAGGTAGCCCCGGCGGAGGATGTTTTTATAGTTGCTGTCAAAAATGGAGACGCAGATATGTACTAAGGCGATTGTGACCCATATGCTCCGATAGGTCTGGGATTCCCATATTTCCACCCCTTCAATGTGCAGGCAATAGGCCAGCCAGAAGGAAATGAGGAAGCACAGGAGGTCAAGTATCATAAAATCAATGTGCTTGACAATGCTGCTTGGGTTTTTCTGATACATCTTCTCTGAACAGATCCTTCCCCGCATTTGGCCGGGCTGAGCGCCTGGCTGGATGCGTAGTATCTTCACTTATTCTTCTCTTATGAATTTCAGCAAGCCGCTCTTCCTGTTCCGGGGTAAGTTTCCCGGCTTCCAGATATTTCTGCTGCATGGCAATCCATTTCCCGATCCAGACGCCGTCGACCACGGTGTTCTGTGGGATATTCAGGGTACCTTTTTCCTGGCACCACTGCTTTACCAGCTTAAGCCGCCTCTCCCAGGTGTCCGCCTGCCAGCTCATGCCGGCCGCGTTCAGGCGCTGGATACGCGCTTCTGAGAGCCTGCCGTTTTTATAGTTCACGCGCTGCCGCTGAACCCAGGTTCCCAGCTGGAAGCCGTCTTCTGTGACATACTTCACCGGGACCTGCATGTTCCCATGCTCGTCTGCGTATTTTTTTGCGGCCTGGAAGGCTTTCTCCCATTTATCCTCATCCCGGCTCGTCCAGGTCATGCCGATGGCGTCCAGACGCCGGATCTGCTCCGGCGTGGGCGGCGTCCCTTTGGCGGTTCCTGCTCGCAGGGAGCGGAGCCGGAAGATCCAGGCGCCCAGGCGGGTTCCGTCTTCGGCCACATAGTCCCGCGGGACATCCAGATTTCGATGCTCCCGGTAGTATGCGCAGGCGGCCGCATAGCTTTTTTCCCAGTAATAATCCAGCACATCCCAGACCATGCCGAGTTTGTTCAGTTTCTCGATCCGGTCGGGTGTTAAATATTTCTGATGCGCGCCCGCGTTTTCCCAGGCGCGGATGTTGGCAAGCCAGGAACCCAGCGCGGTTCCGTCTTCGTCCACATACTTTACAGGGACATTCAGATCACCGTACTGTTTCTGGTAGCGTTTCGCCGCCGCGTAATTTTTTTCCCAGGTCAGATCCGTCGCCGTCTCCCAGACCATGCCAATCGAATCCAGCTTCCGGATACGCTCTTCGCTCAGGCTTCCGCACATACTTCCCTTGCGGGTCGCCCTCTGGTTGGAAATCCAGTTTCCAAGCGCGTAGCCGTCTGCGGT
>JAJPXX010000155.1 GCA_021205225.1 Lachnospiraceae bacterium
AAGATTATATTTATACCAAATGCAGTAAAACTTATTGCAGTGCAAAGTTCACATATACTTCGAAACCTATTTTCCATAAGTATTGAACAATCCTTTTGATGATTCCTCAATTTCAATCAATGTACATCACAAATACTGTATACATTACACCTGTTCCATTTGCTTTCGTTAAAAATTATGTTTTAAATACATTATCTCTTCACATATTTGATCTATTAGTTTGTCGTTTCCTTTTTATACAAATAACCGCAACCTCCTGCAAATATCGAAGGTTGCGGTATTTCATATTAAATTATAAAGCTTTAAATATGATTACTCGATAACGGTAGCAACACGGCCTGATCCTACTGTACGGCCACCCTCACGGATAGCGAAGGTAAGACCCTGCTCCATAGCGATCGGATGGATCAGCTCGATGGTCATCTCTACGTTGTCACCAGGCATACACATCTCTGTGCCTTCCGGAAGGTTGATCACACCAGTAACGTCAGTTGTTCTGAAATAGAACTGCGGACGATAGTTGTTGAAGAACGGTGTATGACGACCACCCTCGTCTTTGGTCAGTACGTATACCTGAGCGGTGAATTTGGTGTGGCACTTGATGGTACCCGGTTTTACCAGAACCTGTCCACGCTCGATATCAGTTCTTCTGATACCACGAAGAAGAGCACCGATGTTGTCGCCAGCCTGTGCATAATCAAGCAGCTTACGGAACATCTCGATACCGGTAACGGTCGTCTTCTGGATCTCTTCCTTGATACCAACGATCTCAACTTCCTCGTTCAGCTTCAGAGTACCACGCTCTACACGGCCTGTAGCAACAGTACCACGGCCTGTGATGGTGAATACGTCCTCAACCGGCATAAGGAACGGCTGATCAGTTGCACGCTGCGGATCCGGAACCCAGCTGTCAACAGCATCCATAAGCTCCATGATCTTGTCGCCCCACTCTCCGTCCGGCTCTTCCAGAGCCTTCAGAGCGGAACCCTGAATGATCGGTGTGTCATCGCCTGGGAACTCATACTCGTTCAGCAGCTCACGAATCTCCATGTCTACCAGCTCGAGAAGCTCTTCGTCATCAACCATATCACACTTGTTCATGAATACAACGATATACGGAACGCCTACCTGACGGGACAGAAGGATGTGCTCCTTTGTCTGAGCCATAACACCATCAGTAGCAGCTACTACGAGGATAGCGCCGTCCATCTGTGCAGCACCAGTGATCATGTTCTTTACATAGTCAGCATGGCCTGGGCAGTCAACGTGAGCGT
Source organism: Lachnospiraceae bacterium (assembly GCA_021205225.1). GTDB lineage: Bacteria > Bacillota > Clostridia > Lachnospirales > Lachnospiraceae > Choladousia. The sequence continues at coordinate 1,275 of JAJPXX010000155.1, forward strand.
AATGTCTCTTCTCAGTCTCATACTCTACGTGAGCGGTAGAAATTGTGATACCACGCTCTCTCTCTTCCGGAGCCTTGTCGATGTTATCAAAGCTCGTCTCTACGTTTCCTGCAACTCTGTGGGAAAGAACCTTTGTGATTGCAGCAGTCAGGGTTGTTTTACCATGATCGACATGACCGATGGTACCGATGTTACAATGCGGTTTCGTTCTTTCAAATTTAGCCTTTGCCATTTTGAATGTCCTCCTTAATTCAATCGATTCTGAGTTAATCTTTCTTTCAGGCAGAATTCCTTTTCTGTCTGCCGCGCCAGGCGAATGCAGCGCAGGCTGCAACTTCTCATCCGCCCTTGCGCATCAATACAGGCTGTTCTGATTATATTTCAAAACATCCCGCTTTTCAAGCTTTTTTTTGCATATTATTGTGCAAATTAGGCTTCTTTTTATCTCCTGCCTGCTCATTCCCTGAAGCAAATTCACAGGCAGGGTATTTTCAAGAAAATCTTATCTGATTTCTGTTTTTATTTGGACTTTGCGCTCAGTACCTTCTCCTGTACGGACTTCGGCACCTGCTCATAACGCTCGAAGAACATTGAGTAGTTACCGCGGCCCTGCGTCTTGGAACGAAGGTCAGTGGAGTAGCCAAACATCTCTGCCAGCGGCACAAAGCCTCTGACAATCTTGCCGCCACCGAGGTCGTCCATACCCTCGATTCTTCCGCGGCGGGAGTTGATGTCGCCGATGACGTCGCCCATGTATTCCTCCGGCATCGTCACTTCCACTTTCATGATCGGCTCAAGCAGAACCGGATTGCCCTGCTTCATGGCGTCCTTGAACGCAAGGGAGCCTGCGATATGGAATGCCATCTCACTGGAGTCGACCTCATGATAAGAGCCGTCATATACATTCGCATGTACGCCGAGAACCGGATATCCGCCAAGAACGCCTGCTTTCGCAGCTTCCTCGATACCCTCTCCGACCGCCGGAATGTATTCCTTCGGGATCGCGCCGCCGACAACGGTAGACTCGAACTGGAAGGTCTCTTCGCCGTTCGGATCCATCGGTGTAAAGATAACCTTGCAGTGACCATACTGGCCGCGGCCGCCGGACTGCTTCGCGTACTTGCTGTCGACCGTAACTTCCTTCGTAAAGGTCTCTTTGTAAGCAACCTGCGGGGCGCCTACGTTTGCCTCAACCTTGAACTCACGAAGCAGACGGTCTACGATGATCTCCAGATGGAGCTCACCCATACCGGCGATGATGGTCTGTCCGGTCTCCGGATCCGTGTGCGCACGGAAGGTCGGGTCTTCCTCAGCCAGCTTCGCGAGTGCTTCACCCATCTTGCCCTGGCCTGCTTTTGTCTTTGGCTCAATCGCAAGCTCGATAACCGGCTCCGGGAATTCCATGGACTCCAGGATTACCGGGTGCTGCTCGTCGCAGATCGTATCACCGGTGGTCGTCAGCTTAAAACCAACCGCAGCTGCAATATCACCGGAGTAAACCTTGGTCAGCTCAGCTCTCTTGTTCGCATGCATCTGCAGGATACGTCCGACACGCTCTTTCTTGCCCTTCGTCGCGTTCAGGATATAGGAACCGGCATTCATGGTACCTGAGTAAACACGGAAGAATGCAAGCTTTCCTACGAACGGATCCGCCATAATCTTAAATGCCAGTGCGGAAAACGGCTCGTCGTCGGATGAATGTCTCACGACTTCATTTCCATCCAGATCGGTACCCTTAATCGGAGGGATATCGATCGGGGACGGCATATACTCAATGACAGCGTCCAGCATCTTCTGCACACCCTTATTGCGGTAAGCGCTTCCGCAGCACACCGGAACAGCAGTACACTCACAGGTCGCTTTTCTCAGCGCTGCCTTCATCTGCTCAACCGTCGGTTCTTCCCCTTCCAGGTACATCATCGTAAGGTCGTCGTCCAGCTCGCAGGTCTTTTCAACCAGCTCCGCGCGATACAGCTCCGCGTCATCCTTCATATCTTCCGGAATATCCGTGATCGTGATATCTTCGCCCTTATCATCATTGTAGATGTAGGCTTTCATCTCAAACAGGTCAATAATGCCCTTGAAATCATCTTCCTTGCCAATCGGCAGCTGAAGAATAATCGCATTCTTGCCAAGTCTGTTGCGGATCTGGTCTACTGCTCCGTAGAAATCCGCACCCATGATATCCATCTTATTAATAAATGCCATACGCGGAACATTGTAGGTATCCGCCTGTCTCCAGACATTCTCAGACTGCGGCTCAACGCCGCCTTTTGCACAGAAGACGCCGACAGCGCCATCCAGGACACGCAGAGAACGCTCTACCTCAACGGTGAAATCCACGTGCCCAGGAGTATCAATAATATTGATACGATGCTCCAGAGCGCCTGGCTTCGGCTTGCAGTTTTCCTCAAGCGTCCAGTGGCATGTGGTCGCGGCGGAAGTAATCGTGATACCTCTTTCCTGTTCCTGCTCCATCCAGTCCATCGTAGCGGTACCTTCGTGCGTATCGCCGATTTTGTAATTCACACCCGTGTAATACAAAATACGCTCGGTCAATGTAGTCTTACCTGCATCGATATGCGCCATGATACCGATATTTCTGGTTCTCTCTAATGGATATTCTCTCCCAGCCAAAATTTTTTCCTCCTCATCAGAGGAACAGCATTCTTGCTATGCCGCTCTCTGTTTTAGAATCTGTAATGCGCAAAAGCCTTGTTCGCCTCTGCCATCTTGTGCATATCTTCTTTTCTCTTCACAGACGCGCCGGTATTATTCGCCGCATCCATCAATTCATTCGCCAGACGATCCTTCATCGTCTTCTCGCCTCTCTTGCGGGAAAACATGGTGATCCAGCGAAGTGCCAGAGCCTGACGGCGATCCGGCCGTACCTCGATCGGCACCTGATAGGTGGCGCCGCCGACACGTCTCGCCTTTACCTCCAGAACCGGCATAACATTGTTCATCGCCGCCTCAAAGGTCTCAATCGCCGGCTTTCCAGTCTTCTGTTCGATCGTCTCAAATGCTCCGTATACAATTTTCTGAGCAACACCCTTCTTGCCGTCCAGCATGATGTTATTAATCAGCTTGGTCACGACCTTACTTCCATAAATCGGGTCTGCTAATACGTCCCTCTTCTGAATATGTCCTTTCCGTGGCACGCTACTTCCCTCCTTAATTAGAAATTAAATCACAGGTACTCACGATTGTTTCTCTCCGTGTTCATGCTTGGATGTGAGCGTCCTCCTCCGGCAACTGTTCTGCTTCCGGCAGTTTCCCGGACACTCATTCCTGGACTTCTATATTAACCTGCAACCACCTGGTAATATGAACTCCGCATAAGGTGAAACAAATTTCAGTTTTCATGTGATACTTTTGTTCAATACCGTGTCAGAGATTACTTCTTTGCCTCTTTCGGTCTCTTTGCGCCGTATTTCGAACGCGCCTGTCTTCTCTTGGCCACGCCCGCAGTATCCAGCGTACCTCTGACAATATGATATCTGGTACCCGGAAGGTCTTTTACTCTGCCTCCACGGATCAGCACAACACTGTGCTCCTGAAGGTTGTGTCCCTCTCCCGGAATGTAGCTCGTCACTTCGATGCCATTAGAAAGACGTACTCTGGCGATCTTACGCAGCGCTGAGTTCGGCTTCTTCGGGGTAGCGGTCTTCACAGCCGTACACACACCTCTCTTCTGCGGTGAGGATGTATTTGTCTGCTTCTTGTGAAGAGAATTATATCCTTTCTGGAGAGCCGGCGCCGTTGATTTCTTGACAGATGTCTCTCTGCCTTTTCTTACTAACTGGTTAAATGTTGGCATTACTTCTTTCACCTCCTGATAGAATCATGGTAACTGTCTCATATCTTTACAGTTACGGATCGAGTTCATACCTGCGTCCCATAAGAACCTTTTATGGAACGCGATTCTGCTCTGTGGTTGCTGAAAAATAGGCGCAAAAAACAAATCTGAAATGCGCACTGAGATATTATACGAAAGCCGTTTTTTCTTGTCAAGCTGTTTTTTCTGCTTTTCCCGCCTGTTTTTCATTTTTTTCATTATTTTTTCCTTCGCTTTTCCTGCTCCTTACCTGTTTTACAAATACAAATCTTATTTATTTGTGAAATAGCTGGACACTGGCGAAATCGAATGTTAAAATATGTGTTGCTAAAAAAACAGAAAACATTGTTTGAACCGGAACGTTCAGATCTCTTTCCTAATAAAATAACCGCAGGAAGGAAGCGCATAAATGCTTATTAAATTTCTCAAACCACTTTCATTTATACCGGCACTTTTGCTTATGTATGTTATCTTTTCCTTTTCTTCACAGGATGGCGATACCTCGGCAGACCTCAGCTATGAAGTGAGCTATACGATTGTTGAGGCTGGCAATGTGGTTCTCGACGCCGATCTGCAGCCTTCTGAGATTGCCAGTCTGGCCACACGCTTTAACGGAGTCGTCCGGAAGCTTGCACATATGACGGAGTATTTCGCCCTTGCCATCGCTGTTTCGTTTCCGCTGTATGTCTACGGCCTCCGCGGTCTGCCCCTCATGTTTGTTGCCGGGCTGTTCTGTGTGGCATTTGCCGCCAGCGATGAATTTCATCAATCCTTTGTCGAAGGCCGCGGTCCGGGCGTCCGTGATGTCCTGATTGACTCGTTCGGCGTTTTCTGGGGGATCATTCTCGTGCGAATCATTGGCTGGACCGGACGAAAAACAATCTTCCGTCCATTTAGCAAAAAGAATAAACGCAAAGGAAGCAGGGAGGCTTCCGCTACAGAAGAAGCTTCCTATTATAATAATGCTTCTTCCGTCTATCCGCCACCCATACAGAACTATCCGAATTATCCGAATAACCGGAATTATTCTTCTCAAAATCAATCTTCCGGGCAAAACTCATGGATATACCAGAACGCGCAGCCCTATCCAGGTCAGCCGACCTACAATAATGCGCCGCAAACAGTTCCTTTCTCTAAAAAGAAAAAACAGAATACAGCGGAAAATCTTTCTGAGGATCTCTCGTTAAAGAAACTGATTCATGACCTCACTGATAAAGACAGTTCAGAATAAAATAGAATCAGAATCCCGCTTTGCGGGATTCTCGCGCTACAGACAAAAGCCCCGGCAAATGCCGGGGCTTTTGATATTCACATTCTGTCTGATTCCATTTTCTTCAAAGAGCGTCCATACAGGCGAAAACTCTTCTGACATAATCAGTCAACTATCCGCGCAAGCGCGTCTACCTGGCTCATTGCTTCACGGGAATCAAATCTCATCATTCTCTGTCGGTTCTTCCTTCAGCGGCTCTTCTGGAGCAATGGATTCCGATTTCTCCGGCTCGTTCGCTTCTGTGCCGGAACTTTCTTCTTTCCCGAATAATTCTGCCGCATTCTCTGCCATGGCAGCAGCATCCTCATCCGAATCGGCCAGTGGTTCCTGCGCTTCGTCTTCTCCAAGCTCGCCAAGGGTCATTTCCTGTGTACCGTCAACCGGTTCCAGGTCTTCCCCGGCTTCGCCGTATTCGTCGAGCAGCATCTGCTCGTACTCGTAATCATCTGTGCCTGACGTGTCGATAGCAACATTGCGGTAACGCTTCATACCAGTGCCGGCAGGGATCAGTTTACCAATAATCACGTTTTCCTTCAGGCCTACCAGCGGATCTACCTTACCCTTGATCGCTGCTTCTGTCAGAACCTTTGTCGTCTCCTGGAAGGAAGCCGCTGACAGGAAGGAATTTGTCGCCAGGGAAGCCTTGGTGATACCAAGCATAATACGCTTGCCTTCCGCAGGTTCTTTTCCTTCCGCAATCATCTGGGCATTCTTATCCTCATACTCCAGGATATCCACAAGACTGCCCGGCAGGAAGTCGGTATCGCCATTCGTCTCAATCCGAATCTTTTTCAGCATCTGACGCACGATGACCTCAATATGCTTGTCATTGATTTCCACGCCCTGCAGACGGTATACACGCTGTACCTCGCGAAGCATATAATCCTGCACAGCCTCAATACCCTTGATCTTCAGGATATCATGCGGGTTCACGCTGCCTTCGGTCAGCTCGTCGCCGGCCTCCAGGTAGGTGCCGTCCACCGGTTTCATTCTGGAACCATATGGAATCAGGTAGGTCTTGGACTCGCCGGTTTCCTCATTGGTCACCACGATTTCCCGCTTTTTCTTCGTATCCCGCAGAGTCGCCATACCGGCAATCTCTGTGATAATCGCAAGTCCTTTCGGCTTTCTTGCCTCAAAAAGCTCCTCGACACGCGGAAGACCCTGTGTGATATCGCCGCCGGCCACGCCGCCCGTATGGAAGGTACGCATCGTAAGCTGGGTACCCGGCTCACCGATCGACTGCGCCGCGATAATACCAACGGATTCACCCACCTGTACCGGCTCTCCGGTCGCCATGTTCGCGCCATAGCACTTCGAGCAGATTCCGATATGGGAGCGGCAGGTCAGAATCGAACGGATCTTAATCTTTTCAAACGGCTTGCCTTCCGCGTCCACGCCCTCTTTCATGATCCGCGCAGCACGCTTCGGTGTGATCATATGGTTCGCTTTTACAATGATCTCGCCATCCTTGTCGCAGATGTCCTCACAGGAGAAACGCCCTGTGATACGCTCCTGGATGTTCTCGATCTCCTCTTTCCCATCCGAGAACGTATGCACATACATACCCGGAATCTCATCGCTGCCTTCGCAGCAGTCCGTCTCACGCACGATCAGGTCCTGTGAGACATCAACCAGTCGTCTGGTCAGGTATCCGGAGTCAGCTGTACGGAGCGCAGTATCCGAAAGTCCTTTCCGGGCGCCGTGCGCGGACATGAAATATTCCAGTACGTCCAGACCTTCACGGAAATTCGATTTAATCGGCAGCTCAATCGTATGACCGGTCGTATCTGCCATCAGGCCACGCATACCGGCAAGCTGTTTGATCTGCTTATTTGAACCACGCGCGCCGGAATCAGCCATCATGAAGATATTATTATACTTATCCAGGCCATCGAGCAACGCCTTTGTCAGAATATCATCCGTGTCCTTCCAGGTCTCCACGACCTCCTTGTAGCGCTCTTCATCCGTAATCAGGCCGCGCTTATAGTTTCTCGTAATCTTATCCACCGTGTCCTGCGCCTGCTGAATCAGCTCCGGCTTCTGCGGCGGCACCGTCATATCGGAAATAGACACCGTCATTGCCGCCTTAGTGGAATATTTATAGCCCATTGCCTTGATGTCATCCAGCACTTCCGCGGTCTTTGTGGATCCATGTGTATTGATCACCCGCTCCAGGATGCTCTTAAGCTCTTTCTTCTTTACAAGGAAATCCACTTCCAGCTTCAGCTCATTGCCCGGCACGGAGCGGTCTACAAAGCCCAGATCCTGCGGTAAAATCTCATTAAACAGGAAACGGCCAAGTGTCGATTCTACATCATCCATCAGCACACTGCCATCCGGCATCTTTTTCGTCATGCGGACTTTAATCTTCGACTGCAGTGTAATGAATTTATTTTCGTAAGCGAGGATCGCCTCGGCAACGCTCTTAAAGAATTTCCCTTCCCCAAGCACTCCCGGACGCATCTGCGTCAGATAGTAAATACCAAGCACCATATCCTGAGAAGGCACCGCCACCGGTCCTCCGTCTGAAGGCTTCAGGAGGTTGTTCGGGGAGAGCATCAGGAAACGGCATTCTGCCTGCGCTTCCACAGACAGCGGAAGATGTACTGCCATCTGGTCTCCGTCGAAGTCCGCATTGAACGCGGTACACACCAGCGGGTGAAGCTTGATCGCCTTGCCCTCGACCAGAATCGGCTCAAATGCCTGAATGCCCAGACGATGCAGTGTAGGAGCGCGGTTCAGCATAACCGGATGCTCTTTGATCACGTTCTCCAGAACGTCCCATACCTCCGGCTGCAGCCGTTCTACCATCTTCTTCGCGTTTTTAATATTGTGCGAGGTGCCGTTCTCCACCAGTTCTTTCATTACAAACGGCTTAAACAGCTCGATCGCCATCTCCTTTGGCAGGCCGCACTGGTAGATCTTCAGCTCCGGTCCTACGACAATAACAGAACGTCCGGAGTAATCGACACGCTTGCCCAGCAGGTTCTGGCGGAAACGGCCCGACTTACCCTTTAACATATCAGAAAGAGACTTCAGCGCCCGGTTCCCCGGCCCCGTGACCGGACGGCCGCGGCGGCCATTATCAATCAGCGCGTCGACCGCTTCCTGAAGCATACGTTTTTCATTGCGCACAATAATATCCGGCGCGCCAAGCTCCAGCAAACGTTTCAGACGATTGTTGCGGTTAATAATACGGCGGTAAAGGTCATTCAGATCCGACGTGGCAAACCGGCCTCCGTCGAGCTGCACCATAGGGCGCAGATCCGGTGGAATCACCGGGATCACTGTCATCACCATCCATTCCGGACGGTTGCCGGACTCCCGAAATGCCTCAACGACCTCCAGGCGTTTAATAATTCTGGCGCGCTTCTGCCCGGTAGAATCCTTGAGCGCCGCTTTCAGCTCTGCCGATTCCTTCTCAACATCAATTGCTTCCAGGAGTTCTTTCACCGACTCGGCGCCCATGCCCGCACGGAATTTTTTGCCCCACTTTTCCTTTGCCTCCTGGTACTCTCTCTCCGTCAATACCTGCTTATAATGCAGGTCGGATTCGCCCGGATCCAAAACGATATAATTCGCGAAATACAGGATTTTCTCAAGCACGCGCGGAGAGATATCCAGAATCAAGCCCATTCTGGACGGGATCCCCTTAAAGTACCAGATATGGGATACCGGAGCAGCCAGCTCAATATGCCCCATACGTTCACGGCGAACGGAGGATTTTGTCACTTCCACGCCGCAGCGGTCACAGATAACGCCTTTATAACGAATTTTCTTATACTTTCCGCAATGGCATTCCCAGTCCTTACTCGGTCCGAAAATACGCTCACAGAACAGACCGTCTTTTTCCGGCTTTAAAGTCCTGTAATTGATCGTCTCCGGCTTTTTGACCTCCCCATGAGACCACTCCCGGATTTTATCAGGGGAAGCCAGACCGATCCGGATGGCGTCAAACGTCATCGGCTGATACACTTCATTGCTATTTGTCTCTGGCATTGATGGTACTCCTTTCACACGTTACTCTTCGTCAAAAGTTTCTTCCATTTCCAAATCATACAGGTCTAATCCTTCTTCTCCGTCTCCATCGCTGCTCTCTTCCGCGACAGAAACCAGCTCATTCCCATCAAACTCCTGGCGGCTGAACCCGTAACGACCCAGGGATTCATCTTCTTTGTCATTGTATCTGCGGTCATCACCCATCACAGAGCGGAAATCCGTATCCCCATACTCAGAGGCTTCCATGATCTCAACTTCTGTATTATCATCTTTCAGCACTCTGACATCCAGGCCAAGGGACTGCAGCTCCTTCAGCAGCACCTTGAAGGACTCCGGAATACCCGGCTCAGGGATATTCTCACCCTTGATGATCGCCTCATAGGTCTTCACACGGCCCACAACATCATCTGACTTCACAGTCAGGATCTCCTGGAGCGTATACGACGCGCCGTAGGCTTCCAGCGCCCAGACCTCCATCTCTCCGAAACGCTGACCGCCGAACTGTACCTTGCCGCCCAGCGGCTGCTGCGTTACCAGAGAATACGGACCGGTAGAACGGGCATGAATCTTATCGTCTACCAGGTGGTGCAGCTTCAGGTAATTCATATGTCCAATCGTTGTCGGACCGTCAAAATATTCGCCGGTACGGCCATCACGGAGCTGAACCTTTCCGTCTCTTGAGATCGGCACGCCCTTCCAGAGCGCCCGGTGAGCCCGGTTCTCCCACAGATAGTCCAGCACCTCCGGGAGCAGCTCATCTCCATGCTTTTCTTTAAATTCATCCCACTCCAGGTTCACGTAATCATTCGCGAGCTCCAGAGTGTCCATAATATCATTCTCATTCGCGCCGTCAAATACCGGCGTTGATACGTTAAATCCAAGCGCTTTCGCGGCCAGGCTCAAATGAATCTCCAGCACCTGTCCGATATTCATACGGGACGGCACGCCCAGCGGATTCAGCACGATATCCAGCGGACGCCCGTTCGGAAGGAACGGCATATCCTCCACCGGAAGCACACGGGAGACAACACCCTTGTTTCCATGACGGCCGGCCATCTTGTCGCCTACAGAAATCTTTCTCTTCTGCGCGATATAAATGCAGACTGCCTGGTTCACGCCCGGCGAAAGCTCATCGCCATTTTCCCGTGTAAACACCTTTGTGTCAATCACAATACCATACTCACCGTGCGGCACCTTCAGGGAAGTATCACGCACCTCCCGCGCTTTCTCGCCGAAGATCGCGCGCAGCAGGCGCTCCTCCGCTGTAAGCTCAGTCTCGCCCTTCGGTGTTACCTTGCCAACCAGGATATCGCCGGCCCGGACCTCTGCGCCGATACGGATAATTCCTCTCTCGTCCAGGTCTTTCAGGGCTTCATCACCGACGCCCGGAACATCACGGGTAATCTCTTCCGGCCCAAGCTTCGTATCCCGCGCTTCCGCTTCATATTCCTCAATATGCACGGAAGTATAGACATCATCCATTACCAGCTTTTCGCTGATCAGAACCGCATCCTCGTAATTATAGCCTTCCCAGGTCATAAAGCCAATCAGCGGGTTCTTTCCAAGCGCGATCTCACCATTTGAGGTCGACGCGCCATCCGCGATCACATCACCGGCCTCCACGCGCTCGCCCTTATTCACAATCGGGCGCTGATTGTAGCAGTTGCTCTGGTTGCTGCGGACAAACTTTTTCAGATGATATTCGTCGCGCGCGCCGTCATTTGTACGAATCACAATGCAGTTCGACTCTGCCCGCTCAACTACGCCTGCGTGAGCGGCTACCACGCACACGCCAGAGTCTACCGCTGTCTTTGTCTCCAGACCAGTGCCTACCACAGGCGCCTCCGTCGTCAAAAGCGGCACAGCCTGACGCTGCATATTCGAACCCATCAGAGCACGGTTTGCATCGTCATTCTGCAAAAACGGGATCAACGCAGTCGCTACGGAAAATACCATCTTTGGCGACACATCCATGTAGTCAAACATGCTCCGCTCGTATTCCTGCGTCTCCTCGCGGTAACGGCCGGATACATTTTTACGGACAAAATGCCCTTCCTCGTCCAGAGCCTCATTCGCCTGCGCTACATGATAATTGTCCTCTTCGTCCGCAGTCATATAGACTACTTCTTCCGTAACGCGCGGGTTCTTCGGATCAGAATGGTCAATCTTCCGGTACGGAGCCTCCACGAAACCATACTCGTTGATCCGGGCATAGCAGGCCAGCGAGTTGATCAGACCGATATTCGGACCTTCAGGCGTCTCGATCGGGCACATTCTGCCATAGTGAGAATAATGTACATCTCGAACCTCGAATCCGGCTCTCTCTCTGGAAAGACCGCCGGGACCAAGCGCGGACAGACGCCGCTTATGCGTCAGTTCGGAGAGCGGATTGTTCTGATCCATGAACTGGGACAGCTGCGAAGAACCGAAGAATTCCTTCACCGCCGCCGTCACCGGCTTAATATTAATCAGAGACTGCGGGGAAATCCCCTCTATTTCCTGCGTCGTCATACGCTCACGGACAACTCTTTCCAGTCTGGCCAGTCCGATGCGGTACTGGTTCTGCAGCAGCTCGCCGACCGCACGGATCCGGCGGTTGCCCAGATGGTCGATATCATCGTTCGTGCCAATGCCATACTCCAGATGGATGTTATAATTAATCGAAGCAAGAATGTCTTCTTTCGTAATATGCTTCGGAATCAGCTCATGTACGGAACGCCGGATCGCATCCTTCTGATCTTCCGGGTCTTCATACTCTTCCAGTATCTTTTTCAGCGCCGGATAATATACTAATTCTGTAATCCCCAGGTCGCGCGGATTACAGTCCACATACGTGCAAAGGTCTACCATCATGCTGGAAATAACCTTCACATCGCGCTCCTCTGTGCGAATCAGGACGTATGGAACCGCCGCATTCTGAATCGCGTCCGCCTGCTCACGGGTCAGCTCTGTGCCGGCCTCCGCAAGAATTTCGCCGGTAGTGGCATCGAACACATCTTCCGCGAGAATATGCCCGGCAATGCGGTTGCGCAGCAGCAGCTTTTTATTGAACTTATAGCGGCCGACCTTCGCCAGATCATATCTGCGCGGGTCAAAGAACATACTCATAATCAGGCTCTCGGCGCTCTCTACCGCAAGCGGTTCGCCCGGACGGATCTTCTTGTACAGTTCAAGAAGACCTTCCTGATAATTTGTAGCGGTATCCTTCGCCAGTGTCGCTACAATCTTCGGCTCCTCGCCAAAGAAATCAAGAATCTCCGCATTAGAGCTCAGGCCAAGCGCACGCGCGAGCACTGTCACCGGAACCTTCCTCGTCCGGTCAACGCGCACATAAAACACATCATTGGAGTCCGTCTCATATTCAAGCCACGCTCCGCGGTTCGGAATCACGGTACAGGAGTACAACTTCTTACCGAACTTATCGTGTGTAATATCATAGTAAATGCCGGGTGAACGAACCAGCTGGCTGACAATGACACGCTCCGCACCATTAATCACGAACGTACCCGTCGCCGTCATCAAAGGCAGATCACCCATAAAAATATCATGCTCACTGATTTCGTCATTTTCCTTATTATGGAGACGTACCCGTACTTTCAGAGGCGCGGCATACGTAGCATCACGCTCCACACACTCCTCGATCGAGTATTTCACATCATCCTCGCACAGCTTGAAATCCACAAACTCAAGACTCAGCTTTCCGCCATAGTCTTCAATCGGTGAGATATCATCAAAAACTTCCTTAAGTCCCTCATCCAGAAACCACTGGTAGGAATTTTTCTGAACCTCAATCAGGTTCGGCATCTCGAGAACTTCCTTCTGCCGCTGATAACTCATACGGATTCCTTTACCATTCGTAGTAGGACGTATTCTGTTTTTCTCCATTGATGTTCCACCTCTGTTCTTTCTGCAGTCTGAATCACTTTTTGGGCATAAATATACCGCAGGACATAATCCCGCACAATAGAGCAATCTATAGTGTATCGCAAAGAAAAAATCATGTCAAGGAAAAATTTACAAAATTCGGTGCAAAATCCGATTTACCCATTACGCCGAAAAAGGGGACCCCATTCTGGAGTCCCCTGATTTCCTGCATATGGCGAATGCCAGAAGCCATCTTATTTAACTGTAACCTTTGCACCCTCAGCCTCAAGCTTGGTCTTGAGTTCTTCTGCTTCCGCCTTGGAGATGCCCTCTTTGATCACCTTCGGTGCGGAGTCTACAACATCCTTCGCTTCCTTCAGGCCCAGGCCAGTCGCCTCACGGACAACCTTGATAACCTTAACCTTGGACGGACCAACCTCAGTCAGTTCAACGTCAAACTCGGTCTTCTCTTCTACTTCCTCGGCCGGGCCGCCTGCAGCAGCTACTACAACGCCTGCAGCAGCAGATACGCCGAACTCTTCCTCGCATGCCTTTACGAGCTCGTTCAGCTCAAGCACAGATAACTCTTTGATTGCTTCAATAAACTCAGCAGTTGTTAACTTAGCCATTTTCTTTTCCTCCTGATTGAATTCTTTCTCAACAGCTGTACTCTCACAGCTTTGCCTTTAAACTTAAGATAAATCTGATTACTCTGCCGCCTTTGCTTCTGCGATCTGGTTCAGTACGCGAGCCAGATTCGTAACAGGCGACTGGATGCTTCCAAGCAGCTTTCCGAGCAGCTCGTCTCTCGACGGAATGGTCGCCAGCGCAGCTACGCCGTTCTCATCATAGTAGGTGCCTTCTACAACACCGGCAAGCATCTTTACAGTAGGCGCTTTCTTCGCGTATCCGGAAATGATTCTCGCCGCAGCCGTCGCATCTGTCTTGGAAATCGCGAGTGCGTTCGGTCCTTCGAGATGCTGGGCAAGCGCCTCACAAGGCGTATCCTTGAACGCAAAGTTCATCATTGTGTTCTTGTAAACCTTGTAAATAATGCCCGCTTCACGCAGCTCCTTACGAAGCTGAGTGTCTGCTTCCACTGTGATCCCGCTGTAGTGTACCAGTACCACGGACTCTGCGTCTTTGATATTCTCGGAAATCTCTTCTACAATCGGTTTCTTCAGTTCAACCTTTGCCATAATCCATACCTCCTTATAGATTTTCGGGAAAACAGGAACTGTCCTCCCCAAACCGCCGTATAAAAAGGAAAAATGAATATAGAAAAAGCCCTTCTGTCACCATCAGACAAAAGAGCATCAAAATTCTTCCATAGAATCATACTCCTCGGCAGGCTGTCTTATACAAAACAATTATGCCCTGCGGCACCTGCTGTCTCTGGCAGTTATCGCTAGTAAACTACCACAACCTGCCCTTTTTGTCAATCACTTTTTTTGTAAAAGTTCAGAACAGCATCGAAATGAAAAGATAGACTGTGCAGGCTTGCCTGCTAAAGGCTATATTTTCATTTCGGGATGGGCGGAACGCCCATCAAGCCACAGACATATGACGCGTAAGCGGCATATAGCCTGCACAGCAGGCGGTCTGCGGCCTGCTGTTCTAAATGAATAAGCGCTAAATGAATAAGCGCAAAAAACTCCCGGAAAACTCAATTTCCGGGAGTAACATTTCGAAAGCATTTACACAAGCTTCGCCGTATTCAGCTTAATGCCAGGACCCATCGTCGATGAGACGGTGACGCTCCTTAAGAGCTGTCCTTTCAGTGCTGAAGGTCTCGCCTTGTTAATTGCTTCTATAAGCGTCTGGAAGTTGTCCGCTAACTGCTCCTCTGTAAAAGAAGCTTTTCCAATTGGCACATGGATAATATTGGTTTTGTCGAGTCTGTATTCGATCTTACCAGCTTTGATATCGTTGACCGCTTTCGTCACATCCATGGTGACTGTGCCGGCCTTCGGGTTCGGCATCAGGCCCTTCGGTCCAAGGATACGGCCAAGACGTCCAACTACGCCCATCATATCCGGGGTAGCTACAACTACATCAAAATCAAGCCATCCTTCCTTCTGAATCCTCGGAACCAGTTCCTCACCGCCTACATACTCTGCACCGGCAGCAAGCGCTTCGTCCGCTTTCGCATTCTTTGCGAACACAAGCACGCGAACCTTTTTGCCTGTACCGTGCGGAAGTACAACCGCGCCGCGGATCTGCTGATCCGCATGACGACCATCGCATCCTGTCCGGATGTGAACCTCGATCGTCTCATCAAATTTTGCAACAGATGTCTTTTTCACTAAAGCCATTGCCTCGTCCACATCATAGAGCACTGAGCGGTCTACGGCTTTGGCGGCCTCTGTATATTTTTTTCCTCTTTTCATATTAAACTACCTCCTGGCCTATTCTTCTACCGTGATGCCCATGCTGCGGGCGGTACCCGCGATCATGCTCATAGCTGCCTCAACGCTGCCTGCATTCAGATCCGGCATCTTCATCTCCGCGATCTCACGAATCTTGTCCTTCGAAATCGAAGCAACCTTTGTCTTATTCGGAGTACCGGAACCAGACTTAATGTTGCAGGCCTTCTTCAGAAGAACTGCGGCTGGCGGAGTCTTGGTCACGAAGCTGAAGCTTCTGTCCGCATAAACCGTAATCACTACCGGGATGATCAGATCACCCTTATCCGCGGTTCTCGCGTTGAACTCCTTAGTAAACTGGACGATATTCACACCATGCTGACCCAATGCAGGACCAACAGGAGGAGCCGGTGTCGCTTTGCCGGCAGGAATCTGTAATTTAATATAACCAGTAACTTTCTTTGCCATGTCAGAAACCTCCTATGTGGTATTGTCGGGAAGTCTTCCCTCCCACTGCCCCGGCTGGCCGCCGCGGCATTGATTTTCATTTACATTTTTTGAATCTCTGCAAAACTGATCTCGACCGGTGTCTCACGGCCAAATAACTCGACATTGATTGTAACGCTCTGCTTTGCCTGGTTCATCGACTGAATCACTCCAACCGTGTCTTTCCAGACACCGCCAATCACAGTCACGGTATCGCCCTCTTCAAAGTCAACCGAAAGAGAGGTCGACTGAATACCGAGATTGTACATCTCCGCGTCCGTCAGAGGTACCGGCTTCGATCCCGGACCTACAAAGCCCGTCACGCCTCTTGTATTTCTCACTACATACCAGGTATCATCATTCATCACCATATTGAGAAGTACATAGCCCGGAAACATCTTTTTCTGCACGGTTCTCTGAGCGCCGTTTTTCATCTCCACAACATCCTGAAGCGGAACACGCACCTCCAGGATCTGCTCCTCCAGATGGCGGTTCTCAATCGTCTTCTCAATGTTGGCTTTTACCTTATTTTCATACCCGGAATAAGTATGAACTACATACCAGCTCGCCTCTGCCATACAATCACCCTTTGCCCTTACTTCACTCAGAAACTAATGTTCACCAGAAGATCTACACCATACTGGAAAACAAAATCCAGCATCGCGATGATCATTCCCAGTACGATAGAAACGGCAATAACGGCTCCAGTCTGCTTCGCAAGCGTGTTCCGATCCGGCCAGATAATCTTCTTAAACTCAGCCTTGATTCCCCGGAACCAGTTCTTGATTTTGGAGTTTTTCTCCGTCTTCTCTGCTTTTGCCATAACCTTCACTTCCTTTGCGCGGCTCTACCGGTTATTTTGTCTCTTTATGCAGCGTGTGCGACCGACAGAAACGACAGTATTTTTTCGTCTCCATACGATCCGGATGGGTCTTTTTATCCTTTGTCATGTTGTAGTTACGCTGTTTGCACTCCGTACATGCCAATGTGATACGTACACGCACAACTTCCACCTCTCTTCCCTAAAGATTCACGCCGGCCGTACAGCAATGATTCCCCGTACAGCCGTGTGGGTCAGCAATACTTTTTCAGGCATAAAAAAAAAGCCTTCTTCCATACGCCCGTACAGTGTAGCACATCACATATCTGAAAGTCAAGCCTTTTCTTTGCATCCGTCCACTATTTTTTATTATATTTCGCCAGATAACAAATCTGAAACGAGGGCTTCTTCCCTTTTTCCGTTTTCATCAGGATATAGCTGGGCACACGTCCCTCCTGGCGTGGAAAAGACAGGCTTCCCGGATTGAGTATCGTCAGAGTGGGATCACTTTCATCCAGATATGGACGGTGGGTATGCCCGAACATCGCCACGCTGCACCCATTTGTCCTGGCTTCCTCGGCCAGATCGCGGATGCCTACGGATACATAGTAATAATGCCCATGAGTCATAAAAATCCGGCAGCCATCCAGCTCTTCGATCCGGGCAATCGGCAGCCTTGTGAAATAATCGCAGTTTCCCGCCACCATGTAAACCGGGCAGTTCACCACGTCATGAATATACTCCACTGTACTCTCCGAATCGCCCAGATGGATCACACAGTCCGGGCGGTCGATCTCACTGAGCGCCTGCTTCAGGTTGGAATCATAGCCATGCGTATCACTCACAATCAGTATATTCATACTCCCATCCTCCCTGTCAATTACAAAATTCCTTCTTCTGTCAGAATCGCACGCATTCCCCGGAGCGCTTTCCCCCGATGACTCAGCTCGTTTTTCTGTTCCGGGGCAAGCTCTGCAGAATAGCAGCCGCATTCCGGCAGATAAAAAATCGGGTCATAGCCAAAGCCATTCTCCCCCCGGCTTTCATAGCCGATCCTTCCTTCCATCACTCCGCGGCTGGTCAGGATCCGCCCGTCCGGCATCGCGCAGGCAATCACGCAGACAAAGCGCGCCGTGCGTTCCTCATCCGGCACTCCTGAAAGCTTCTCCAGAAGCGCGGCATTTTTGATCTCATACGAAGTATCCTTTCCCATATAGCGGGCGGAATACACACCGGGAGCTTTGTCCAGGAAATCAATCTCCAGACCGGAATCATCCGCCAGGACGATTTCTCCGGTTCGCTCCATGACTGTCCTTGCCTTGATTACCGCGTTTTCCTCGAATGTGACGCCGTTCTCTGCAATGTCGTCCGACACGCCCGCTTCCTTCATGGAAAGAATCTCCAGATCGCTGTTGGAAAGAATCATGCGTATTTCTTTTAATTTGTCCGGATTTCCGGTGGCAAAAATCATCTTTTTCTTCATCGTCCGCGTCATCCTTTGCTCTGCTTTCCGTTTGCGCTATCCCAGGTATAGACCTTCAGACACACATTTGTCTCAAATTTTTCCTGTGTATTCTCCCAGAGGGTACCATACTGGCTCAGATAGCTCTCCTTGCCTTCACAGGCCACATTCTGCGTATATTCATCCGCCCGGTATTCTACCGCTACGGGATTCGAAGCCTCCGGCGTGCTGATTTTCACCACAACCGCAAACCGCTCTCCTTCAGCCAGCTTTTGCGGCTGCTCCAGGTCTACCGTATAATAACCCACATCCGTAAAACTGCCGCTTTGCAGATATTCCATCTCCTCAAAGGATTCCGTTCCGGTAAAATCATGTACCAGATAAATATCATAAGAGGTATCCTCGCCTGTCGCGTAAAAACCAACAGCGGCAACTGTTTCCTCTCCCTCTGCCGTATAAACATTCGCAAACCAGCATTCACCGGAATCATACCCCTGTTGTCCCTGCCAGCCGCATTCGTCATACTGGTAAAGATGGTCATAATTGTCTGCGGCATCGATCCGCGTATAGGCTACCGCTACCCGCGCAATATTCGGATCCGCATAGGATACGTAAAAAATCCCCTCGTCCCCAAAGTCGCTGCCCCAGGTATTCAGGCAGATAAAAGCCCCATCCTGATCCGGCGCTGTCTCAAACTGCTCTGCCGGCCAGGAATCGTCCCATCCGAGAATCAGCACATCATGATTCTGCGTCATCTCATCCGTATAATAATAAGAATATGTGGCTTCATTGTAATATCCCGAACCAGCCGCGGCAGTCGTCCGATCCATATACAGAGAGGTCTGTACAGAACCATAAGTATACACAGTTTCTTTGATTTTTTCAATAGAAGAATCCAATAAAACGCGCACTTCCTGCACATGTACCGCTGCTTCCAGGCCATCTGGCGAATACTCGTCCCCATACGGATCCTCTTCTTCCGTCACAGGTCCCTGCCAGCCGCAGAGATACGCCATGAGCATCAGATAATCGCCGCCATCATTTACGCTCGCCGTAAACGAATTCTGCCGGGTCAGATGATCCGCTGAAAAAACAATCCGCTGGTTGGGAAGAAGCGCTGTCTCCAGGGCACAGGTTGCCGTGATAGCCCAGCAGGTACCATAAGAACCCTGATCCTTAACGGAGGGCTTTCTGCCGACATCGCCCGCATACCATCTGGAAGGAAGCGCGTCCGCAAATCCTGCCCCCAGCATAAAACAGACCGCCACAAGCAGCACTCCGGCCAGCAGTTTTTTTCCATTTTTCACGGTATTCCTCTTCCTCACTTTATTTCTGTTCCCGTGCGCCCATCCGCCCCTCAGAACCTTTTTTCGGCGGACGCGGACCCGGAAACTGGTAGTAATATGCTTTGATCATGCCATTGTAAATCTTGCGGTTTTTCGCCGCCTGTTTTCCTATATATTTTTCCGCGTCTTCATATGAAGTAATCACATATTCCGACCAGGAATCCAGCCGTGCAAAGGCTTCGCCAATCTCACGGTACAGTCCTGGCAGCGCGGCTTTTTCCTCCAGGCGTTCCCCATAGGGCGGATTTGTAATCACAAATCCGTATTTTTTCGGATGGCGCAGCTCACTCACCGGCCGCTGCTGAAAATGAATCAGGTGATCAACTCCGGCTCGTTTCGCATTTTCTCGCGCCGCGCGGACAACCTCTCCGTCGATATCATAGCCCTGGATGTCTGTTTGCACTGAGGTATCAACCAGATCCTGCGCCTCTTCCACCGCGTCATACCACTTTCTGCGTTCAACCAGGTTCTCCCAGTTTTCCGCCAGAAAGGACCGCTCCATCCCCGGTGCGATATTCGCCGCCATCATCGCCGCCTCAATGGGGAAAGTGCCGCTGCCGCAAAACGGATCCACCAGAATCCGGTCTGCCTTCCACGGCGTCAGCATGATCAGAGCGGAGGCCAGCGTCTCCGAAATTGGCGCCTTTGCCGTGAGCTTCCGGTAGCCTCGCTTGTGCAGAGACTCGCCGGTCGTATCCAGTGTCAATATAGCCTCGTCTTTCATAAAAAACACGCGAACCGGATAAGCCGCTCCATCCTCCGCAAACCAGCTGACCCCATACACACCTTTCAGGCGTTCTACCATCGCTTTCTTCACAATCGACTGGATATCCGAGGGACTGAAAAGCCTGCTCTTTACCGTAGTCGCTTTTGTGACCCAGAACTTCGCGTTGATCGGCAGATACCGCTCCCACGGCATAGCCCGGACTCCTTCAAACAGCTCATCGTACGTCTCGGCATGCACGCTGCCCACTTTCAAAAGAACGCGCTCCGCGGACCGCAAAAATACATTTGCCAGCGCAATCGCCTCTGCGTCCCCATAAAAGGTCACGCGCCCATCCTCCACACAGCAAATCTCATACCCCAGATCCTGTATCTCTCTTTTCAGCACTGCCTCCAGTCCAAAATGGCACGGAGCCATCAGTTCCATTCGTTCCTTCATACTCATTCCTGTTCTGAATAGTTACCTTGATTTTTTAGTGTCATTTTCTATATAATAAAGCCTGCAGCGCCCTCTGTCAACCGTTTTACCCCTTCCAGGAGCGCCGCCGACCGCACAGGAAGCTCGCTGCCTTATTCCCTTACTATATTTTCGCCCCGATAAGCCTTGATTCCGCCGACCACCGTCTTTGTGCGCCACCCTTCCTTTTCCAGGTCGCGCGCCACAGACATACTGCGGGAGCCACGGTCACAGTAAAGAATCAGCACTTCTCTTTTTCGTTCTTCCCGAAGAAAGTCCATTGTCCCCTCCGGCACACTGACTGCGCCGCGGATATGTCCTCTGGCAAATTCCTCGCCCGAGCGCAGATCCACAATCAGATAACCCGGTCTCCCTACATACCAGTCAAGCTCCTTCGCCGGAATTGTATCCATTCCGCCGCACCTCCCTAATTGCTCTTACACTCTATCATATGCTCCATGCGTTCCAAAGGTCTGTTCGCACTCCTGTGTATAAGCTTTCTCTGACAGAATATTTCAGAAAATTTCTTCAGAATGAAAAAGTGAAACACCCGGTAGGGGAGCTACCGGGTGTTTCGAGGGGAGTATAAATAATTAATA
>JAJPXX010000120.1:0-12822 GCA_021205225.1 Lachnospiraceae bacterium
CGAAGCACGTAGCAATCCGTAGTATCATACCCCTTTTGTTGCCTGAATTATATGATGATAAAAAGAAATATGAAAAGAGGGGATTTTATGAGGAAACGAACTGCCATCCTGCTGGCAATTGTTTTGGTTTTACTGGCGTGTGTGATTGGGACATACTGCGCGTTCGGGATGTATTATACCACGCATTTTCTGAAAAATACCTCGATCAATGGCATTGACGTCTCTGGACTGACTGCATCGGAGGCGGAAGAGCTGCTCGCGGCGGAGGTGGAAGCGTATCGTCTCGTCGTCACGGGAAGAGAGGAAGAACAGGAGACGGTTCTGGGTACGGACTTTGACTATTGCTTCGTTTCAAACGGGGAGACAGAGGCTCTTCTCATGGAACAGAGTGCGTTTGCCTGGATTTTTGCCTGCTTTTCGGACGGGACGTCTTACTCGATGGATACGTCGGTGACTTATGACGCGGAAAAGCTGACTGCGGCTGTGATGGAGTTTTCTATGATGCAGACCGACCAGATGGTAGCACCGGAAAATGCGTATGTGACACAGCTTGAGGATGGCAGCTATGGGATCGTCGCGGAGACGGAAGGGACACAGCTTGACACAGAAAAGGTGCTTGCTGCAGTGGAGACGGCTGTGGAATCGGGCAAAAAGAGCCTGAATCTGGAAATGGCCGAGTGTTACGTGGCTGCGGATGTCACGTCTGCGGATGAAAGCCTGATCGAAGCGGTGAGCCTTTATAATCAGTATGCTTCTATGTATATTAACTACTATATGAGCGGTGATGTAGTGGTAACATTGGATTCCTCTGCCTTTATGGACTGGTTTTCGCTCGATGAAGAAAACAATCCGTCCTTTGACTATGCTTCTGTGGCTGCGTGGGTTGAGGAGCTTGCCGATACCTACGATACGATTGGAACCTGTGAGCCGTTCGTCACCTCAAATGGAGAGACTGTTTACGTGGAAGCAGTTACCTATGGCTGGAAAATGGACCGCGAGTCTGAGACGGAGGAGCTTTACAGCCTGCTTCTGGCAGGGCAGACGGAGGGGCGCTCCCCTGTGTGGACGAACAGCGCCCTGACGCGCGGAACCAATGACGTTGGCGACACATATGTAGAAATAGATTACACAAACCAGAGAATGT
The DNA here is from genome assembly GCA_021205225.1 of Lachnospiraceae bacterium. Lineage (GTDB taxonomy): Bacteria > Bacillota > Clostridia > Lachnospirales > Lachnospiraceae > Choladousia. The sequence continues at coordinate 1,145 of JAJPXX010000120.1, forward strand.
GGTATTATAAAGACGGCGAGCTGCTGGTAGAGACGCCGGTTGTGACCGGAAATGTCAGCGCCGGGAACGCATCTCCCGAAGGGATGTTTTATATTGTTTATAAAAAACAGGACGCGATTCTGACCGGAGAGACTTATGAGACGCCGGTGAGCTACTGGATGCCATTTTATGGGAACGTAGGGATTCACGACGCAGACTCCTGGAGAAATACCTATGGTGGCACGATTTACATGACCAGCGGTTCCCATGGCTGCATCAATACGCCGACCGCGCAGGCGCAGACGATTTTTGAGAACATTGAGGATGGGACGCCGGTCATCTGCTACAGCAGCAGTACGGACTATGGCTACGGCACCGCGAGCAGCGGCACTTCTTATGTGACAAACAGTTCGTCCGGCAGCTCTTCAGGCTCGGACAGCGGTGACGACAATATCATTATTTATGATGGAAGCAGCTCGGATTCTTCCGGGACATCCTCTTCTTATACCGACACCACCGGAGGCGGCTCGACTGAGACCAATCGGATTGACGATGATGACGACAGCACCTCGTCAGATGGCACGAGTACCGGCGAGGCGGAATTTGAGATCACGATTTCCGATGAGACGGTCTGGTCTGACAGTTCTTCATCGGGAAGTGCGTCGGAGGAGGAGGATGGGGTGATTATCATTGAGTAAGGACAGGAAAAATGGGTAAAGGGATGAAAAATATGACTTTAGCCCGCATGGCGGAGGCCTGCGGCGGCAGTTACTATGGGAGAGCTGAGGATCGGGACAGGGAAATCTGCTCCGTGACAACAGACAGCCGGAAGGCAGAGCCAGGCTGCCTGTTTGCGGCGATCAGGGGCGAGCGCGTGGATGGACATGATTTTATCGCCTCTGTTTTTGAAAAAGGGGCGCTCTGCGCGCTTGTGGAAACGCCCCCTCACCTCAGTTCGGCGGCAGGTCGCGCCGACAATGAAAAAAATGCTTCGCATTTGGTCGGCGCTTTGGAAACGCCCCCCGCGGAGCAGGCGGGAAATTACATAAAGGTGGAATCTACGATCCGGGCGCTTGGCGCGCTTGCGGCGTATTATCTGGAGCAGCTGGCGATCCCTGTGGTCGGCGTAACCGGCAGTGTCGGCAAGACCAGTACGAAAGAAATGATCGCGGCTGTTCTTTCGCAGAAATACCACACCCTGAAAACGACGGGGAATTTTAATAATGAACTGGGTCTTCCGCTGACCATCTTCCGGCTGCGTGATGAGGATGAAATCGCGGTGCTTGAGATGGGCATTAACCACTTTGGAGAAATGCACCGTCTCGCGCAGATTGCAAAGCCGGACACCTGTGTGATCACAAACATTGGCCAGTGCCATCTGGAATTTCTGGGCGACCGCGACGGCGTGTTGCGCGCAAAGACGGAGATTTTTGATTTTCTGCGCCCGGATGGGCATATTATATTAAATGGGGACGATGATAAGCTGGCTGCGGTGCGGGAAGTGAAAGCTGCCCAAAACGCAGTAATCCGCCCGACCTTTTTTGGGATGGGGACTGAAAATGCGGTTTATGCGGATCGGATTGTGAAAAAAGGCCTGGATGGAGTCGAATGCCGGATTCACATTGCTTCCGGAGACTGCTTCACCGTCCGGATTCCGATTCCGGGCGTTCATATGGTACGGAATGCGCTCGCGGCTACGGCCGTTGGCCTGCGGTACGGTCTGACGACGGAGGAGATTCGGGCGGGGATTGAAAGCCTGCAGCCGGTCAGCGGACGATTCCACATCATCCATACGGAGAATTTTACGATCATTGACGACTGCTATAACGCGAATCCGATGTCAATGAAAGCATCCCTGGAGGTTTTGCAGGATGGGTCGGACGAAGAGAAACCTGGCCGAAGAGTGGCGATTCTTGGCGATATGGGGGAGCTTGGAGGCGGAGAGGAGCAGATGCACCGCGAGGTTGGCGAATTTGCGGGCAGGCTGGATATTGACCTGTGCGTTTGCGTGGGATCTTTGAGCGCACGCATTGCGGAAGGGATCAGCGAGGTCAGTCCGGAAAAAAAGGCGCTCACCCTGCCGGATCTTCCGGCGCTGCTGGCGCAGTTGCCGTCTCTGGTGAAAAGGGGCGATACGATCCTGGTAAAAGCGTCGCATTTTATGCATTTTGAGACGGTTGTCGCGAAACTGGAGGAGATGGACCAAGCGGAAGTGAGAACATGATGCCTGGAGGATGGTTTAAAAACAGATTTGGAAGGAAAAAGGAAGAAGAAACAGTTATGTATATTATTGCGGGGCTTGGCAATCCCGGACAAAAATACGCGCATACACGGCACAATGCCGGCTACGAGGCGATTGACCGTCTCGCGGACAAATATGGAATTCGGATAGAAACAGAAAAGTTTCGGGCGCTCACCGGAACCGGGGTGATCAACGGGCAGAAGGTTCTGCTTCTGAAGCCGCTGACTTATATGAATGCAAGCGGCGAGAGTATCCGCGCCGCCTGTGATTTTTACAAACTCAATCCGGAGGAGGCATTTATCGTTTTATACGACGACATCAGCCTGCCGCCGGGCCAGCTACGTGTGCGGGCGAAAGGCAGCGCGGGCGGACACAACGGAATCAAAAATATTATTCAGCACCTTGGCACACAGGTCTTTTCGCGGGTCAAAATCGGTGTTGGCGAAAAGCCGCAGGAGTACGATCTTGTCGACTATGTACTGGGGCATTTTCCGGAGGAGGAATGGGCGGTTATGACGGAGGCCTTTTCCCGTGCGGGGGACGCTGCGGCCATGCTGCTGACCGAGGATGCGCAGACGGTGATGAATGCATATAACACGCATCTGGCGAAATAATCAGAGGAGTATCATATGAAAGCATTTCTGGCTCCCATGCGGCAGCTTGGGGAATTTGAAGAAATCAGCCAAAAGGCCGTGGGGAACCGCGGCCTGCTTCAGGTAACGGGATGTATTGACTCGCAGAAGTCTCATTTTGTGTATTGCATGTCAGAGGAGCACCACGAAAAAAAGGCCATGCGGGGGACTGCCGGGCGTCCGGTCACGCTCATCATCACATACAATGATCTGCGCGCGAAAGAGATGTTCGAGAATTACCGCTTCTTTGACCGGGATGTCCTGTATTTTCCGGCGAAGGATCTGATTTTTTTTCAGGCGGATATTCACAGCAATCTCCTGGAACAGCAGCGGATTCAGGTGCTGAAGGCGCTGACGGATGGCTCTGAGGGGGAGAAGCCCCTGACTGTCATCACGACAGTTGCCGCCTGCATGAACCGCATGGTGCCGTTTGAAGACTGGAAGGAGCACATTCTGGCGATTGACGGCGACGCGGAAATTGATACCGAAAAGCTGAAAAAAAAGCTGATCCGGCTCGGCTATGAGCGTACCGGACAGGTCGAAGCTCCCGGACAGTTTGCGATCCGGGGCGGAATCATTGATATTTTTCCGCTGACGGAGGAAAATCCGGTCCGCATCGAACTCTGGGGAGAAGAGGTAGACTCTATCCGCAGCTTTGACGTGGAGAGTCAGCGCTCAATAGAAAATCTGGACGGAGTACGCATCTTCCCGGCTGCAGAGCTGATTCCGGATCGGGCGGCGAGAAGGCGGGCGCTTGCGCGGATTGAGAAAGAAGCGAAAGAGGCGGAGATGAAATTCCGGAAGCAGGGAACGGAAGCTTCGGATGGAAGAGCGCGGAACGGGCAGCCCGACGGCGCGGCACAAATGTCCGAAAAGAGCAGCTGGCAGGAATCGCTTGGCAGAATACGCCAGCTGCTGCAGGACTGCCGTGATGAACTGGAGGAGACGCAGGAGCCGCTTTCTATGGAAGGCTTTATCGATTACTTTATCGATGAAAAGATCAGCTTCCTGGATTACTTTGATCCGGAGCGGACGATTCTCTTTCTCGACGAGCCGAATCGAATTCTGGAGGCAGGCGGCGCGGTGGAGCTGGAGTTTTCTGAGAGTATGAAAAACCGCCTGGAGAAGGGATATGTGCTGCCCGGACAGACGGAACTTCTGTTTTCGACACAGGCGACCGCGGCTGCGATCTGTCGCCGGAATGCGGTGGGGCTTTGTACGCTGGAAAATGCAAAGGCTCCGTGGGCGGTTTCCGGCAAATACAGTCTGACTGTCCGCTCGGTGAATCCGTACAACAACAGCTTTGATTATCTGGTAAAGGACCTTGGGGGCTGGAAGCGCAGCGGCTACCGCGTGATCCTGCTCGCGGCGTCCCGCACGAGGGGAAACCGTCTCGCGCACGACCTGACAGAGGAAGGGCTGGCGGCTTTTTACACGGAGGACGAAGCACGCGAGGTGCAGCCTGGGGAGATTCTGATCACCTATGGCAATGCGAAACGGGGTTATGAATATCCTCTGATTCGCTTTGTCGTGATTACGGAGAGCGACATTTTTGGCCAGGAGAAAAAGAAACGAAAAAGGCAGAAACGGTATGAGGGTCAGCAGATCAGCAGCTTTTCCGAGCTGTCGGTCGGCGATTTTGTCGTACATGAAAATCATGGTCTTGGCGTTTATAAGGGAATCGAAAAGGTCGAAGTTGACCATGTTACAAAGGATTATATGAAAATCGAGTACGCCGGAGGCAGCAATCTTTACGTTCCGGCGACGCAGCTGGACGTGATTCAGAAATACGCTGACAGCGATACGAGACCGCCAAAGCTGAACAAGCTTGGCACGCAGGAGTGGAACCGCACCAAGTCGAAGGTGCGCACCGCGGTTCGCGCGATTGCGCAGGATCTGGTGAAGCTTTACGCCGAACGGCAGCGGAAGGATGGATTTACCTATAGTGAGGATACCGTCTGGCAGCAGGAATTCGAGGAAATGTTTCCATTTGAGGAAACTGAGGATCAGCTTGCGGCGATTGAGGACGTCAAGCGCGATATGCAGAGTACGAAAATCATGGATCGCCTGATCTGCGGCGATGTTGGCTACGGCAAGACCGAGATTGCGATCCGCGCCGCCTTCAAGGCGGTTCAGGATGGGAAGCAGGTTGCCTATCTGGTGCCGACTACGATTCTCGCGCAGCAGCATTACAATACTTTTTTGCAGCGGATGAAGGATTTTCCGGTGCGCGTTGATCTGCTGTGCCGCTTCCGCACGCCTGCGGAGCAGAAAAAGACTCTGACTGATTTAAAGAGCGGCCTTGTCGATATTGTGATCGGCACCCATCGTCTGCTCTCCAAAGATGTCCGGTACAAAGACCTTGGCCTGCTCGTCATTGATGAAGAGCAGCGTTTTGGCGTGACGCACAAGGAAAAAATCAAGCAGCTGAAAACGGACATTGATGTGATGACTCTGACCGCAACTCCGATTCCGCGCACTCTGCACATGAGCCTGATCGGCATCCGCGACATGAGCATTCTTGAGGAAGCTCCGCAGGAGCGTCTGCCGATCCAGACTTATGTAATGGAATACAATGAGGAGATGGTGCGCGAAGCCATCAGCCGCGAGCTTGCCCGCGGCGGGCAGGTGTATTACGTGTATAACCGCGTCAATACGATTGTTGATATCACGAATAAAATTGCGGTTCTCGTTCCGCAGGCGCAGGTTGCCTTTGCGCACGGGCAGATGAAGGAGCACGAGCTGGAAAAGATCATGTTCGATTTTATCAATGGCGATATTGACGTTCTGGTGACTACGACGATCATTGAAACCGGGCTTGATATTTCAAATGTCAACACGATGATCATCCATGACGCGGATACGATGGGGCTGTCTCAGCTCTATCAGCTCCGCGGCCGCGTCGGGCGGTCGAACCGCACAGCCTATGCTTTCCTGATGTACCGCCGCAATAAAATGCTTAAGGAAGTGGCGGAAAAACGTCTCTCCGCGATCCGCGAATTCACGGAGCTCGGCAGCGGCTTCCGTATCGCCATGCGCGACCTGGAGATTCGCGGCGCCGGAAATCTGCTCGGCAGCGAACAGCATGGCCATATGGAAGCGGTCGGCTATGACCTTTACTGCAAGCTCCTTAACGAATCCGTAAAGGAAGCGCAGGGCATACAGCCGCCGCAGGATCGCTTTGAGACGACGATTGACCTTGATATCGACGCCTTCATTCCTGACCGCTACATCCGCAGTGAGACGCAGAAGCTCGATATTTACAAGCGTATTGCTGCCATCCGCACCGAGGAAGAGCATGACGATATGCTTGAAGAGCTGCTTGACCGCTTCGGTGAGCCGCCGCGTTCGGTGCAGAATCTCCTCGCGATTGCCCGGCTGCGCGCGCAGGCCCATAATGCCTGGATTGAAGAGCTTTCTCAGAAAGGGAACGAGCTCTGCCTTGTGATGTATGAGCATGCGCAAATCGATACCACCCGGATTGATCAGCTTCTGAAAAACTACCGCGGCCGCCTGAAATTTGTTGTGGAAGGCAAGCCCTGCTTCCGCTATACCCGCGCCCGTGTCAATGGAAAAGAAGCCGAAGAGACTCTGCCGCTGGCACAGGAGCTGGTAGCGGCACTGGAGAAGATTGCGAAAAACGGGTAATAAAAAGAGCACAGGCTTGCCGCGCATAATTGCGAACAGACATTGCATAAAATGGCAGAAAGACTTTTTGGAGCATGGCGGATGGATGATCAGAAAATCGAAAATCTGCTGAATCTGGCACTGGACGCGACGGCGGAGGAGATGGAAAAATCAGAAGAACTGGATATTGGATATGATCGGGAAGAACAGTCGTGGGAGGTTATCGTGCGGTACAGCGGTGATTTACAGGCTGTTCTTTCTGATTTATCTGTCAAATGGAGGGCGGTCATCCTTTCCGGCGGATACGCAATCCTGACGGTTCCGAAAAGCCAGATTCCGGCGCTTGCGGCAATTCGGCAGATCGAATATGTGGAAAAGCCGAAGCGTCTGTATTTTTCTGTGTCTGTCGGAAGAACGGCGTCCTGCCTTTATCCGGTACAGGCGGCGCCGCTTGAACTGTTTGGGGAGGGCGTACTGGTAGCAGTGATCGATTCCGGCGTGGATTATTTTCATCCTGATTTCCGAAAAGAGGACGGAAGTACCCGGATCCGGGCGATCTGGGATCAAAGCGCCGCCAGGCCGGAGGGTATGGCAGAGAAAACGGCGGATGGAGAGACAGCCGTGGGCGGCGGAGCAGTGTCAGACAGAGCGGCTGCGCGGCTCGGCCATACTCCGGCCGGCTTTCTGATTGGCGCAGAATATACGCAGGAAGAGATCAACGAGGCGCTGGCTGCCGGTTCACGGGAAGCGGGGCTGGCGCTTGTACCAGAGCAGGATTTCAGCGGTCATGGCACCGAGGTGCTGGGGATTGCCGCGGGAAATGGACGCGCGTCCGGCAATCCGTACCGCGGCGTGGCGGCGAAGAGCGACCTTCTGGTTGTGAAGCTCGGTACCCCGCGCCAGGATGGCTTTCCGAGTACGACAGAGCTGATGCAGGCGTTGGAGTATGTGGTGCGAAAAGCGGAAGAGTTCGGGCAGCCGGTGGCGATTAATCTGAGCTTCGGCAATGTGTATGGCTCCCATCGGGGAACCTCTCTGCTGGAGACATATGTGAATATGCTTTCCGACCGGGGCAGGAATGTGATTGTGGCTGGCACTGGAAATGAGGGAAATACAGGCGGGCATATTTCCGGGAGGCTTAAGAATACAGCGGCAGCTTTGAACTCACAGGATGAGGAATGGGGAGAATACCAATCCGGAACAGAGGAGAATACAGAAATTGAATTTCTGGTCAATGACTTTGAGATAACGATGAATCTCCAGCTGTGGAAGAACTATGCGGATGCCTTTGGAATCACAATCATACATCCGAATGGCCGTAGCGCGGGACCATTTGGGGAGGAGATCGGTACTGTGCGCTACCATCTGGGCAGCACAACCCTGCTGGTTTACTATGGAGAGCCGAGCCCTTATCAGGCGCAGCAGGAGATTTATATTGATTTTATCCCGGAAGGGGATTATATCGACAGCGGCATCTGGCAGATCCGCCTGACGCCCCGGCGCATTGTCACTGGAGAGTATTCGGTCTGGATGCCGGAAGAGCGCGTCCGCAATGACGGCACCCGTTTTTTAAATTCCACCCCGGATACGACAATGACCATTCCTTCCACCGCGGCGGGAGTGATCGCAGTCGGGGCGTATGACGCGCGGCGGGATGCGTATGCGCCCTTTTCCGGGCGGGGCTGGCCGGATACGCAGTACCGGAATCGCCCGGATCTGGTGGCTCCGGGGGTAGATGTCACGACGACTGCTGTGGGCGGCGGATATGTGACCGTGTCAGGTACCTCCTTCGCGGCGCCGTTTGTAACCGGGGCGGCAGCGCTATTGATGGAATGGGGGATCCTTCGCGGAAATGACCCGTATCTTTACGGTGAAAAAGTCCGCGCCTGTCTCTGGCGTGGCGCGCGGCAGCTGCCGGGCTACCGTGCGTGGCCGAACAACCAGATCGGCTATGGAGCGCTGTGTGTGCGGGACAGTCTGCCGATATAAAAGCTCCCTGTCTGAAGGTGCTGAACCGTTACGGATGGACGCTAACTTTCAATCCCGCCGCGCGCCCGGATGCCCTTATCAAACGGATGCCGGATTTTTTTAATCTCAGATACGTAATCAGCCATCTGAATCAGCGCTTCACTTGGCTCCTGACCGGTCAGGATGACTTCGAGATGTTCCGGTTTATTTTCGAGAAACTGAAGAAGAAGCGCTTCATCGAGCAGCCCGGCCCGGATTGTGTAAATGACTTCATCCAGAAATAACAGGTCGTAGTTTTCATCTGCGGCCTTTTGTGTTACAGCTCTGAGCTGGTTTTCATAGTAGGATTTTCGCTCCGCTTTTTCTGCGGGCGTCATCTGGAAACTGAATTTTTCCTGCGGAAGCCCATTCACAATTGTGATATGGTCGGAAAGTTCCAGTACCTTTCGCTCACTGGTGGAGTTGTCTTTCATAAACTGGTAAATCAGGACGCGCAGGCCGTAGCCGGCGGCGCGGGCGCACAGTCCCATCCCGGTTGTAGTCTTGCCTTTTCCATCTCCACAGTAGATGTGGATGAGGCCGGTGCTGGTATTGGTTTTCTGTTCTGACATAAAAATGGCTATCCTTTCTTTTTCTGTCTGGCTGCCATGCTTTTGCGTATGGTGCCTGATTGATTTTTTCAGTTTTTGCTTTTTTAATATCCCTCGAAAACGAACAGACTGTAATCAGAAGACCTTGTGCAGAATGCACACGAAATTACGATACAGGCTGCTGGAACTTGGAGCGTGGCGTCGTCATTGGGGGAACGGGTTACGGGCGCGCTTCTCCGCTCAGATGTACATCCATCTGTGGATACGGGATGTGAAGCCCGGCGCGGTCAAATTCAGTTTTGATCTGTTCGTTCATCTGCCAGAGCACGGGATAGTATTTATCTGTAGGCACCCAGCAGCGCAATCCCAGCACTACGCCGTTGTCGCCCAGCTCAGAAACAAAGACCAGGTGTTCCTCCTCGTGCAGCACATCTGTGTTTTCCTGAATCAGCCGTTCGAGGACTTCTTTGGCAGCCTGCAGGTTGTCTTCATAGGAAATGCTTGCCTTGACTTCGAGCTTTCGGCGGTCGGCGGCGGTGACGTTTACCATGACGTTGTCCGCAAGCGTGCCGTTGGGTACAATGACCCGGCGCGTGTCGGTTGTCAGAAGGGTGGTGTACATAATTTCGATTTTCTGCACGGTGCCTTCCATTCCCTGTGTGATGATGTAATCCCCGACATGGAACGGCTGAAAAACCAGAAGAATAAATCCCCCGGCCAGGTTAGAGAGGCCGCCCTGAAAAGCAAGCCCCAGAGCAACGCCGCCGGAAGCTACAACTGCGGCGACCGAGGTCTCTGTCACGCCAAACTGCATGCCGATCCACAGTACCAGAAGGCAATACAGCAGAATTTTGACGATGGAGCAGGAGAAGGTAACCGCGCCTTCCTGCATTTTGGAACGCTCCAGCATCTGCCGGAATACGCGCATCAGCCAGATAATGACCTTTCTGCCAATCAGGTAGACAGCGATGCACAGAATGACTTTCAATAAAAAAGCGACTACGAGCGGCACGGAATCGCCGATATAGTCCTGAATGCTAAAGTACCAGTTTTGCAGCATAATAAAATCCTTTGTTAAATATGATACGGTTGCGTTTGCCACTTGCACAGTATAACATAATCCGGCGAAATATGGTAGTCTGGTGATTTACTATTTTTTGCAAATGTGGTAAGATGGAAAAGAGTCGCACAGACAGGAACGAGAACAAAAGAAGGGTCTGCGCGAAAAACGTGAGGAGTATTTCATAATTGGCGTGGTGATAACCAGAAAAACGATCATGCCGAAAAATAGAGAAAGGAATCGATCAATGAGGGGAAAGAATCGAATTCACTGTGTGGGGGGCGCTCTGTTGCTGTTGCTTGCGGTGTTTACCGGCGGCTGCGCGATGGGGGAGGCCTCCGGGGAAAAGACGGCAGAGGGACTGGAGGCGCTCTTGGAGGGCAGCTATCAGGAGGCAGTGACTCTTTTTGAAGAGGCTGTGTCTGACGGGGAGACATTGGTGCTGGCTTATCGCGGACTTGGTCTGGCTTACATGGGACTTGGGGATTATGAGAGCGCGGCGGAGGCTTTTGAGGAAGCACTGACGCATACAGATTCCCGTATGCCGTCTACGACGGAGGATATTCGTCTCTATCTGGCTACGGCGCAGTATCGGATGGAAAGCTATACGGATGTGATTGAGACCTGCAGCGATATTTTAGACAATTCGGAGGAAGGCAATGCGGATGCGTATTTTCTGCGTGGCGCGAGCTACCTGTGTGAAGGAGAGACGGAGAGTGCGTCCTCCGATTTTGACGCGGCGGTCGCGCTTTCGCCGTCCGATTATGACTTATATATGAATATCTATGAGTGCTATGCGCAGATGAACCTTTCAGCAGTAGGCGTGACTTATCTTCAGACTGCGCAGAATCTGACAGGTGATGATACGGAGTATTATTACAACCAGGGCAGAATTTATTACTATCTGGGGAACTACAGTGAGGCGCAGCAGATGCTGATCGGTCCGGTGGAGGAGAAATATGAGCCTGCCATGTATCTGATTGGCAGAGTTTATCTGGCGATGGATGATTATACCCACGCGCTTGCCATTTATCAGCAGATTCAGGAGGAATTTGGAGAGAGTACCCAGTGTTACAATGGGCTGGCACTGTGCGCGATGATGCAGGAGAATTATGATACGGCGCTGACTTATATCAGTCTTGGCCTTGCCCTGGATGGGACAGACGGCAAGCAGGAGTTGTATTTTAATGAGATTGTCACGTATGAAAAGATGCTGGATTTTACGACAGCGCTGGAAAAAGCCACGGCCTACGTAGAAAACTATCCGACCGATGAAGCCGGGCAAAAGGAATGGGAATTTTTGCAGACAAGACAGTGAAAGGGTGCGGTCTTTTTGCTGCACCGCTACGGTGTAAAAGCCGATTGCTCTGTGCTCCGCACTCTCGCAATCGTCCCCATAAAATGAGGAGTGCCCCCGGTATCTGGCATACCGGAGGCTATTATGAAAAAATTTATCAATATGTGTAATGGAGTATTACAACATACAGGCGAGAATTGCTTCTCTTTAAGAGGTGACTACACTATAACAGGGAAATATGAACAATATATGAACAAAAAATGAAAACATAGTTAAATTGACA
>JAJPXX010000120.1:12832-21362 GCA_021205225.1 Lachnospiraceae bacterium
ACATAAAACAGAACTAAAAAGAAAAAACAGTTGTCAGATATGCACATAAAATGATAAACTATAGCAGAAAAAGCTTCGTCAAAATTCAGAAGCAGATTTTGATAAAGGTAAATTAAGGAGGAAACGATTATGAGTCAGACACCTACCCCGCACATTGCGGCAGCACCGGGAGATTTCGCAAGGACAGTTTTGATGCCGGGTGATCCGCTGCGCGCAAAGCATATTGCGGAGACTTTTTTCGAGGATGCGGTACTGGTTAATAATGTCCGCGGCGTCAATGGCTACACAGGTATTTATCACGGGAAAAAGGTTTCCGTGATGGCGAGCGGCATGGGCATGCCCTCGATCGGCATATATTCCTATGAGCTGTTTCATTTTTATGATGTGGAAAATATTATCCGTATTGGAACAGCCGGGGCGCTGACGAAGGAGCTGCAGCTGCGCGATCTGGTTTTTGGTATGGGCGCATGCACGGATTCCAATTATGCGGCGCAGTTTGAGCTGCCGGGAACATTTGCGCCGATTGCGTCTTATGAGCTTTTGAGAAACGCGGCAGCCGCGGCAGAGACGATGGGGCTGAATTATAAGGTGGGGAACCTGGTTTCAGCGGATGTATTTTACAGTGACCGTCCGACGGCAGAGAAGTGGCAGAAAATGGGCGCGCTGGCGGTAGAGATGGAAGCGGCCGCACTCTATATGAACGCGGCGCGCGCCGGGAAAAATGCGCTGGCGATCTGTACGATTTCGGACAGCATGGTGACCGGTGAGGTGACGACTTCCGAGGAGCGTCAGAACAGCTTCGATGATATGGTGAAGGTTGCGCTGGAGATCGCATAGAGGAACCTGCCGGTTATGCCTGTGAATTCCATGTACAGGAATCGCAGGAACAGGACCGGGCGGCATGTTGGCAGCCGGGGAAATTCTCATATGAAATTTTTATCTGTAGGCGCAGGGCTTGCCCTGCCCGGATGAGAGGCGACAGGAAATGAATGTAAAAAGAGTATTTGTTATCGTACTTGACAGCTTTGGCATTGGATATGAGCCGGACGCGGATCTGTTTGGCGATGTCGGGGCGAACACTCTGGCTACGATTGTGCAGTCGGATCGTTATGATACCCCGAATCTGGAGCAGTTCGGCATGTTTAATATTGACGGTGTGACCTGCCGGCCTGGTGTGGAGGCGCCGATTGCCGCGTATGGCCGCCTGCGGGAGCGCTCGATGGGGAAAGATACCACGATCGGACACTGGGAGATCGCGGGTGTGGTTTCGCCGGAGCCGATGCCAGTATATCCGGACGGATTTCCGGAGGAGGTGCTTGCTCCTTTCCGGGAGCAGACGGGGCGCGGTGTGCTGTGCAATAAACCATATTCCGGCACGGATGTGATTCGGGACTATGGGGAGCAGCATAGGAAGACCGGTGATCTGATTGTTTATACCTCGGCGGACAGTGTATTTCAGATTGCGGCGCATGAGGATGTGGTTCCGCTGGAGACTCTGTATGATTATTGCCGCAAGGCCAGGGCAATCCTGCAGGGAAAGCATGGCGTAGGGCGCGTGATCGCGCGTCCGTTTGTGGGCGAGAACACGGCGGATTTTACAAGGACGAGGAACCGTCACGATTTTTCCCTTGTGCCGCCGAAGCGTACCATGCTGGTGAGTCTGCGTGAGCATGGGTTTGACACATATGGGGTCGGTAAGATCAACGACATATTCGCAGGGCAGGGGATTGCGCATACGACACCGATTCAGGATAATGAGGACGGCATGAATAAAACGCTTGCTCTGATGGACGAGGATTTTACAGGGCTTTGCTTTGTAAACCTTGTGGACTTTGATATGCTCTATGGGCATCGCAATGACATTGACGGTTATGCGGCTGCCGCCACGCTTTTTGACCGGCAGCTTGCCGATATGATGAACAAAATGCATGAGGATGATGTAGTGCTGATCACAGCGGATCATGGCTGTGACCCTGGATTCCCAGGGACGGATCATTCGCGTGAGTATGTACCGATGCTTCTTTATGGAAAAAGTGTGCGTCCGGGTGTGTCAATCGGTACGAGGAGCAGCTTTGCGGATATCGCGGCGACTGTGCTGGAGATGTTTGGCATTTCGGAAAGTCTGGACGGGCAGAGCTTCTGGGGAGAAGTGAAAGCATAAGAGGACATCTGCGCTGTGAGCGTCAGATCCCTGATATTGCGGGTGACAGAATCGGAGGGGAAGATGCAGGAAAGTGAATTAATAAAGCTGGCATATGAGGCACGGCAGCGGGCGTATGTTCCCTACTCTCATTTTGGGGTGGGCGCGGCGCTGGAGACGGCGGACGGCCGTGTGTTTTCGGGATGCAATATAGAAAATGCGTCATATACGCCGACGGTCTGCGCAGAGCGCACCGCGATTTTTAAGGCAGTATCTGAAGGCTGCCGCCAGTTCCGGCGAATCGCGATTGTCGGAGGCTGCGTGAAGACAGATGCGCAGGCGTATTCGTCAGTGGACAGGACGGGGCGGGACGACCGGCGCCAGGCGGCGGATACCATGGAGGAAAGTATATTTTCGACGCCGGATTATTGCCCTCCCTGCGGTGTATGCCGACAGGTGATGGCAGAATTCTGCGATCCGAAGACATTTGAGATTCTGCTGGCGCGAAGCCTGCGGGATTATAAGGTTTATAGGCTGGAAGAACTGCTTCCGCTGAATTTCGGACCGGGAGATCTGCTGTAGAATATTGCCGGCGTTGCTGTTTACACCCTGACCACACACCTGCTGCGTGGTCAGGACTTATCCCGCGCGAAGTATGGGATGCCACCCGGCGAGGAGCGAAAACGCAGAGGTTGCAAGCACCTGGTCAGGCAGATATGCCTGACCTGCGTGATTCGGGGTTGACCCGAAAGGATAAAATATGCCAGATAAGGGGGAGAGAGTTGTATGAGAATGTATGATATTATTGTAAAAAAGCGCAGCGGCATCGCGCTTTCGGAAGAGGAAATCCGCTGGATGATTGCGGAATATACGAAGGGAAATATTCCGGATTATCAGATGTCTGCCTTTCTGATGTCTGTGTATTTTCAGGGAATGACAGACGAAGAGACAGCTGTTTTGACAGACGCGATGGCAAATTCCGGTGAAAGACTGGATCTTTCGTCTCTTCCGGGTGTGAAGGTGGATAAACATTCCACCGGCGGGGTCGGGGATAAAACGACGATGATTGTCGCGCCAATCGTGGCTGCCTGCGGCTGTACCGTGGCGAAGCTGTCGGGGCGCGGGCTTGGACATACCGGCGGGACGGTAGATAAGCTGGAATCGATTCCGGGGACGCGGGTTTCTCTGGAAAAGGATGAATTTCTGGATGTGGTGCGCCGCACAGGGATAGCGGTGACCGGTCAGTCCGGCAATCTGGCTCCGGCGGACAAAATGCTGTATGCGCTGCGTGATGTGACTGCGACGGTTGACAGTATTCCGCTGATTGCGGCGTCGATCATGAGTAAAAAGCTGGCGGCCGGCAGCGACTGCATTGTGCTGGATGTGAAGACGGGCAGCGGCGCTTTTATGAAGACTGTGGAGGATGCAGTCCGGCTTGCGCAGAAGATGGTCGCGATTGGAGTGCGCAATGGCAAAAAGATTGCCGCGCTGATCACGGATATGGATGTTCCCCTTGGGTGCCAGATTGGAAATGCGCTTGAGGTGGAGGAAGCGGTGCGCACCCTGAAAGGGGAAGGACCGAAGGATCTGACCGAGGTAAGCCTGGCTCTGGCAGCGCAGATGCTGCATCTGGCTGGTAATGGCGATATTGATTATTGCCGCTCACTGGCGCGCCGCGCGATAGAATCAGGCGAGGCGCTGGAAAAGCTTGCGGCTATGATTGAGGGACAGGGGGGAGATCCCGACTATGTCCGTCACCCGGAAAAGCTGGGGCGTGCGCCGTTCGAGCGTGTATTTCAGGCGGAAGAGAGCGGCTATCTTGCAAAAATGGACGCAGAAGATATTGGCATTGCCGCGTCGCTTCTGGGAGCCGGACGAGAGACAAAGGAAAGTACGATTGATCCCCTCGCGGGAATTATTCTGAATAAAAAGACCGGGGACGCGGTAAAGAAGGGTGAGACGATCGCCTGGCTGCGAACTTCGGAGGAAGCAAGGCTGGACGGAGCGCTTGACCGGCTGAAGGAGGCCGTGGTTATTTTACCTAAAGCGCCCAAAAAGCATCCGCTGATCTATGCGCGCGTGACGGAGCAGGGAGTGGAATGAGGAGGAAGCTTATGGAAGAAACAGCGAATAAGCGTATTCCTGGCGCGAAGCAGGAAACGATGGAAAACATAAAGCAGCGGAAACGTACAGTCTGCGTGGTCGGCCATAAAAATCCGGACACAGATTCCGTCTGCTCGGCAATCGCGTATGCGTATCTGAAAAACCAGCTCGGTGAGCCATATAATTTTGTGGCGGCACGGGCCGGACTTGTGAGCGCGGAGACACAGTTTGTACTGGAATGTTTTCACGCGAAAACTCCGCTTTTACTGGAAAACATCGGTACGCGGGTTAAGGATATGGAGATCCGCAAGGTAGAAGGGGTACGCAGCAATCTTTCTCTGAAGCGTGCGTGGACGCTGATGCAGGAGCAGAATATTTTTACGCTTCCGATTACGAACTCTAAGAATAAGCTGAAGGGTCTGATCACGATCAACGATATTGCGAAGTCGTATATGGAAGAATATGAGAGCTCGATTGTCTCTACGGCGAAAACGCCGTATCGGAACATTCTGGAGACTCTGGAAGCGGAAATGATCGTCGGCGATCCGGACGGTTATTTTGATAAAGGACAGGTCGTGATTGCGGCGGCGAATCCGGATGTGATGGAAAATTATATTAAAGAAAATGATATGGTCATTCTTGGCAATCGCTATGAAGGACAGCTCTGTGCAATCGAGATGCAGGCGGGCTGTATTATCGTGTGCCTGGGAGCCCCCGTTTCGCGGACGATTCAGCGGCTGGCAGAGGAGCGCGGCTGTACGGTGATAGTGACGCCGCTGGACACTTACGCGGTGGCGCGCCTGATTAACCAGAGCATGCCGGTGGAATTTTTCATGCAAAAGGAAGAGAATCTTCTGACCTTTCATCTCTCTGATTATACGGAATCTATCCGGGATACGATGTCGAAAAAGCGTTACCGGGATTTCCCGATTCTGGATAAGGGCGGCTACTATGTGGGAATGATTTCCCGGCGGAACCTGCTGGGCGTGCGCAGGCGCGGGCTGATCCTTGTGGATCACAATGAGGTCTCCCAGGCTGTGGATAACGTGCTTGACGCGGAAATTATGGAAATTATCGATCACCACAGGATTGGCGGTTCCCTGGAGACGATCAATCCCGTCTATTTCCGTAATCAGCCGGTGGGCTGTACGAGCACCATTATTTATCAGATGTATCGCGAAAAATGTGTGGAGATTCCGCCGGATATTGCAGGTCTGATGTGCAGCGCGATTATTTCTGACACTCTGATTTTCCGTTCACCGACCTGTACTCCGATGGATATCGAGGCAGCCCGTGCGCTGGCCGGGATTGCGGGCATTGAATGCGAGGCGCACGCAAAGGAGATGTTTGCCGCAGGCAGTGACCTTTCGACAAAGACGCCTGAAGAAATCTGCTATCAGGACTTCAAAAAATTTGAGATGGGCGATATGAACGTCGGAGTGGGTCAGATTACCTCCATGAGTGAAGAGGAGCTGAAGAATATCAAAGAGCGGATCACCCCGTTTTTGCAGAATCTGGTAGCAAAGAAGGAGCTGGATATGGTCTGCTTTATGCTGACGAATATTATAGAAGAAGGAACGGATCTGATCTGCTATGGCAGGGATGATGCCGACATCATTGACGCATCCTTCCATAAGAAGCTGGAGAATGGCAGTGTGTACTTACAGAGCGTGGTTTCCCGTAAAAAGCAGCTGGTGCCGTCGCTGATGACCGGAATCAGCCAGGTGACGGGGGCGTAATGCGCTGTGGTGAGTCGCATTTGTAACGATTCAGGACTGTACTTTGTACTTCGCATATGCTGTGAAGTACGAATACGAGCGTTACACATACTTTTTATCAGAAAAATGAAACGCTGGATATGGTTGAATTGCGAAAGGGAACCTGTCCGGGAGGAATGGTATGAGCAAAGAAATATGGAAAGCCGGAAATATGCTGTATCCGCTGCCTGCGGTGATGGTGAGCTGTGCCCGGCCGGGAGAGCGGCCGAATATCCTTACAGTTGCCTGGGCCGGCACGATCTGCAGCGATCCGGTTATGGTGTCGATCTCTGTCCGGCCGGAACGGTATTCCTACAATATCATCCGCGAGACAGGAGAGTTTGTGATCAATCTGACGACGAAAAAGCTGGCGCGCGCAACCGACTACTGCGGCGTCCGCTCCGGCAGGGATGTCGATAAATTTCAGGAAACGCACCTTACGGCTGTCCCGGCAGCCTGTGTTGCTCCGCCGTTGATCGAAGAAAGTCCGGTAAATATGGAATGCCGGGTCCGGGAAGTGCTGGAGCTTGGTTCCCACCATATGTTTGTCTCAGAAGTGCTTGCCGTAGACGTGGATCCGCGGTATCTGGATGAAAAAGGAAAGCTTCACCTGAATGATGCGGAGCTTATGGCTTATTCGCACGGGACTTATTTTTCACTCGGAGAGGAGATCGGGAGCTTTGGATTCAGCGTCCGGAAAAAGGCGGCGCGAAAAAGCGCAGATGTCCGCTCAAAAAGAGTGAAAGAGACAAAAAAACAGAAAATGCATCGAAATGCTTAAAAATGGGGCATAAAAACCGAATGTACGTTTGGTTCATAATGACGAAAAGATTCAAAATTGTGAAAATTGGTTTACATTCGTTTAAAATGTGGTATACTTATAACAATTTCGCCAGATTTCCGGGAGGGGAGCCCCGGAAATTTATTATGCACAGGGCTGCGAGAGGAATTTTCCGGCTGTCGCCGGACGCAGCCCGCGCAGCAAGCAGGAGCTGACAAGCCGCCTCCTGCTCGATTGCAGGGGTGTGAAAGGAAAATAGCAGCTTACACTGCTCACGCCCCGTGCGGCGATCGGGAAACCAAAAGCGGTCTCCGAAGCGATTGCGGGGGCGCGGCGGAAAATGAGAGGCTTTGCCGCTTGCGGATAAGCAAAAGGCATAAGCCGGGTGCAGGGAGTATGAATAAACGATAGCAGAGGTATTCCAATGGAACAGTATATTATCAGAGGGGGGAATCCAGTGGTAGGTGAGGTGGAGGTCTCCGGTGCCAAGAACGCCGCGCTCGTTATTGTCGCGGCAGCGATTATGACGGATGATACCGTGTTGATTGACAATTTGCCGGATGTGCGAGACACGAATGTCCTTCTGGAAGCGATGGAAAGCATCGGCGTGAAGGTAGAGAGAATCACACGCCATGCGGTGATGCTGAACAGCAGAAATATCGGCGATGTCAGTGTGGAATATGAATACATCAAAAAAATCAGAGCATCCTATTATCTGATCGGAGCTCTTCTTGGCAAATACAAAAGGGCGGAAGTGCCGCTTCCCGGTGGATGCAACATCGGCAGCAGGCCGATCGACCTTCACATCAAAGGCTTCAAAGCACTTGGAGCAAAGGTGACGATCCGGAACGGATATATTATCGCAACAGCGGATCATCTTCACGGCAGTCATATTTTTCTGGATACTGTTTCTGTCGGGGCGACCATCAATATTATGATGGCGGCGTCGATGGCGGAAGGCTATACGATTATTGAGAACTGTGCCCGCGAGCCGCATGTGGTTGATGTGGCGAATTTCCTGAACAGCATGGGAGCCAACATCAAAGGAGCAGGTACGGATGTGATCCGTATCCGCGGAGTTGCAAAGCTCCATCGCACGGAATATTCCATCATCCCGGATCAGATTGAAGCGGGTACGTTTATGTTCGCCGCGGCTGCGACAAAGGGCGATGTGATGGTAAAAAACGTGATTCCGAAGCACCTCGAAGCGACGACAGCGAAGCTTCTGGAGATTGACTGTGAGGTAGAGGAATTTGACAATGCGGTGCGCGTCGTGGCGTCGAAGCGCCTGAGCAGTACGAATGTAAAGACTCTTCCGTATCCGGGATATCCGACGGATATGCAGCCGCAGATTGGCGTAACACTTGCGCTGGCGCGCGGCACCAGTATTGTGACAGAGAGTATTTTTGAAAATCGTTTTAAGTATATGGACGAGCTGACCCGCATGGGGGCGAATGTCCGCGTAGAAGGCAACACGGCGATTATTACAGGAGTAGAGACGCTGACCGGAGCGCGTGTCAGTGCGCCGGATCTGAGGGCCGGAGCTGCTTTAGTGATTGCCGGGCTGGCGGCGGAAGGCGTTACAACGGTCGATGATATTATGTACATCCAGCGCGGTTATGAGTGTTTCGATGAGAAGCTGAGAGGTCTTGGCGCAGAGATCGAGCTGATCAACAGTGAGAAAGAAGCGCGTAAATTCCGCCTGCGGACGGGCTGAAAAGCATAGATATGGCTGCGGCCGCATTCGGT
>JAJPXX010000120.1:21376-22210 GCA_021205225.1 Lachnospiraceae bacterium
AAAATTTAAGCGCACACGCCCTGAAATTATCTGAATTATATGTAAAAAACAAACAATTAAGACATCAACGAAAAGAAAAACTATTTGAATAAAATAAATTGAAGAAAATTTCAAAAATAGTGTTGACAAATCAAAAGACTTATGCTATAGTACAACCATCAACAAACAAATTGTTGTTCCTATAGATCAAAACCTATAGTCAATAACAACCAGGGAGAGGAGGTCGATTCCAATGGATACAGTCTCACATTCTTTATTTAAAATATGTGGCGGGATAAATGTTTCCTGTGAAAAAGACCTCAGTTGGATTTGATTTAAGAGTCATCGTAAGAGAACGATTAGCTGGAGAGAAAACAGATCAGCCAACAGAGCACATTTATCCGACAGGTGAGAGAAGACGGACTCGCAGGTTCGTCATATAGAGAAAAATAAAAACGGGATGTGGAAAACGGAAAGTACAGACAGGTGTGAGAAGCACAGTACAATAAAAACGAGAAAGAACAAACCGTAAACAGATGCGCAGTCAAACAGGAAATATAGAGTGGTGTGTGTTGCGTAAAGGACAGCATGAATCATTCGTTAAGACAGGATGCGGCAGGATATAAGTTCAGACGAGAAATGAATTATATTCAGATTAAAATGAAAAATTGAAAATCAAATGCCGGATCGAATACCAGATAGAGAGATTCAAAAGAATGAATTCATATGCGCACAGGACGGGAAAGATCACATTCATGTTTATAAATGATTCAGAGAAAAAAGAATGAATCAAAGAAAAATCCGAAGGAGATCGGAAGAAGAAGCCACATGATTTATAAACAGAGTCTGTAGTGT
>JAJPXX010000203.1 GCA_021205225.1 Lachnospiraceae bacterium
ACTGTGCAAACCTACTACAGAAATGTAGCAAGGCGGCACTTTCCTACCTTACCCGTCGACTATCGCGGCAGGCGACTCCGAGGAGATGCGCAAGGCCATGCAGATGTTGGACGAGGTAAAGGAATCCATCATCAACGCTTACGAGATGAAGAGCGGGTTATCCCGCAGGGAATTGGGTAAGCTGATGGACTCCGAATATTGGATGAACGCGAATGAAGCTTTGGAAAAAGGCTTTATTGACGGCATTCTTTATAAGGATGGAACAGACGATGAGGCGCGGCTTTCCGCTCCCTCTGCCCTTATGGGGTACTCGCCTGCACAGATTCAAAACTCCATCATGGAGAAAATTTCCGCAAAATGCAGGATTGAAAAACCTGCTGACACTGGCCGCAAGGCGGATGACCTGCTTGAGCGGCTCAACCTAATCAAAAATCATTTTTAATGGAGGTAGAACTATTATGACTATTCAGGAATTACGCGAAAAGAGAAACACTGTATGGAATGGCGCAAAGGCCTTCCTGGACACCCATCGCACTGAAAACGGTACGCTCTCCGCTGAGGACGCTGCCGCTTACGATAAGATGGAGACTGAAATCAACGACCTGGGCAAGGAAATCTCCCGTTTGGAGCGTGCTGCGGAAATCGAGAAGCAGCTTTCCCAGCCGACTTCTAATCCGATTACCGGTCAGCCGGGCGGCAAGGATAAGGCAAAGTCCGGCAGGGCAAGCGATGAGTACCGTCAGGCGGCACTTGCGGCTCTGCGCTCTAACTTTAAGAACGTGAGCAATTACCTTAGCGAAGGCGTGGACGCGGACGGTGGTTACCTCGTGCCGGAGGAATGGGATAAGCGCCTGATTGACACGCTCGATGAGGAGAACATCATGCGCGGTCTTTCCACCATCATCACCACCAGCGGCCTGCACCGTATCAACCTGACGGCAAACAAGCCGGCTGCGGCATGGATTGAGGAAGGCGGCGAGCTGACCTGGGGAGACGCGACCTTTGACCAGGTAACGCTGGATGCTTACAAGCTCCACGTTGCTGTGAAGGTAACTGAGGAGCTTCTGTATGATAACGCTTTCGGTCTGGAAAGCTACATCACCACCCAGTTTGGCAAGGCTCTGGCAAATGCCGAGGAGGACGCTTTCTTAAACGGCGACGGTTCCGGCAAGCCGACCGGTTTGTTTACTTCCGCGACCGTGTTTGACACTGTGGCGGCTGTGGATTCCGACAGCCTGATCAGCCTTATGTATGGCTTGAAGCGTCCGTACCGCAAGAACGCTTCCTTCATCATGAACGACGCCACCATCGCGGCGGTTCGCCAGCTGAAGGACAACAACGGTGCCTATATCTGGCAGCCGAGCTACCAGGCAGGCGAGCCGGACCGTATTCTTGGTTATAAGGTATACACTTCCGCTTATGCTCCGGCAGACGGCATCGCTTTCGGTGATTATAAGTATTATAACATCGGCGACCGTGGCACCCGTTCTTTCGCGGAGCTTCGTGAGCTCTTCGCAGGCAACGGCATGATTGGCTATGTGGCAAAGGAGCGCGTGGATGGCAACCTTGTGCTGCCGGAGGCGGTTCAGGTGCTGAAAATCGGTGCGTGAAACTAATTAAGGGCATTATTGTTTAACAGCAGGGGCAGGGTTAACCACTCTGCTCCTGCTAAATCTGATTTGGAGGTGACGCTGTGGATTTGACGGTTGAAGAGATGAAAAATTACCTGCGTGTAGATTTTGACGATGACGATGCACTGATTGAAGCTCTGATTTCTTCTGCCAAGCGCACTTGCATGGACATCGTGCGGACGGATGATGAATCGGTTCTTGCTGAAGCGGAAAATGGGAAGATTGCTGTCATGTTTACAGCGGCATATTTGTACGAGCATCGCGAGGAGGCTGACCATCACGCATTGACGCTGACGCTACGTGCGCTCCTCTTCGGACAGCGGGAGGAGGCGTTCTGATGGAAGTAGCATTGTTAAACGTACAGATAACCTTCCAGAAAAATGAGGTGGTGACAGACGATATTGGAAACCACACCAATGAATGGACGGATTATTACTCCTGTTTTGCCACGGTAAGCGGTGAGGACAGTGTGAAATCCACAGAGAGTGAGACGGCTGCAACCACGACAGACCACTCCGGTATCAGCTTTACGGTGCGGTATTGCAAGACCGCTTCCGTGATTAACAGCACGGAGTACCGGGTTATCTTTGGAGATGATATTTACAACATCCTCTCGGTTGACCACATGAATTTCAAACGGAAGTCACTGAAATTCAGATGTGAGAAAGTGAGGCGGTGACGATGGCTTCAGACAGGGTAAAGATTAACGAGATGGCATCCGCTGTCATGGAGAGCCTGACGGAGTATGCTGACCTTGCCGCCGATGAGATGAAAAAGGCGGTGCAGACTGCCGGGAAGACGGTCAAAAAGGAAATCGAAGCGACTGCTCCAAAGGATACTGGAGCCTACGCGAAAAGCTGGGCTGTGAAAAAAGTGAAGGAGACATCGCAGTCAATGGATGTTGTGGTGTATTCCAAAACGAAGTATCAGCTGGCTCACTTACTGGAGCATGGTCACGCACTCCGAAACGGCGGACGGGTAAAAGCTTATCCGCATATCGCTCCTGCAGAGGAGAAAGGTCTGGAGAAGCTGGAGACTGAGTTGAAGAAAGGACTGAGCTAATGACACACGTGGAAGTAAAAGAAATGGTGGCGTCAATCGGGCTGGAATCAGCCTACCACCACTTTGCAGAAGGGGAGTCGCCTGATCCGCCTTTTCTGGTTTTCCTTTATCCGAACGCGGACAATTTTGCAGCAGACGGTATAGTGTATTTCAGTGTGAATGTCCTGCACATCGAGCTTTACTCGGATAAGAAAGACCCCGACCTGGAGGCGCAGGTGGAGACGGTACTCACGGAGTATGGAATTTATTATAACAAGAGCGAAGTATGGATTGAGAGTGAGCGTCTGTACGAGGTGCTCTACGAAATGGAGGTATAAGAATGGCTGACAATAACAAGGTTAAGTTTAACCTGAAAAACGCGCATTACGCGAAGCTGACGCTGGATGATGACGGGAACGCGACCTATGGCACTCCGGTGGCGCTGCCTGGTGCGGTTTCGCTTTCCCTGGACGCGAACGGCGAGCCGGAGAATTTCTACGCTGACGGCATTGCCTACTATGTCATCAATAACAACATGGGCTATGAGGGAGACCTGGAGCTTGCGCTGATTCCGGAGTCCTTCAGGACGGACATCTTAAAGGAGACGCTGGATGACAACGGCGTGCTGGTGGAGAATTCCGAGGTGGAGCTGGAGTCCTTTGCCCTGCTCTTTGAGTTTGACGGCGACCAGAAGCACATCAGGCACGTCCTGTATAACTGCTCCGCTTCCCGTCCGAAGATTGAGGGCCAGACGAACGAGGACACCAAGGAGGTACAGACGGAAACACTGTCTATCAAGGCGACTCCGCTTTCCGACGGTATGGTTAAGGCCAAGACCGGCAACACCACGGACACCACGGCTTATGACGCTTGGTATGACGCGGTTTATATTCCGTCCACCACGACTGACGACAGCGGCACTGCTTAAGGTGCGAATATGCTGAATAACGGATAAAAGGCAGGGCTTAGGCTCTGCCTTTTTAAAGCAGGAGGAGCGACGATTATGGCGTTAACAAAAACAATTGAAATTGATGGAATCCCCACCACATTTAAGGCAAGTGCAGCTGTTCCGCGTATTTATCGTATCAAATTTGGCAGGGACATCTACAAAGACCTGCGGCAGCTTGAGCAGGCAGTTGGAGAGAATGATGAGAATGCGTCCAATCTGGATATGTTTAGTCTTGAACTCTTCGAAGGACTGGCGTGGGTAATGGCGAAACACTATGACCCGTCAATTCCGGACAGCATTGATGAGTGGCTTGAACAGTATAACACATTTAGCATTTATCAAATATTGCCGGAGATTATCAAGCTATGGGGTTTGAACATTCAGTCGGATGTTGAGTCTAAAAAAAACTTCGCAAAAGTGAGCGGGAAATGACAACCCCGCTCTTTCTTTTGCGGTGTGTGCAGCTGGGTATCAGCATAAGGGATTTGGATTTGCTGACCATCGGAATCGTGAATGATATGTATTGTGAAAGCGGCAATGACTCATTTTCATATGCAAGACTCGGAACGCAAGAGGATTTCGACCGATTTTGAACGTATTTTCTGGTTGCTTTAAGGACTGTCTTCGGATATACTTTAAAGCAACCAGTCTTCGAATACAGACTGATAAATCGGTGTTAGCGTCAGTCTAAAAAGACCACCTAGCGTCAGCTTAAAAAAGCCATTGACTTTTCCCTTCCATGTTATCTAAAACTGGTGTTAGCCAA
>JAJPXX010000031.1:0-12579 GCA_021205225.1 Lachnospiraceae bacterium
CCGGAGGGTTTTTGTCCGATAGGGAAGTTCGGAGAACTTTCCTATTGGATAAAAAAGCCAGCCCGTCTCAGGCTGGTTTTTCTATTCTCACATCCAGAAGCTTTTTCACATAGTCCACAAACGCTCCCACGCCTTCCGGAAGCACTTCTCCCCGGCGTTTTACAAAGCCAAATATAATCTGATCTTCCTTTAGCCCCGTCATCCGGCTCGCAGTCAGATCCGATGGTTTCTCCTGCGTCAGCCAGGCTGCACTGATATTTGACAAATCTCCCTGCTGCAATAACCTTGTCATGATATATTCGCTGTTCGTAGTCACCACGGTTTCCGCATTTTCTGTGGAATGTCCGCCTGCATCTATAATATCCCAATAGTTGTCCGGAGAAAACTCGTCCGGAAATCTCTGGACCAGACGCAGGGCAGACAATCCCGCATTCTCTTTTCGTATCTCTTCAGAACCACTCTTGCCACCTGAAAAAAGTGCTACATACGTCTCCGCCAGAGGAGTAAACTCCAGATAATTCCGGCTCAGATAATACTCGAAAGCCGCCCTCTGATTTTTGATCACATATACGAACCCCGCATCATCTATTCTGTCTTCCACTCTCTGCACGATCTCGCGCGTTCCCGTCGTATAGATCTGGTAATGCAAATCCTCCTCCTGATGTTCTGTGTAAAACGCCAGAAAAACATCCGCGAACCAGGAGCTCGGATTGTTGGACATACGCAGCGTTTCTGTCGTCTGTTTTGTGTGGATTTCCTGTATTTTGTCCAGATCCTCCAGTATGTCTTTCGCATAGCGGTAAGCAGACTCCCCCTCCCTCGTCAGGGACATCCCCTTCGCGTATCGGTTAAACAGCTGTATACCGAGCGTTTCCTCCATCGTTTTTATCGCCTTGCTTACACTCGGCTGCGACATATGCAATACTTCCGCCGCTTTGGTAACCGAACCAGTCTGTGCGCAGGCCACAAGGCATTCAATCTGTTTTAAATCCACGAATCTTTTAAAATCCATTCTATATTATCTCCGGATAATCGTCTCGTTTATCATCCAAAGCCTCCTTGTTCTGTCCGTATATTAAGAAGCATCCTAGGCCGAAAATTTCGCCAGAAATATCTCTACGCCGTGCAACGCTTTTACATTTTTTTGATCCGTTCCAGTGCGGCTACACTATTCTCATAGGTGCCGAACGCAGTCAGCCGGAAATATCCTTCTCCGCTCGGTCCAAAGCCGGATCCTGGTGTGCCGACGACATTTGCCTTCTCCAGCAGGTAATCAAAGAATTCCCAGGATGTCATCCCATCCGGCGTCTTAAGCCAGATATACGGCGCGTTGACGCCGCCGGACACGGTATAGCCCGCTTCCTGAAGACCTTCTTTGATAACCTTCGCGTTATTCATATAATAAGCCACCTGCTTCGCGAGCTGCACTTTGCCTTCCGGTGAGTAGACGGCCTCACCCGCGCGCTGCTGAATGTAGGGCGCCCCGTTGTACTTCGTGCCATGGCGGCGTGCCCACAGGGAATGCAGCATCACATCACCGCACTTTAAATCCTTCGGGATAACGGTATAACCCAGCCGGGTGCCTGTAAAGCCCGCGTTTTTCGAGAAGGACTTCAGTTCAATCGCACAGGTACGCGCACCCTCACATTCAAAAATCGTGTGCGGCACATCCTCCTCAGAAATATAAGCCTCATATGCAGCGTCGTAGATAATCACCGCGCCAACCCGGTTCGCGTAATCCACCCACTCCTGCAGCTGCGCCTTTGTGATGGTCGCGCCGGTCGGGTTGTTCGGGAAACACAGATAGATGATGTCCGGGGTTTCCTTCGGAAGCTCCGGAGAGAAATTGTTTGCCTCAGTACACGGCATATAAATCACGTCGCTCCACATCTCCGTTTTCGGATCATAGGTGCCGGTGCGGCCAGCCATTACGTTCGTATCGACATAAACCGGATAGACCGGGTCGCAGACAGCGATTTTATTGTCTACGCTGAAAATCTCCTGAATATTGCCGGAGTCGCACTTCGCGCCGTCGGAGACAAAAATCTCATCCGCCGCAATATCACAGCCGCGGTCCGCGTAATCATTTTTGGCGATCGCCGTGCGCAGGAACTCATAGCCGAGATCCGGTGCGTAGCCGTGAAAGGTCTCCGCTTTTCCCATTTCATCCACCGCACCGTGCAGCGCATCAATGATGGCCGGGGCGAGCGGCTGCGTCACATCACCGATACCGAGGCGAATCACCATTTTATCCGGATTCGCCGCCTGGAATGCGCTGACCTTCTTCGCAATCGTTGAGAAAAGATAGCTGCCAGGCAGCTTTAAGTAGTTGTCGTTGATCTTAAACATAGTAGCCTCCTAAGTTTTATGCGTTTTATATTTTTTAGAGAATTATTTCTCCCTCAAATACCGTTGCCGCCGGTCCGGTCATATAGACCGTATTCTGCTCCTGATCCCACGCAATCCGCAGATCCCCTCCGCGAAGCTTCACAGTCACCTCATTATCTGTCCATTCATTCAAAACACAGGCCACCGCTACGGCGCAGGCACCTGTGCCGCAGGCCAGGGTCTCGCCGGAACCGCGCTCCCAGACACGCATCTGCACCGTATGGCGGTCAATCACCTTTATAAATTCCGTATTAACCCGATCCGGAAAAGCCGGATGCGTCTCAAAAAGCGGACCGATCTTCTCAATATCCAGTCCATCCACATCCTCAACCGGGACGATACAGTGCGGGTTTCCCATGGAAACACAGGTGACGGCGTAATTATCAGCGCCAGCCAAAAGCTCTCTGCTGATAATCGGCTTAGCAGCCATCCGTGCATCATCCTTTGATGAAACAGCAGAAAGCGGATGGAAAACCGAAACGTCCACCGGAATCTGCTCCGGCTCCAGAATCGGGGCGCCCATGTCTACACGAACCTGGCTGACCTTCCCCCGCGCATTTGCGCAATCAGAATCCAGCTGAGGCTGCTCTACCGTCAAATCCAGATATTTGATCCCGCTGGCGGTTTCCACACTGATCTGTTTCTTATCGGTCAGACCATAATCATAGACATACTTCGCCACGCAACGGATACCATTGCCGCACATCGCGCCCAGAGAGCCATCCGCATTGTACATCTCCATCTGAAAATCCGCTTTATCAGACGGTTTAATCAAAATCAGACCGTCTGATCCGATCCCAAAATGACGGTCACTGACCCGGATCGCCACCTCTGATGGGTTCTCAACAGTTTCCTGAAAGCAGTTGACATACACGTAATCATTGCCAAGGCCATGCATTTTTGTGAATCTCATTTCCATCCTCCTGCCCTCGCCTACAGCTTCTTCAGAGAAATCTGCAGCTTCTTTGCAATCTTTTCCAGACTGCCCCAAATTTCATCAGTCTTTTCCAAAACAGAAGCCGAAAACAGGCTTCCTACCGCATCAGCGCAAACAGCATCTGCGCGGTCTCCACCATATTGGTACCGCTGTCCATACTGGTCTTTTGCAGGTAATGATGCGCCTCCTCCTCTGTCATGCCATTGCGCTCCATCAGGAGAGATTTTGCCTCCTCAATCAGCTTCTTCTCTTCCTCAGTACGCTGCGGCGCCATCATGCGCTTCCGCCGTCTGCGCCGCTCCATTTGCGCAATCACGGTTTCCAGAGAGTCCAGCAGGTCGTTTACGTGAAATGGCATGGTCACGCAGAGAACACCATTGGAAATTCCCTCACTGACTGCCCGCACGGACGCGACAAGAAGCATTCCAAAGGAAGGCGGCATATCCTCAAAGAGCTCAGTATATACCATATCTGCAAACTTGTAGCCGCAGACAATCACACCGGAACCGAGGCGATCCGCCGCCGAGAGCGCCTGCGCGCCGCTCGTACAGACCGCGCGGACCCCGTACCCGCTGCGGATCAGCAGATTCCGGACGCTTTTCGCGTCTTCGGGTTTGGGAAATACTACCACTATATTTACGTTCGTCATGTGTATCCTCCTGCCATGGTGATAACAATCGGCAGTCGAATCAGACCTTCGCGAGGTAATGATCCAGTTCCCATTTGCTCACGCTTGCCTGGTATTCTTCCCACTCTTCTTTCTTCGCCTTAATATAACGCTTTGTCACATGCTCGCCGAGAACGCCGCAGATAAATGTGTCTGCCTCCAGCGCTTCCACCGCTTCCAGCAGCGTGACCGGCAGACGCTCCACTCCTCTGGCTTTCAGGTCATCCGCAGTCAGCGCGTGCAGGTTCTCATCCATGCTCTCCGGCGGGGTGATCTGGTTGCGAATGCCGTCCAGTCCGGCCGCCATGCAGACCGCAAGCGCCAGATACGGATTGCTCGCGCCGTCCGGGCTTCTCAGCTCAATGCGCTTCGTGCCATTCCCCATGATCGGGATACGGATCAGCGGAATCCGGTTTTTCGCGGACCACGCCACATGAACCGGCGCCTCAAACCCCGGCACCAGTCTCTTGTATGAATTGACGATCGGGTTCGTCACTGCGGTCACCGCGCGGATGTGCTTTAACAGACCGCCAATGAACCAGCGCCCTTCCTGGCTTAAATGAATCGGATCCATCTCGTCATAGAAAACATTTTTCCCTTCATGTGTCAGGGACATATTGATATGCATACCGGAGCCGTTCACGCCCGCAATCGGCTTCGGCATAAAGGAGGCATGCAGGCCATGCCGCTTCGCGACCGTCTTCACCGCAAGGCGAAAGGTCATAATGCCATCCGCGGAGCGCAGCGCCTCATCATAGCGCAGGTCAATCTCATGCTGCGCCGGTGCGGCTTCATGATGGGAGGACTCTACTACATATCCCATATCCTCCATGGTCAGGATCATATCTCTTCTGGCGTTTTCTCCCAGGTCAATCGGCGCAATATCAAAATACCCCGCCTGCTCATGTGTAACGGTCGTCGGCCTGCCTTCATCATCCGTGTGGAACAGGAAAAATTCACACTCCGGCCCTACTTCCAGAGTGTAGCCCATCTGCGCTGCTTCAGCAATCACATTTTTTAAAATATACCGCGGATCCCCGCCAAAGGGCGTCCCGTCCGCATAGCAGATGTCGCAGAGGAAACGCGCCACCTTGCCATTCTGCGGCCGCCATGGAAAAATCAGGAACGTATCCAGATCCGGATGCAGGCACAGATCCGACCGCTCAATCCGTGTAAATCCCTCAATGGAAGCGCCGTCAAAGGTGACTTTATTCGCCAGTACACGATCCAGCTGATTCACCGTCACCGCGACATTTTTCAGTGTGCCGAACATATCCGTAAACTGCAGCCGGATAAACTGCACATCCTCTTCCTCTACAATTCTGTATATGTCTTCTCTGGTATATTTACTCATATTTGCTTCTCCTTTTATATAAATGAATAACCTTCCGAACAGCAGACTGCTTCCTGATAATACGGCATTCTCATCTCTTTTAAAAATTTTTGCCTGCCGGAAAAGCCAAAGAATTTTCCAGTCAGACAAAGAAAGACGTCCCGCCCAAAGGAAGAACGTCTTTGTTCAACCATACTGAAATGATAGCAGTACGATTTTTTTTGTCAACCGTTTTTACCCGCTTTCTATCATCTCACTGCCAACCGGCAGTCAATTATTTTCCGCCTTTAACATCCCGCCAAGGATCTCCGGTCCGCTCTCCTCCGCGATATTCACGGAGTGTGCCGCGATACGGCCGAAGCTGTCAAGGATCTCGACGAATGTCAGTCCCTTTTCAAACGAACACTGCCCCTCTTTCAGGCGCTCCATATGACCCGCCTGCGCTTTGGAGATTTTCTTCGTGATCCGGTGTTCCCGCTTGCGAATCTCGACCCAGTCTTCCGGCGTAATGCTGTGTCGGCTGAACAGACCCATCGAGATATCATAAAGCTGCAGGTCAAGATCGAAGATCTCCAGCAGGTCCTGCTGCGCCTGCTCGGAATAAGGCTCTCCTGCCTCTACATTTGTCTCGGTCTGTCCTGTAATCACCACCGCATGGTCGGCGATCCGCTCCAGATCGTTGATCGCGTGGAATGCGCTGCTCATGTAGCGGGAGACGCTTGCCGGCATCTCAGCCGCGTTGATTGTGGTCAGATATTCGGTGATCTCAGACGCCAGATAATCAATCACATCCTCTGTATCCCGCAGTTCCTTGATCCCTGCCATGTTCTGATTTGTCACAATGGTCTTCGCCCGCATCAGATTTTCCCGCGCCAGGCGGCCCATACGCTCTACCTCACGCCCGACCTGCAGTGTCACAACAGCCGGGGAGGCCACCTGCATATTCTTATCTATGTATTCCAGGCGGAACGCATTCTCATGCGCCTGCTTCGGAATGATGCGGTAAGTCCAGGTCACAACCAGATTCGTCAGCGGCAGCAGAATCAGACCAGTCACCACCTTAAACAAAATATGATAAACGGAAACCTGGAACATCGCGCTCGGCACTGCCGCCTCAATCCAGGCGGTAAGCGGCAGCAGAATCGTAAGCGGAACAAAGATAATCGCGCCGACCACATTAAAGATCAGATAAATCATCGCCGCCCGCTTAGCGTTATTTCTCGCGTTGATCGCGGAAAGAATTGGCGGTGTTGAAGAACCGACGTTGATACCGCAGACGATAAAAGCGGCAAAATGAAGCGGCATCAGTCCCTGCATGGCCAGAGCCTGAATGACGCCGACCGCAGCGGAAGAGCTCTGAAGGATGGCGCAGAGAATCACGCCGACGACAAAGCCGATCACCGGATTCGTCGCGTTTGCAATAAAATTCAGAAATGCCGGGGAATCTTTCAGAGGTGACATCGCGGCGCTCATGGAACCAAGTCCCTGGAACAAAAGTCCGAAGCCCAGAATAACCTGTCCCACATAGCCGGTACGTTTCTTTTTGGTATACAGCATCAGCACCGCGCCGAGACAGATACAGACCGGCGCGATACCGGATACGTCCAGCGCAATCAGGACACTGGTGATCGTGGTGCCGATATTGGCGCCGAGAATTACTCCCGTCGCCTGCGCCAGATCCATAATACCTGCGTTAATAAAGCCCATCACCATCACAGTGGTCGCGGATGATGACTGGATGACAATCGTGACAAGTGCTCCAAGCAGGAAGCCCATAACCCGGTTGCGGGTCAGAGTCTCCAAAAGGTCTTTCATTTTCGGGCCTGCCGCAAGTTCAAGGCCGTCTCCCATGTACTTCATACCGAACAGGAACAGGCCAAGGCTTCCAAATAATGAAATGATATTGCTTATACCCATCTGTCTTCTTCAGGGAAACGCCTTTGTCTCCCTTCCTCCTTATGCGTATCTCAAATGAAATAGTACAAAAACGCAAACTTTTTACAGATATACCATACCACAAGTGAGAAGGAATCGCAAAAGAAATGTAAGGAAAAAGTAAATGTTGTGTAAAACCGTGGGGATATCATTTTTCCGGAGCCGCAGACTGGCAAAATTGCCCATAATACAAATGTCTCATTCTGACCGGATTCACAGTGCCCCGGCCGCAGCAGACATATTCAGCAGCGGCATCCGGCAAAGATGCCGTGCAGCCGAAAAAGGACGCACAGCCTGTTTTCGAAGCTGTGCGTCCTATCATCACATATTACGGGAAACCGCTTTCGCTGTTTCTGACCGCCCTGTATTTCTCATTTCCTGCGCGCCTTTATCAGACCGAAAATGCTCTGCAAAACAATGAAGAAGCACAGCAGAGCCGCCACGGCAATGTTTGACCAGGAGCTTAAAAGCTTTCCGTTCGTCTTTACCAGAGTTGAGATCGTACCATTGATCAGAACGCCGAAGAAAGAACCAATGACGTTGCCGACACCGCCGGTCAGCAGTGTACCGCCAATAACCGCCGACGAAATCGCATCCATCTCCAGTCCTGTCGCCTGCTGCACACTGCCGGTCAGCGTATTCATGCAATAGCAGATACCGCCGATGGAGCAGAGGAAGGAGGAAAGT
Source organism: Lachnospiraceae bacterium (assembly GCA_021205225.1). GTDB lineage: Bacteria > Bacillota > Clostridia > Lachnospirales > Lachnospiraceae > Choladousia. The sequence continues at coordinate 7,948 of JAJPXX010000031.1, forward strand.
ATGTAAGCCTTCATTTTCGTTTTCTTCACATCCAGGCCCATCATTGTAGCGGATACCTCATTGCCTCCCACCGCATACAGGCTGCGCCCGAATTTTGTATAACGAAGCATCAGGAAAATCACTACCAGGACAGCCAGCGCGATCAGCACATGCACCCTTATGTAGGGAACCTGCAAAACGCCCTTGCTGTTCGTATAGGCTCCAATATTAAACGGCATATAGATCTTAATCGAAGCGATTGTCTTGAACAGTCCGCTGCTGATCGATACCTGGTCTGTACTGATAACAGCTGTCATGCCGCGTGCGAAGAACATACCGGCCATGGATACAATAAATGGCTGAATCTGAAGATAGCCTACCAGGAATCCCATCACCGACCCGAACACAATGCCAATCACCAGCACCAGCACACACAGCACGATGGAATTCCAGCCCCAGCGGTCAATCCCGACTGCGAGAAACATACAGTCCATAGCGATCAGCGCGCCTACCGAAATGTCAATTCCGCCCGTGAGCATAACACAGGTCATTCCTGCCGCCACACAGAGCAGGCCGGAATTCGTGATCAGAAGATTCAGAAAAGTCTGGAAATGGGAAAAACCCTTACTTCCATAAATAATGCACCCCGCCGCATACATCACCACAAAAAGGGCAATTGTAATAAAAAGGAGCAACGTATTGCTGTTCATTTTCTTTCTTTTCATCTTACTGTACCCCCTTTGCTACTGCCGCTTTCTGTGCGGAGCGTTTTCTTAAATACTCTTTGAACGGGGGCGCCTGGATCGCTACGATAATAATTACGATGATTGCCTTAAACACTGGCGCCACGCTTGTAGAAACACCCATCGCGTACATTGTCGTCGTAATTGCCTGGATCGTATAAGCGCCGATGATGGAACCGGCAAGGCTGAATTTTCCGCCGCCCAGACTGTTCCCGCCAAGCGCAACCGCAAGAATCGCGTCCATCTCATAATTCAGGCCGATGTTATTCGAGTCCGCGGAATAGATACGCGAAGACGACACAATACCGGCGATACCCGCGCACAATCCGCAGATAATATAGCAGATCAGAATAATCCGGGAAGAATTCAGGCCGGCAATCCGGGACGCTTTTTTATTGATACCGACGCTCTGTACATAAAGGCCAAGAGCGGTGAATTTCAGTAAAAGAGCCATGATCAGAATACAAATCGCGGCTATCACAATCGGCGTCGGGATAAATCCAAGATAGCTGCCGAAGAATTTGTACGCGTCGTTTCTGACATACACAATCAGGTTGTTGCAAAGCAGAAGGCCGATCGCGCGCGCCGCAGAGTATAAAATCAGTGTTGCTACCATGGGCTGAACACCTAAATACGCAACCAGGAATCCGTTAAACGCGCCGCAGACACAGGCAATCACCAGACCGCCAAGAATGCCGACAATCAGCGGAACCGCCAGATCATTGGTAGAAGAAACGCCATAACCGGCCAGCAGCATACAGCACATACACGCGGACAGGGACATTACAGATCCTACCGAAATATCCGTACCTGCGGAGGATGAAACAACAAGCGTCATTCCGATGGCAAGAATCGCCACCTCGCTGCCACGGTTCAAAACATCAATCAGACGGCCGTAAAGAACTCCGTTGCGGATCGAAATAGTGAAAAAGTTCAGCGCGAAATTGCCGTTCGCCACATCGTATACGATATTTACCATCATTACGAGAATCATACAGAAAATCGGCAGAAACAGCCGTTTACTGGTCAGTTTTTTGATACTACTCATTGGATCCACCTCCCGCAATCGCTTTCATGACGTTCTCCTGAGTCAGGTTTTCGGTGATCTCTCCAACCTTCGCGCCATCGCGCAGAACCTCCATTTTAGAGCAGGTACGAAGCATCTCTTCGATCTCGGAGGAAATAAAGATAATACTCTTTCCTTCCTCCGCAAGCTGAAGAACCAGCTTCTGAATCTCCGTCTTTGTTCCGACATCAATGCCGCGCGTCGGCTCATCGAGGATCAGGAAATCCGGGTTGGTCGCCAGCCAGCGGCCAAGGATGACCTTCTGCTGATTTCCGCCGGAGAGCTGTTTGATCAGAGTCTCCCGGCTCGGCGTCTTCACCTGAAGGACTTTAATGTACTCATCCGCAATCCGGTTCTGCTCACTCATAGAAAGCAGGCGGAACATTCCGCGCTTTGCCTGCAAGGCAAGAATAATATTCTCACGGATAGAAAGATCCTCAATAATGCCCTCTGCCTTGCGGTCGTCAGGAAGAAGTCCCATACCCAGCTGCATCGCGTCAATAGGGGCATTGATTTTTGCTTCTTTTCCATTTACTTTCAAAGTACCGGTCTGCGCTTTATCCGCGCCGTAAATCACTCGTGCCAGCTCGCTTCGTCCGGAACCAAGCAGACCGGTCAGACCGACCACTTCTCCTTTATGAATTACCAGGTCAAACGGCTTAATCGTCCCGGCATGGCTCAGGCCTTTTGCATCAATCTCAATTGGAGCGTTCGAAAAGTCTTTCGCCTCGTCCGTCTTAATTGCCGCCAGGTCATCGAAATCCTTGCCCATCATGGCTGCTACCAGCTTCACACGCGGCAGCTCCGCGATCGGATATTCCCCTACCAGCTGCCCGTTCCTTAAAACCGTGATCCGGTCACAGACCGCATACACCTGTTCCAGAAAATGGGTGACGAAAACAATGCCAACACCCTGATCACGCAGCCTGCGCATCAGGCCAAACAGTTTTTCCACTTCATTGTCATCCAGAGAGGAGGTCGGCTCATCCAGAATCAATACTTTGCATTCCATATCTACCGCGCGGGCGATTGCGATCATCTGCTGCATAGCCAGAGAATATTCCTCCAGATTCTGCGTCACGTCCACCTTCATATCCAGATCATCAACAATCTTCTGAGACTTCTTCACCATCGTTTTCCAGTCTATCGCTCCAAACCGGTTCACCGGCTCCCGGCCAATGAACAGATTCTCCGCCACGCTCAGATTCGGGCAGAGATTTACCTCCTGATAAACCGTAGAAATCCCTTTTTTCTGCGCGTCCAGCGTGGAATGATTCACGACCGCGCCGTCAATTCCGTCTACATGGATTTCTCCAGCCTCAAAGGCATTGATACCGGTCAGGCACTTGATCAGGGTCGACTTTCCCGCGCCATTCTCGCCCATCAATGCGTGAATCTCGCCTTTGCGAAGTGTAAAATCCACATTGTCCAGCGCTTTCACACCCGGAAATGTCATCGAGATACCGCGCATGGTCAGTACAACGTTATTTTCCATTTTTTTCCTCCCATTCAGGTCAGGGGTTTGTTTTGCATGCAGATACCGAAAAAGGGGAGACCTGATGCTCCAGGTCTCCCCGGGAAATCCTGAACCGTTTTCCCAGATCATTTGTGATGATATCTCAGACAACAGACCGCCTGCCATGCAGACTGTATGCCATCCGGCACATCACAGGTCTACAGCCATTCTTCTGAACCGTCTATCAATACTGAGCCTCAACGATCTCATCTGTTACAACCGTCATCGTCTGCTCCTGCTCTTCGCCGTCAACAGTCACGGTGATAGTCTCGATGATATCCTCATTTACATACCAGTGCTCTTCCATGTATACAACTGTCTCCGGAGTCTCACCAGCCTCAAGCTGCTGAATAACTTCCTCAACGAACGGAGCTGCAAGCGGGTTGCACTCAAAATCAGCGTTGATGTCGCCAGACTGTACATACTCAAGACCAGCCGTGCAAGCGTCGAAGGAAACCAGGATCACATCGCCGTCAACACCATAGGAAATGCCGGCTGCTGTCATAGCGTCCATCGCGCCGAATGCTTCGTTATCATTCTGGCAGATTACTACATTGAACTGTCCCTCATAGGACTTGATGTAGGATTCCATGATCTCCTGGCCGCCGGTCTGTGTAAAGTCGCCATCCTGAGAATCAAGGATTGTCCAGCCTTCTCTCTCTGCGATCTCAGCAAAGCCATCGGTACGTCCGATCGCTGCGGAGGAGCCTGTCGTACCTTCGATCACAAGAACATTCAGCTCTTCGATGCCTTTTGCTTCTGCATAAGCCTTCAGCCACTCACCGCAGGCAAGACCTTCTGTTGTGAAGTTCGAGCCTACCCATGCGGCATACTTGTCAGAGTCATCAATTGTACGGTCAATGACGATAACAGGAATACCTGCGTCCTCGCACTCAGTCAGAACCTCGTCCCAGCCTGTGGATACGATCGGGTCGATGATGATGTAATCAACATCCTGCTCAATAAAGTTGCGGACAGCCTCAAGCTGTGTAGCGGAGTCGTTATCGCAGTCTACGAACTGAAGATCATAGCCATTCTCCTCGGTGAATACGTCCTGGCAGGACTGTGTGGAAGCGGTACGCCAGTCAGATTCATGCCCTACCTGTGCGAAACCGATGGTGATCAGGTCTTCGTCAGCGCTCGCCGTAACGGACATACAAAGAGCCGCTGCCATCGCTGCAATAACAACAAGATTCTTTTTCATGATAGAATTCCCTCTCTTTCTTAAAAATGTGTGTTGTTTGTTTCTGCCTATAATTTATACAAATTCTGCGGAAAAGTCAACCCGTTTTTATCCTTTTTATACAGTTTCAGCTTTTCTGACAATA
>JAJPXX010000031.1:12589-22015 GCA_021205225.1 Lachnospiraceae bacterium
TTTTCTTCCGAAAAAAGTACAAATTTGAGGTTTTTCCCCGTAAACAGGAAAAACAGGGGATTTTTTTTGATTTATTCCGCAATCCGTTGGTTTTCTTTTGTTTTTTGCATGGATTGTATCTCTGTTCCGGAGAATCGTTTTCTTGTAATTCTGTCCAAAAACAATAGCATAGCTGAGTAAGCTTTCGCAGAGGTAAAAAAGAATATTTTCATCCCCTGATTGACTTTCTGAAAATCTCTGGTATGGTTAAAAATATGGAAGGAGACAAAAGCAGTGGCATTAAAGTATTTCACAATCGCAGAGGAACTCAGAAAAGAAATTTCCCGCAGAGGACCGCAGGGGAATCCAAAGCTGCCGACGGAAGCAGAGCTGATGCGCGTTTATCAGGTCAGCCGCCAGACTGTACGGCAGGCGCTGTCGATCCTGCTTGCGGAGGGACTCATTGAAAAAAAGCAGGGAAGCGGCACCTATATTTCCCCGTCCGTTTTCCCAAAAGCGCTTTCTTCTCACAACATTGCGCTCCTCGTATCGGATGCCGCAGCCTGCACTGCTTCTGACGAAATTCAGGGCGCAAATACATTTTTCCGCGAAGCCGGATATCCGGTCTCCATTTTCAGCACAGAAAACCGCACCGCCAGGGAGCGGGAAATTCTGAAAGCCCTGCTGGAAAAACCTGTACGCGGTATGCTCGTGCAGGGAGTGCGCACCGCCTTTCCCAATCCGAACCTTGCGCTCTACAGAGAGCTGCTCTTAAAAGGGACTTCCATCCTGTTTCTCGGAGACGCATACCCGGAGCTGAACGCTTTTCCCTCCATTTCCGAAGCTGCGCTTCGCACCAGGGAGCGGGAAAAGACGCCAGATCCAGACGCCTCGGTTCTGCAAATTACACCCGACGACCGGAACGGGGGTGAGCAGCTTGCGCGCCATCTGATTTCACTCGGTCATAAAAAAATAGCCGGGATTTTCCGTTTCGACAGCCTGAGCAGCCGTAAACAATACGCCGGCGTCCTGCACGCGCTCTGTGAAAGCAGCCAGCCCTTCGACGACCGAAATTTTCTGTGGTATGACCCATTCGCGGCACAGGCACCAGACGCAAAGCTCCTGCTCTCTTTTATCCGGATACAGCTTGCCAGCTGTACGGCTGTCATCTGCCAGGACGAAGCCATCGCCGGACGGCTGATCCTTGAACTGGAAAAGCTGGGACTATCCGTACCGCAGCGTATCTCCGTCGCCGCATTCGGCGGCCGCGAAAAATACGAAAACCCGGCCGGACGAATCACCTGCATCGCCTGCCAAGATGTCAGTCCATGGAAAACAGCAGCCAGGCTGCTTATGGCGCGGATAAACGGGAAACCTGTTTCCTCCATCGTCCAGCCAATGGCTCTCCGGCACGGCGAAAGCACCGGACCCGCTTACAGGTCACATCCTGAGTCATTCACGTTCTCTTAGCGACTACGGGTGGTGCGGCCTGTAACGTATTTTCAGGAAACAACGTGAGTCGTTTCAATAGCCCCTTGCCGCAATCAGTTCCTCCGTGAGCGTATCCGGCGTGAAATAGGTCTCATCCACATAGGTCAGCTTCTGCGGCGTTTCCCCCGCCTCAATCTGCAGGATAATCTGTTCAACGCGGGGACCGTGAAGGGGATTGCATTCCACATCCAGATTGATGCTGCCTTCCAGGCAGGCAGCCAGTCCGACAGTCGTCGCGTCAAAAGAGATCAGGATCACATCGCCGTCCGTACCGTAAGAAATCCCGGCTTCATCCAGCGCCTGAATCGCCCCCAGAGTGGAATTATCGTTTTCACAGTAGATCACGTCAATATCTTCTGATTCAGCAAGGTATTCCGCAACCACCTCGTAGGTCTTGGCCTGTGTATAATCCCCCTGAAGCTGCGCAGCAATCTCCCAGTTATCATGTGCCGCCACGCCCTCCTCCAGGCCTTCTGTCCTGCCAAGCTGCGAAGAAGCGCCCAGCGTCCCCATCACATGAAGAATCCGGATCTCCTCATCGGCACGCCCCTGCTCTTCGAGATATTTCTCCAGCCATTCTACCGCCACTTCTCCTTCTTTCTTAAAATCAGAGCCTACCCAGGCCGCGTACAGGTCTTCATTCTCCACATCCACCATCCGGTCCACGACAATTACCGGGATCCCGGCGTCCTTTGCCTCCTGCAGCACTTCATCCCAACCGGTCTCCACTACCGGGGCAAGTACAATGTAGTCAACCCCCTGCAATATATAATTGCGCAGGGTCGTGATCTGGTTTTCCTGCTTTCCCTTCGCGTCCTCAAAATAAAACTCATAACCGTTCTCTTCCGTAAAGGTCGTGCGCATGGATTCTGAATTTGCAACCCGCCAGTCCGATTCCGCTCCCACCTCAGAGAAAGCAACCGAGATAAGCCCATCCGGTGCCTCTGTCTGGAGATCCAGAGCCGCCCGTTTCCCGCAGCCGCTAAGCAAGGCTGCCAGAGGCAGGAAAAGCGCGGCTGCTGCAAATAAATTTTTTCCTGTTGTCCTGATTCTCTTTCCCCTCATCCGACATTCCCTTCTATCTAATCTATCCTCGGCGGAATGCGCACAGTCACACAGGTTCCCGCCCCCTGCCGGCTCTCGATCAGCAGGCCATATTCCGCTCCAAACATAAGCTGAATCCGCTCGTGTACGGTCGCAATCCCAAAACCGATGCTCTGTTCATGTTTCAGCGCGGCTCTTACCTGCCCAAGCCGCTCTTCGTCCATACCCGCACCATTATCCTCCACTTTCAGAACAATCGTCGCGGCAGATGAACCTTCCGCCTTCTCCAGATATCCGCTCACCCGGATATGCCCCAGTCCGCGCTTTCGCTTAATTCCATGATAAAGCGCATTCTCCACGAGCGGCTGCAGGGTCAGCTTCGGAATCCGATAATCTCCAAGCTCCGGTTCGACCGCAATCTCATATTCGAGGATGTCTTTGTAACGTACCTGCTGGATCTCCAGATAGCTGCGCACATGCTGTTCCTCCTCGCGCAGGCTGATGATGTCCTGTCCGTTGCTTAAAGAGGAGCGGAAAAAAGAAGAAAGGCTGGTCACCATCTCCACTGCCTGCTCGTTTTTCTCCATCTCAATCAGCCATACAATCGCGTCGAGGGTATTATATAAGAAATGAGGGTTGATCTGCGCCTGCAAAAGAGCCAGCTCCGCGCTTCGAAGCCGCGTCTGCTCCATCCGGTTCTGCTCAATCAGCCGATTCAGGCGGCCAACCATATCTTCAAAACCGTCGCTCAGGGTCTGAATCTCATACTCCTGCGCCTGAATCGGCTCCCGCACAGTCAGGTCTCCGCTGCCGATGGATTTTACACGCGCGCACAGGTCACTGATGGGCCTCGTGATCGAATTTGCAAAATGCAAAAAAACGCCAAAGCGACAAAAGCATCAGTGCCAGCGCCACCACCGCAATCAGGCCAAGCTCAAACCACAGATTCCGCATCATCTCGGTCTGCAGCGCGTCCAGAAGAGAAGCTTCATAGTAGAGATAATTATACATATATTCCTGGATCAGCTCGGTCAGTACATAAATATTATTTTCCAGCTGCGTCTGCCGGTCGTCATAATTATCCGTCGCCTCAATCAGGTAGATTTTTTCCTCCAGATTTTCACAGAGCTGCAGGACACCGTTGATCGCCTTCCAGCTTTCATACTGCGTCGTCGTCTCCAAAAGCCCCCTCGCAAGCTCCTGCGCGGCTTCTACCTCCTCGATCGGGAGACCGTCTGAATAATGGCTGCCGACCACGTAATAATACATTTTCAGATCAATATTTTCCTTGAAATCCTGATTGAACTCAGAAGCTGTGGTAACATTGTGCAAAATAGAAGTGTACTGATTTACATAAGAAATCATGACTGCGAAAAGAGCACAGAGCAGGATAAGGATCGGAGAAAAAAAGCAAACAGAAGCGTCCGCATCTGCCGGCTTAGTGTCACTGGCTTCGAAGCCTTCTCCTTTTTCCCCATACCTCTCCTCCCTTCGCTGCCTGATGACTGCCCCGCTGCGGCAGAAAGCTCTGTAACTGCTCAGTACCTTCACAGTTACAGGCCTCTCTGAGCTAACGCCGCTTCGCACCGAAACCGCCAGCCCCGGACGCACGGTAATCGCGTGGCGTCAGTCCCTGCGTCTTGCGAAACACAAAGCTGAAATAATGCGGATCCCGGTATCCAACTTCCGCGGCCACCTCCGCAGAGCGCAGATCGGTGGTACGCAGGAGCTCTTTCGCGCGTTCCATCCGTTTCTGGGTCAGATACTCGACAAAGGTCTGCCGCATCTCCTGGCTGAAAACCGCACTGAAATAATTCGCGCTGACATTGACATAGCCTGCAACCTCTTTGAGAGAGATCGTTTCATCCGCGTAGTTCTGGTCAATATACGCAAGTGCCTGTGAAATGACAGACTTGCTCTGGCTCCTGTTTTTCTTCTCCCGAAGTTCAAACGCCCGGCTCAGAATCTGGCGGACATAATCTTTCAGTTCTGCCCTTGTCAGACTCCTCCCCGCCAGCTGCGCCACCGGAAAATCATCGATAAACGCCTTCTGGTCATACCCAATCCTTTCCAGAAATGCGATCACAGTAAAACGGACATTCAGCATCAGGTACTGACAGAAAAGCCTTGAGATTGAGGCGTCCTGCGTCCCGCCGATGTATTCGTCCACAAAATTGCCAATCTCCTCCGGCTGGCCGTTTTCAAGAAACCCCCGCAAAATAGAGGGATCCAGCCTGTCCATGTCGACATTTTTCAGGCTTCCCTCATTTTCGCTCTCCATCAGCGCAATCGTATTTTCTTTCGTCAGGACATGACAGTCTCCAAGCAGATGCCGGCAGGAATAAATCCGGCTTACTTCCTCAAAGCAGGCCGGAAGAGCAGAAAGCCGCGCCGTCTCCTGCCCGATCGCCATATGCCATTCAACCTCATTTTCCACCGGAAGGACATGCATACGAATGGTATCCAGACACTGCTCTGTCCGCTCTTCCATCTGACCCTGCTCCGCTTTGATCAGCACCGCGTAAGTCTGAATATTCCACCGGAACACCAGATATTCCGGATACATCAGAAAAAACTGCGCCAGGCCATCATGGGTATCCTGCAGTCTGGCGGCGGCATCCTCCGGCGGCGCATATCCCCGCGTGATATCGCCTCCCGGCTGCGTATGCCGGGCGACAATACTGTACATCAGAATCCGATAGCTCTGCGCCTCAATCGCGATGCCCAGCTGATCCGCTTTTTCATAAATCTCCTCTACGGAAAGCTGCCCGGTCACAATCTCCTCGAAAAAGCGGCGCCGGGAAAACTGCTCGTACTCCTGTACCTCACTGCGAAAGCGTTCCATGTAGTTTTCCTGCTCCCGCTCGCTGCTGATTTTTTCCGATACCTCATTCAGAGCCCTGACCAGCATCGCTTTTGTCACCGGTTTGAGCAGATACTGCTCCACTCCAATGCGGATCGCCTGCTGCGCATACTCAAACTCATCATAGCCGCTGATAATAATGATTTTCGTATTCGGAAATTCCCTGCTAACCAGACTACTAAGCGCCAGCCCATCCATAAACGGCATACGGATATCCGTGATCAGGACGTCCGGGCGTGTCTCACGAATCATCGGGAGCGCCTGTTCCCCGTCCCCGGCGTCCCCCACAACGGTAAAGCCGTACTGCTGCCAGGGAATAATGTCGCGCAGTCCCTCGCGGATAATGGCCTCATCCTCAACCAAAAAAACTTTAAGCATTTTGCAAGCCTCTGTTTAGCTATTCCTGTATTTGTGTCTGCGTCTGCGTTTCTGTCTCTGTTTCCTCACTTACGACCAGCTCCACTTCATTCGAGCTGCGGAAAATTGTGCTGGAAGAGCCGACCTGATTCACCACAATCGTATTCGTCCCCTCCGGCACCTTGCTTTTTTTCACACGCAGAAGTGAAGAGGAATAATACGTCGTACTGACCTTTTCTCCATTCACGTATACCTTGCTCCAGTTCGTGAAATTTTCTCCGATAATATAATAATAGCCGTCCTCTTCTATAATCTGGTCGATGACCACTTCCTCAGTTCCCATAATCAGATCCGAAGCCGGATACGGGTTTTCGCCGCCATACACATAATGCTCGCCATACAGAATATCATACTGAAGCAGCTCCATGGCGTCCGTATATTCTTCCTCCGTCTCATATGAACTGCGGCTCTGATGGAAGGAAAACATCGTGCCGACCCCGCCCATGCCAAGCTCCTCGAGTGTATCTGCCAGAAGCTGATAGGAGGTCATATTGCTGTCATTCTTTTCCAGGCCAAGGTTGTTCCATGTCACATAAGGGGTAAGGAACAGGCTCCCGGTGCTCATATCCTCCTCCGTCAGATCCATGGTCGGCAAATGGTCGCCAAACATCACGACATAGGTTGGCTCACCGCGCTCTTCCAGCATCTCAATCAGGTCGCCGATGAATTCGTCCACCTCATAGAGCATATTCACATAATATTCCCAGGCATAGGCCATACCCTCATCTTCCACACCGGAAATCGTAATCTCCGGATCTTCGAGTACCTGGTACTGCGGATAATCCCCATGGCTGCCTACCGTGATGGTATAGACAAAATCCTGCTGGTCGGGCGTATAGTCCAGAGATTTTTCCACCTCGCCGACCAGAATTTCATCGGTCGCCCAGGTGCCGAGCGGCGTATATTCCTGAATATCCATCAGTTCCTTGCTGGTGAACGTGTCAAACCCCATCTGGGAAAAGGCGTTTGCCCGGCTGTAAAAATTGCCGCCGTTGTTATGCACGACATGCGTACCGTAACCGAGTGTCGCCAGATCAGAGGCGATACTCTCACAGTTGGTTTCCTTCAGGATCGTTTTGTACGGATACTCGCCCAGGCCAAAGAACTCCATGCTCATTCCCGTCAGAATCTCAAATTCTGTGTTCGCCGTACCTGCGCCGACCACCGGAACTTCTACATATCCGGAAGTATAATTTTCCGTCAGATACTCAAAATTGGGAACTGCCTCCTCGCTGGTTTCCAGAAAAGTAATCATGTCCGGATTAACAAAAGATTCCAGAAGCACGACAATGATGTTCGGATACTCCCAGTCATCATAATCCCCTGTCTCCTCTGAAATCTCTGCTTCCTCCGCTATCTGTTCTGTTTCATCTGCCGTCTCTTCCGAAACCGCAGAAGCAAGCTCTGTCGAATCACTCTCCTCCTGGTCCGTCTCCTCTGACGATGAGCACGTCTTCACCGCACTCGTCTGCACGAGGGAGGCGCAAAACGTATCAACCAGTACCTGTGCATCCACGTCTGTATCGGCATCTGCCGACAGCTCCCCGTTCGTACAAACATCTGCCTGTGCATCGATATCCGTGTCAGCATCCGCCTCCTGCGCGTCCGTATCCGTACCGGCATCTGCCTGCGCGTCGGTATCCGTCTCCAGAGAACTGCTGATATGATCCAGCACAGCCTGCACCGCTTCTTCCGAATACCCGGAAGGCGTACTCATGCCCTGATCCAGCGCGCTGGAGGAGAAGCTGTAGACAAACCCATAGTCCTTATAGCCCTGCGCGAGATTTTCAAAATAAGACGCCAGGACATTGCTGCTCTTCGCCGCGTCGGTCACATTGGGCACGATCAGCGCAACCACCAGCACAATCAGAGTGCTGCCCGCAAGTCTGTGGATCCTTCCCTGAAACTTCGGTCCCTTTATCCAGAGAACCACCAGAAGCACACAGACCACGGCAACTGCCCCGATCACGATCGCCGCTTCCGTATCTGAAAAATAGCTGCTCTTCATAGTAAACAGATCGCCGACCATTTTCAAATCCGTCCAGTCAAACGGCGATACCCGCTTTGCCAGCACACAGCCATTGATCGTCCCCAGGAACAGCCAGAAAGCACAGATCAGGACGCGCGCGGCTATTCTTCGCTTTACTATGTATACAAGTGTCAGCGTCACCCAGATCAGAAACGCATTATATAAATACACCAGATTCCGATCCACCACAAACTCACACGCTTCCAGGAACGAATGCCTGGAAATCCACTCAATCACAAAGCATACGCCGCAGGCCAGAAGCATATGAAGCAAAATCGAATAACGATTCATCCACGCAATCACGCGATCACGCCTGGGATTATGCGGCTTTGGCGGCTTTACCGCTTTTTCCTTTTTTATCTTTGCTTTCTTCACTTTTCGTATCGTATCTTCTGTGTTCCCGTTCTTTCTACCAAACAACTGGCAACATCCTCCTCTCTGCGAAATTACGCCCCCAAAGGCATCCCCGTTCCGCGTAATCTGTATCATACTTTCACGTAAATATTATGTAAAAACCGGGTGAAGTCTCCAAAACATATGAAAGATAAAGCAATTCACAAAAAAAGTCAACTGCTGAAATTAAAATTTAAGGTTTTGTTCACCTTATTTCCATATTTCTTTTGGATACTTTTCCCTTAAAAAAATCTTAAGTTTATCTGGAATCTTTTCGGATTTTGTGATATTTTAATAAGCAGAACAAAAAGAGGTCGCGTTTCTTATGAAAAAATTACTGTTACTTTTGCTTGTTTCTGTTTGCATTTTGACCGGATGTGAGAAAAACGAACAGAAAACAGCCTCTGCCGAGGTGTTTATCGTTGAGGACGGAGTCACACAGGACGGAGTCTCCATCGGCGACGGAAAAACGGAATTTACCAGCACATACAGCGACTATGTCATACAGGTCGCCTATACGGACGTTGATTCCAGCTATCTTGTAATGTCTATCGACAAAATTCCTTATGATGAAAACATCTCGACGCTCATCGCAAATTTTTTTATTGACGAAGAACCTATGTCAGAGGAAGAGATCTGTGAGGAAAATGAGATTGAGGACGAAGATCTGTATTCCCTGCTGAGTTCTTCCACGTATCTTCGCAAGCATGAAGTCATCTACCGTTATCTGCGCTTCACCTGGGAAGACAGCGTGATCACGGATATCGATGCAGGCGAGTTCAACTATAACGAGACCTACGAGGTGCCAAAGCTGGAATCATAGTTACAGATGCTCTTTCTGTATTTCCCGCGCAATGAAATATACACGCTCGCTCTCCGGACGCGGCTGTTCCAGCGTAAACGCATCATAAACCTTCTCCAGCTGAAGCCCTGCCTCTTTGAGCAGCCCGCTCACGCAGTCAATCGTATATGCCTTTTGATAATGTACTTCTTCATACCGCTCATAGGAATCATTACAGCCATACCGGTCATGATCCTCACAGGCGTATTCACCAGTGCGGCTCTCATCGCCGCTTCTTATATATAGAGTCAGGTCATATTCATTGATCTGTGTTCCTGGATCATACCAGTTTTCCCAGATAAAGCTGCCCTCATCCCGGTTCTCTGCAAATACATTTTCCGCAAGAATTCTTTCATATTTATATAAAGT
>JAJPXX010000024.1 GCA_021205225.1 Lachnospiraceae bacterium
CAATTTAGTCCTCAAATCCATTTCAATAAGTCCTGGCTAGGGTGTGACCTGTAACGGCAGACGGTCACAACCGCCGGAAACATCAAAAAAAGGCTGTAAATATGGGGAATCTTCTGCTATAATGAGCTGAAGAGATTCTCGCTGCTTGTATCAGAGAATCTCAGGGCTCAACGGGCAGCTGTGTTGCGAGTATGAGGGATTACAGAGTGAAATGAATCAGCTATGCATAACAAAGTCTGCAGAAAGTTACTGGATTTGGAAAGGACAACTGTGATCGTATGAAATTTGAATGGGATGAGAATAAAAATCTCATTAATAAACAAAAACATAACGTATCTTTTGAAACTGCAAGCCATATTTTTGAAGATCCGTATTACATTGAAATGTATGATTTTGAGCATAGCACTGAGGAAGACAGATATATTGCAATCGGGAAGTTCAGAAATGTTTTGTTTGTGGTTTTCACGGAGAAAAAGGAAGCGATTCGATTAATATCAGCAAGAGCGGCGACCGCTGCGGAAAGGAGCCTCTATTATGATCAAGACATATTCTATTGAGCCGGGACAACTGCCTACAGAAGAAGAAATCAGGGAAGCTGAGGAAGTGGTGAAATATCCGATTGAGTTTGACGAAGATTGTCCTGAACTTTCTCCTGCGATGATGAAAGCTTTCAGAAGCGCAGTTGTACAGCGAAATCGAAGGAAAAAAGCATGAACAGGTAAACGTAGATGAATTTAGTGAAAAGAAGAATAGGAAACTACTCGGATATAAAATAGAAAAACAGAATAGAAACTATACACCGGAAGACGTTCAGAAAATGAGCGTCTTTTTTTGTCTATGAGCAGGAGGAATCTTTTATGCTTACACACTTTATTGCTTTTTGTGCAGGTGGCTTTGTGGGGGTTCTGACAACGTGCATGTGTATTGCAGCAGGAGAGGCAGATCGCAGGAATAAGAATTACGATGAAAAGGGGGATGAAAAGGAATGAATGCTCAGATTATCTGTCTCGCAAATCAGAAAGGCGGGGTAGGGAAAACGGCTACTTGTGTAAACCTTGGTATTGGCCTGGCGCAGCAGGGGAAAAAAGTTCTGATTGTGGATTTTGATCCGCAAGCCAGTGCGACAATCAGTCTGGGAATACCTCAGCCGGATCAGCTTCCAGTGACAGTATCGACGGTTTTAGGGAAAATTCTGACGGATCAGCCCATCAGTTCCGGAGAAGGAATCCTGCATCATGCGGAAGGTGTTGATCTGATGCCTGCTGATATCCAACTTTCCGGTATGGAAGTGTCACTGGTGAATATGTTCAGCCGGGAGACGGTGTTGCGGCAGTATTTGGATACTGTAAAGAGTCAGTACACGCATATTCTGATTGACTGTCAGCCTTCATTGGGAATGCTTACGGTCAATGCACTGGCAGCGGCAACCCGCATTATAGTGCCGGTACAGGCAGAATATCTTCCGGCGAAAGGATTAGAACAGCTTTTGCAGACGGTAGGAAAGGTCAGGCGGCAGATCAATCCGACTCTGCAAATAGACGGGATTCTCCTGACGATGGTGGACAAGCGGACAAACTTTGCGAGGGAGACGGCGTCGCTGATCCGGGATGCCTATGGAAGAAAAATCAATGTGTTTCAGACGGAAATTCCGTTTTCTGTAAAGGTAAAGGAAGCTACCGCAGCGGGTGTGAGTATCTATGCACACGATCCAAAAGGGAAAGTGGCGAAAGCGTACATGGAACTGACGAAAGAGGTGATGAGTCTTGAAAAGCAGCGCGAAAAACATAAAACTTGCGTCCGTTGATGATCTCTTTAAAACGGATGAGGGCAGAGCAGATGATGAGAGGGAGCGAGTGCAGGAGATCGCGATATCCGAACTGCATCCTTTTAAAGACCATCCATTTAAAGTCCTGGATGATGAAAAAATGATGGAAACCGTTGAAAGCATACAGCAGTACGGTGTTTTGGTTCCGATTATCGCAAGACCTTTGCCAGAGGGTGGATATGAGATCGTTTCCGGGCATCGGCGGCACAGAGCCTGTGAACTGGCAGGAAAGGAGACTATACCGGCGATTGTGCGTGATTTGGACGATGATGAGGCTGTTTTGCTAATGGTAGACAGTAATCTGCAAAGGGAAACAATACTGCCGAGCGAGAGAGCATGCCGCCACCAGAGCCGCAATCAGCGCAACCACAATCATGATCGGGTTTGCCATCATCACCGCGCTTAGTGCTGAAAAAGCAGTCTTCACTGCATTGAAGCCGCTCACCAGTTTGGGAAGCAACGTCATAATCGTGCCGACCGAGCTGATGACCTTTCCTACGACAATCAGCACCGGACCGATGGCGGCAGCCACCAGCGCAATTGTCAGGATAACCGTCCGCATTCCTTCATCCATGCCATTCAGCCAGTCCACGATATTCTGAATCACACCCACAACCGACTTTATGACCGGCAGGAGCATCTGGCCGAAGGAAATGGCAAGCTCCTGCAGCTGTGATTTTAGGATGGTCAGCTGGCCTTCGAGATTGTCCTGCATAATCGCGGCCATCTCCTCGGCTGTACCGGAACAGCCTGCCAGACCTTCCTGGTATTCCTGAAAGCTGCCTGTGGTTTCGCCAAGGACGGTCATCAACTCTGACTGCGCCGTCTTACCGGCTACGACATAGGCGAGATTTGCTTTCTGCTCATCCGTCAAATCCGCCCAGATGCCCTGCATCCCGGAGAGAATGTTAGAGAGAGAATTGACATTGCCCTCCGCGTCATAAACCTCAATGCCGTACTCCGCCAGCGTATCCGTACAGCCGGAAGTGTTATTGCCAAGACGGGTCATGATAGAGGAGAGCGCGGTACCTGCCTCGCCGCCCTTAATACCAGCGTCCGCCATTACCATCAAAGCGGCTGTAGTTTCATCCAGTCCATAGCCGAGCTGGGTAGCGGTTGCGGCACAGTTTTTGTAAGCCTCGCCCAGCTGTGAAGTGCTGGTATTGGAATTGCTCATGGCATAGGCCATCTTGTCCACGAGCATCTCGGAATCAGCAGCAGTCAGGCCGAAAGCAGACAGGTAGTCTGTCACGATATCAGACGCGCTTGCCAGATCCATCTCCGAAGCCGCCGCAAGGTTCAGGACGCCGGAAAGACCCGAGCACATTTCGTCTGCGGACCAGCCGGCAAGTCCCATGTAAGACATGGCCTCGGCAGCCTCTGTAGCGGAGAATTTTGTGGTTTCACCGGCAGAGCGAGCCGCCGCCTCAAGCTTCTCCATATCGCCTTCGATATCCGTGGAGCTTGAAGAAATCAGAGCCTTGACGCTGGACATGGCTGTTTCAAAGTTTGCTGCTGTGGTTACAGCTGCAGTTCCGAGAGCCACTACGCCAGCTGTGACTGGCAGGAGCTTTGTGCCGACCGAAGAAATCGAATCGCCAACCGACTGCAGCTTTTCCCCAGTCGCGGAAATCTTCTGGAGAGCAGTGGCAGATTGCTCCGCCTGTGTTTCCAGCTTTTTTAGCTCCTCCTCAGTCTCTATGATTTCACGCTGCAGGGCATCGTACTGCTCCTGGCTGATTTCACCATTTGCCAGAGCCGTGTTCGCCTGTTCTGCAGCGGTCTTTAATGTCTCCAGTTTTTCTTTCGTTTCAGAGACAGCTTCGGTGAGGAGCTTCTGCTTCTGGGACAGCAGTTCCGTATTCGTAGGGTCAAGCTTTAAGAGCTTCTCCACGTCCTTCAGCTGGGGTGCTGAGCGCCAGTGGCGCTCGTTTAGCACCGACCGGAGCGGCAGCGGAGTGCGTGGACTTCATCTCTTTATTTACACTGCTCAGTGCTTTTGAAAGACCAGTAGTATCGCCGTTAATCTCGACTGTAATACCCTTAATTCGACTTGCCGCCACAATCCTCACCTCCGTTTCAGGCAAACAAAAAGAGCCGATTGCTCGACTCTTTGAAATAGAAAAGGCACCGCTCTGGCGATGCCTTGTAAGTTTTGTAAAACTTTTATAATTTATATCTGGTGATTTTCTTCCAGTTCTCTGGAAATCCCATTTTTTTCAGCAATTCGGTTTGTGTTATTCCTTGCTGATTTTTGGAATGGTTATCTATCAGGCGTGTCAGCCTTCGCTTTAACTCCCGAAAATCTTCTCTCGGCAATAAATATCTTAAAGTAATTATGACTGCAAACAGGTCGTGCTTTCCATAAATATACTGATTGCCGTTTTTGGGAATCTGTAGCTTATTATGTATAGGAAAATCGGGGATACTTTCCACATTTCTGTAAGAAAACAGGCGTTCCCCATGGGCGCAGACATTGCGAAAGCGAACCAGATAACGCAAAACCTGCCTTAACTGGCTTTCATTGATCCCTTGAAACTCACTGCTAATTTTGAA
>JAJPXX010000170.1 GCA_021205225.1 Lachnospiraceae bacterium
CAGTTTCCGTCTCGGTCTCGGTTTCCGTTTCTGTCTCCGTCTCGGTTTCCGTCTCCAACGGATCTTCCATGGTTACCATATTGACTGCATTCGCCGTATCGTCCACTGTAAACGGTACATCTTCCGCTTTCTCATATCCTTCCGGAGCGGATACCTCACTCAAAATGTAAGATCCTGCCGGAATCTGGTAGAGAACCGTCGGCTCTTCGGCAGTGACAAAGCTGTATTTCGGCTCGCCGTCTTCATTCAGGATGACATTGCCTTCCGCGTCCTTGATCACCAGCTCGGCTCCGACAACCGCATTTCCTTCTTCGTCTACTTTATTGATCGTCAGCGACGTGCGCACATTCTCCACTGTCAGCGTCTGCACTCCCTCTGAATCTGCCGAGTAGACGCCATCTGTCTCCGTTACCGTTCCGGACAGGCTGATGGTAAACGCCGCCACCGCATAGTTTGTAACAAATCCGTCCGGATTGTCGGTCTCTACCAGCCTATAATCTCCTGTCGGCAGCCCGGTCACCACAATCTGCCCGAACGCACTCGTACTGAATACCTTCTCAAACTGCTTCCAGTAGTAGAATCCGGTATCATCTGTCCCCGTCTCTGCGGTTCCTGCGTCATCCGGTATTTCCGCTTCACTGTCCACGCAGACCTTCTGCTGAAGCACAAACGCAGCGCCTTCAACCGCATTTCCCGCGTCGTCCGTCTTCATCAGAATCACTGCGCCGCCCGAAAACGAATACTTCAGAGCCACGGTCACATCATAGATCATGCCCTGCCCGCTCTCTGTTCCGCTATATGGCAGCGGAAGCAGCGCCGGCTGCACCTCCAGAGTCTCCGTTCCATCCGTCTGTGCGACCAGATAAAGTCCCAGTCCCAGATCCGTAAACTTCACCGAACCGCTGCCATCCACCGTCACCGCATTTGAAGAACTGCCCTGCTCGCTGTCCGCATTCTCTCCAGTATCCCCGATGCCATTCTCATTGGCCGCGCCTGCATACAAAATCGTCTGCGCATAGTCCGCCAGACTCTGTGCCGCCGTCTGCGCCTCCGAAGAATCATTCAGATCCCCAATCGTGATTCCACTGGCCGCATACTCCTCCAGGAAAGTAAAGCTTCCATTCTCATAATCCGCGACCCGGTAAAGCGTCAGCTCAATTCCATCGGCACTTTCGGGAAGCTGGATCTCGATCGACCCCGTCGTCCGCTCTTCCGAAGCATGCACTGCCCCCGTGCCGCCCAGACAACCAAGCAGGAAAAACAGCAGCATTCCCACAGCTATCATCTGTCCTTTTTGCCAAAATCCAATCTTCCCCATCTTAAACATCCCTCTTCTTTCTTTTTCATTTTGTCCCGCAATCCTGCAGCCTGTCAGGCATTTTTCATACTACGTCTGTCCCATCATCCGGCGCACCGTCCTTTTCTTTCTTTTATATTATTTTTTCTTTTTCTTCTTCCCCGGAGCGAAGAGAATCAGTAAAATGATCAGCAGCAGCACAGACCCCGCCGCGAACGCCCCATACCAGAGAATCTTCGTCACCGGAACCTTCTGCTTCGTCGTCGTGTCCGCCGGCGCCTGCACTGTGACAACCTCCGGCGAAAACTCCACGCGTGTGCCGCGCACCAGCAGCCGGTGCGAATTCACGCCATAGGGCGTACAGGTCAGCAGCGTCACATAATCCTCGCCCTCCACAATCCGAATATCGTCTGTCTCATCCGGAAGAACGATTTTGATCTGGTCTACCTGATACGCCAGAACCCGATTCAGCACATGGATATAAAA
Organism: Lachnospiraceae bacterium; assembly: GCA_021205225.1. Lineage (GTDB taxonomy): Bacteria > Bacillota > Clostridia > Lachnospirales > Lachnospiraceae > Choladousia. The sequence goes on from JAJPXX010000170.1 coordinate 1,784, forward strand.
CATATCGCCCTCTTCCAGCTGATCCAGATCCGTAAACAGCTTTGCCGCTGGAAGTCCCGTGTGACCGGAAAGCACCGCGTGTGTCGATTCCCCGCCTACCGGCAGAGACGTCTCCGGCATATGCCCGATCCCCTTTTGCAGGACATCGTCCTCCACTCCATGATAGATCGGCAGATAAATACCAATCTTCGGAATCTCAATATATCCAATGACATCCGTCACCGCCAGCAGCTCCTCATAATCCGCCACTGACTCCGAGCTGGCGCCGCCGCTGAGCGCCGCGTTATACTCCACCGCCGCTTCCAGCATCGCTTCCAGTTCCGAAGTATCCTGCTCCTCCACGACTGCATTATAACTGGCGATATCCACACTCGCCGTATACTCACAGATCCAGTTGCTCAGAACCGGATACCCCATGGTCGCCACTCCCGCCGCCAGCACCAGGAAAATAAACAGGAGCGGAAGTCTTTGTTTCAAGCGATTTTTCATCTTTACAACTTCACTTTTCTTTATTCTGTGTCTCTTTCTTCAGACTTCTATGATAAAGGAACGCACACAGCACCGCCAGTACCGCGGCTCCAAGAATAACCAGAATCACCCGCAGCTGCCGCTTCATCGCCGCAGACAGCCCTTTCGTCCCCGTCTGAGAGGAAACAACCTCAACCTCCTCCGCTTCCTCCACCACATACTCTATCCGCTCCCCGCGCACAATCAGCCGATGGCTGTTAATCCCATAAGGCGTGCAGGTCACCAGCGACACCAGATCCCTGCCCGGTTCAATCTCCAAAAGCGACGCGTCTGTCGGCTCCACCACCGTAATATCAACCACCTCATACGCCAGAATCTCCCCCAGAACATGGATATAAAACAAATCCCCCTCTTCCAGCTGATCCAGATTCGAGAGCAGCTCCGCGCCCGGCAGCCCCGTATGTCCGGAAAGAGCACTGTTCGTATTCTCCCCGCCCACCGGCAAAGACGTATTCTCAATATACCCGCAGCCCTTCTGCAGCACCTCATCCGAAGTCCCGTAGTAAACCGGCAGATACACATTGATCGACGGAATGTCCAGGTAACAGATGACATCGTCATTTACATTCAGGCACTTGTCCTCATCCTCCGCATTCGTCCCGTAATACAGATGCTCATTAAACAGCCTCGCCAGATCCAGGCGTTCCGTCGGCTCCGGGGCAATCTCCTCCGCCTCCAGCTGCGCCTCATAATCCGCAATCGTCACCGACGCCGTATTCAGCGTCACATAATTTCCAATCGAGGGATACAGGATAAACCCAATCCCGATCACAAAGATGAGGAAAATCACCCCCATCGGATATAATTTTTTCATATGTTTACCTGAAGGCTGACCCCGCCATCTCAGTCTCCGTCATATCCTCAAACCAGCCTTTTACGGTTTCAACGCTGAAATTTACCGCATACGCTATCTGGCTGTCATTCAGCCCCATAGACCGAAGATTGAACGCTATTTCCATTGCCTTCTTCAGTTCCCCTCTCGCTTCTCCTCTCGCTTCTCCTCTCGCTTCTCCTCTTGCTTCTCCTTCCGCAACGCCACGTTCAAAAATCCCTTCGCTTAAATTACACATAACTTTCAGCTCCTCAGCTTGAAAAACCAAAATCAGTTACTGACAGTTTCCCGTCTTCTCTGCAAGCAATTTCTCAAGTTTTGCGATTCTGGCATGATCTTTCTTTTTGTCGCTCCTTAATTTCTCTATCGTACAGTCTCGTTCTTTTATCAAATCATCTCGCTCTTTTATCATTTCCAGCTGCTCCTCGATCATATACTGCACCGTATCCTTATCCATCTTCTGCAATGCTTCCGAATAATATCCCATAATATCCTCCAAATTCTCGCACAGCCGGTACAGGTCATTGTACAATTCACGAAAATAAGGGTAACAGCGGATCAGCTGTTCAACCATCTCTGGTTCGTCCTCACACAAAAACGCCAGCCATGCGTCCATATCGCTTGTAATACCTCTATTGTGCAAAATCCCCTGGAAAATGTCAAGCGGAATATAAATGTATTCCTGCGGCATCGGAATCGATAACCCTGTATCAAATCGCACTCTCCCGCAATGAATATAGTCATTCGGAAAATCCTTGCACATCGAGGGACTATGTTCAAAAAGAACCACAGTATATACATCTTTTATATAACGATACGAAAAATCCGTTTCCCCGGAATGCATATCTGTCTTCACCCGCTGGTACTGTCGAAGCAACAAATCTGCTGAATAACAGCTGCTCCGCTGACCAGGAAACTTATAGCCAAACTTCTGCATCTCAATATCTGCAATACTCCCGTCTTCCATCTCTACCACAATATCCATGATAAGCAGAGAATCCTCCGCAGCCATTCGGCTTTCATTCGGCAGAACCTGTAAAATTTTTACCCCTTTATTCAGCAAATTAGAAAGAAAACTTTCTAACCGCTCCGGATGCAGATCCGGGTTCATTACCTGCTTAAAAAACGGGTCATACATGACCTTGCAACCCTTCATACCGGTGCAAAAGTTCAGGAATTCCTTCTGCTGTTCCGGTTTCCAGCTATGGTACATCG
>JAJPXX010000238.1 GCA_021205225.1 Lachnospiraceae bacterium
ACAATATCCTGACTGGGATGATTTTGAGTGAGAAAAAAACGGGAAGTTAAGGATTTTAGTGACCTGTATGCCGGGGATTGGGGGATATCGAAAGACGGAAAAGAGAGGAACTTATTATGAGCAAATTAATGGACAAGGAGTTATTTAAGGAGCGCGTGAAGGACAATGTCCGCACGCTGTACCGCAAGACGATCAAGGAAGCGACGCAGCAGCAGCTGTTTCAGGCGGTTTCTTACGCGGTGAAGGATGAGATTATCAACAACTGGCTGGCTTCCCAGAAGCAGTTTGAGATCGATGACCCAAAGATGGTTTATTATATGTCGATGGAATTCCTGATGGGGCGCGCCCTGGGCAACAACCTCATCAACCTGACTGCTTACAAAGAGGTCAAGGAAGCGCTCGACGAGATGGGCTTTGACCTGAATGTGATCGAGGATCAGGAGCCGGACGCGGCGCTTGGAAACGGCGGTCTTGGCCGTCTGGCGGCGTGCTTTTTGGATTCCCTTTCAACTTTGGGCTATATGGCTTACGGCTGCGGTATCCGTTACCATTATGGAATGTTCAAGCAGAAGATCGAGGATGGTTATCAGAAGGAAGTGCCGGACAACTGGCTGAAGGATGGCAACCCGTTTGAGCTGCGCCGTCCGGAATACGCGAAGATCGTCAAATTCGGCGGCTATGTGCGCGTGGATTATGATGAGAAGACCGGAAGAAACTATTTTACACAGGAAGGCTATCAGTCGGTGCGCGCGGTACCTTATGATATCCCGATCCTCGGCTACAATAACAATATCGTCAATACCCTGCGTGTCTGGGACGCGGAGGCGGTGACTGACTTCCAGCTGGATTCCTTTGACAAGGGCGATTACCAGAAGGCAGTGGAGCAGGAGAACCTGGCGAAGAACCTGGTAGACGTGCTTTACCCGAATGACAATCACTACGCGGGTAAGGAGCTTCGTCTGAAGCAGCAGTATTTCTTTATTTCTGCCAGTGTGCAGACCGCGATTGCGAAGTATAAGAGAACACATGACGATATCCGCAAATTCTATGAGAAGGTGACTTTCCAGCTCAATGATACGCATCCGACGGTAGCGGTCGCAGAGCTGATGCGTATTCTCATTGATGAAGAGGGACTGACCTGGGAGGAAGCGTGGGATGTCACGACAAAGACCTGCGCGTATACGAACCACACGATCATGTCCGAAGCGCTGGAGAAATGGCCGATTGAGCTGTTTTCCAGACTGCTTCCGCGTATCTATCAGATCGTGGAAGAGATCAACCGCCGCTTTGTAAATGAGATTCAGCAGCGGTATCCGGGCAACCAGGAGAAGATTCGCAAGATGGCGATCATCTATGACGGACAGGTGAAGATGGCGCATCTGGCGATTGCGGCAGGCTATTCTGTGAATGGCGTAGCAGAGCTGCATACCGAGATCCTGAAGAATCAGGAGCTGAAGGATTTCTATGAGATGATGCCGGAGAAATTCAACAATAAGACGAACGGTATCACACAGAGAAGATTCCTGCTGCACGCGAACCCGCTTCTGGCGGACTGGGTGACTGAGCATATCGGCGACGAGTGGATCACCGACCTTCCGCAGATCGCGAAGATGAAGGTATATGTGGACGACCCCAAGGCACAGCAGGAGTTCATGAACATCAAATACCAGAACAAGGTGCGCCTTGCGAAGTATATCAAGGAGCACAATGGCGTTGACGTTGACCCGCGCTCGATCTTCGATGTGCAGGTAAAGCGTCTGCATGAGTACAAGCGCCAGCTGCTGAACATCCTTCATGTGATGTATCTGTATGACCAGATCAAGGATCATCCGGAGATGCCGTTCTATCCGAGGACCTTTATCTTCGGCGCGAAGGCAGCGGCAGGCTATCGCCGTGCAAAGCTGACGATTAAGCTGATCAACAACGTAGCGGATGTGATCAACAACGACCGCTCGATCAATGGCAAGCTGAAAGTTGTATTTATCGAGGACTACCGCGTATCCAACGGCGAGCTGATCTTTGCGGCGGCAGATGTTTCTGAGCAGATTTCGACCGCGAGCAAGGAGGCTTCCGGTACCGGCAATATGAAGTTCATGCTGAACGGCGCTCCGACCCTTGGCACGATGGACGGCGCGAACGTGGAGATTGTACGGGAGGTTGGCGAGGAGAATGCCTTTATCTTCGGTCTTTCTGCGGATGAGGTCATTCGCTTTGAGAACGAGGGCGGCTATCACCCGACCGATTATTTCAACAATGATCAGGACATCCGCCGTGTGCTGATGCAGCTGATCAACGGTGAGTTTTCACACAACAACCCAGAACTGTTCCGCGATATCTATGATTCTCTGCTGAATACCAACAGCTCTGACCGCGCGGATACCTATTTCATTCTGGCTGACTTCAAATCCTACGCGGCCGCACAGAAGAGAGTAGAGGAAGCGTACCGCGATGAGACTCGCTGGGCAAGAATGGCCATGATGAATATGGCTTGCAGCGGCAAGTTTACCTCGGATCGTACCATCCAGCAGTATGTGGATGAGATCTGGCATCTGGATAAGGTGGAAGTGAAGGTAGATCCGGAGTCGTTTGAGATGTAAAAGGATAAGCGGTAGAAAAGAGAGCAATAAAAAAATTTTGATAATTATTCAGGACAGTACCTCGCACTCGCTGCGAGGTACGTGTGAAAACGTACATTCTACAGGAAAAAGTCCCATCGCGCAGCGATTATAAATGGACTTTTTCCCGTAACTGTGAAGGTACTGAACAGTTACAAAGTTTTGACGAATAAACAGGTAAAGAAGAACCCCTGTGGCCGGATAGTTAAAAAGCCGGCTGCAGGGGTTTTGTCCCTGAATGGTATTACCAGACAGTTTGCAGGGAATCGGTGGAGGAAACGTTTACCGTTCTGCACCGATTGTTTTTTTATGTATAAAGATGAGCAATGCTGCTGTCATAAGCAGCAGGGAAGGCACTGCGAATAACGTGCGCAGGGCGGTTTTTGCCGCAGTGGTCTGCGTCTCGGCGGCGACGTTGATTCCTGTGAGGTCAATGCCGATGCCGGCCACAAAGGAAGCGATGGAGGTGGCGAGCTTTACCATCAGAGTCTGCAGGGAGGAAACGACGCTGTCCTCACGCTGTCCGGTCATGGATTCTCCATAGTCAACGGCGTCCGCGACGAAAACGGTGGTGAGGACATAGCCGATGCCGTTTGTCAGGGAGATCAGCGCGCCGGGCAGCAGCATTTTGGTCAGGGTCAGGGCCTTTCCAAAAATCAGACCTGTCATGCCGACATAGCCGAGGATTCCGGCTATGCAGGCGGTAAAGAAAATCTGCCGGTTGGAGAAGCGCTTCCGGAAAAAAGGGTAGAGTACAGTCATGGCCGCGAACTGGATCAGGCCGGAAAAGACCATGAAAATCGTGTATTGGCTCTCGTCGCCGATGTCATACTGGAACATATAGAGCAGCAGGTTGGTCGTCATGTAGATCGCCGAGTTAAACAGGATGATGATGGCGGCCAGATTGAGCGCCTGGTCATTTTTGAGCAGGGCGTTCAGCAGATCGCGGATAGAAGCGTCGTGCGGCTCGTGCAGCTCATCGCTGGGCAGGCTGCGCACTGTGATGATCGTAGTCACTACATAAAAGATGGCGATGGCAAATGCCAGCATGGCGAAGCCTTTGCGGTAGTGCTCGGTGTCCGTGCCGCCGCCCAGAATCGGAAGCAGGCTCATAGTTAAAACAGTGGGGAGCGCTGCGCCGAAGCCGGAGAAGGTTCGGGCAAATACGGTCAGGCTCTCACGCTCGGTACCGGCTTTTGTGATGGCCGGGATGACAGACCAGTAGGGAATGTCAGAGAGCGTATAAGTGATCCCGCAGAGAAAATAGGTGATTGTGACGTAGGTCTTCAGGCTGTTTCCTGACAGACTGTGGGGAACGGCGAACATGGCGTAGAGGATGAAAGCGTTCAGCACTGCGCCTGTCAGAATCCAGGGCCGGTAGCGTCCGTACCGGCTTCTGGTCTTTGCCACGACAACGCCCATGAACGGGTCGTTGAAAGCGTCAAAAATCCGCGCTACCATCAGCAGGACGCCGACAAAGGAAGCGCTGATGCCGAGAATGGTGTTGTAGTAATAAAGGGTATAGGAGGCGACAAAGCCGTAAGCGAGGTTTTTGCCGAGGCCGCCAATCGCGTAGGTAAATTTGGTTTTTGCAGTAATGTTCACGGAAGGTTTCCTCGATTCTTCTTTTTCTGGCAGGATGTATTGCTGTGCCTGATAATAACTTCAATAT
>JAJPXX010000121.1:0-2531 GCA_021205225.1 Lachnospiraceae bacterium
ATACTATAAAAAATTTTATTTTTCTGTTTGTTTTTTGTTACCTCTGCGTTTTAGCCCTCGCCGGGGAGGCAGGCTCGTCCTGCGGACGGGATAATCCCCATCGCGCAGCGATTTCAACTGGCAGGATGCCATTACAGGTCACACCTGTAGAGGTATAAATGAGGTAAATCTGGTCAAGGAGTGACTCTGTAACGAAAAAGGACGAATGGGGGGAGTGTATGATGCGGTTTATGCATATTGCAGATGTACATCTGGGGGCGGCGCCTGACCACGGTTATATCTGGTCAAAAGACAGGGGCCGTGAGCTTTGGGAGACGTTTCGGCAGTGTATTGTAGATGCAAATGAAAAGAAAGTAGATTTACTGCTGATCGCGGGAGATCTGTTTCACCGGCAGCCGCAGCCTCGTGAACTGAAAGAGGTGAATTACCTGTTTTCCACGCTGGAGAATACGGTAGTGGCGCTGATTGCCGGAAATCATGATTATCTGGCGCCTGACTCCGCTTACCGGAATTATCCATGGAACGAAAACGTGGTCTGCCTGTTTTCCTCTGAGTGCGAGCGGGTGCGTCTGCCGGAGCTGAAAACAGAGATCTACGGATTCAGCTATTATCGGCAGGAGATTACGGCGCCGATGTATGATAATATCGCCGCCCAAAAGAGCGACTATTTTAAAATCCTGCTTGCGCATGGCGGCGACGCGCGGCATATTCCGATTAATCGGGAGAAGCTTGGCAATGCCGGGTTTGATTATATAGCGCTGGGACACATTCACAAACCGCAGGTGTTTATCCCCAATCTTGCCATGTACGCCGGGGCGCTGGAGCCGATCGACTGCAATGATGTGGGGGCGCACGGCTATATTCTCGGCGAAGTACAGCGCAAAAAGGTAAAGCTTTCCTTTGTGGAGAAGGCGCACCGGCAATACCGTGATGTGGCAGTACCGGTGACAGAGGAAGACACATCGTTCTCTGTGCGTGAAAAGATGGTAGAAATGGTACGCCGGGAGGGCAGCCAGAACACGTACCGCGTATCGCTCACCGGGGAGCGTCATCCAAAGCTTTGTCTGGATATCCGGGAATATCAGAAATGCGGCCGTATTCTGGAGATCGAGGACCGGACAGTTCCGGCATTTCACCTGGAGGAATTGAAGCGGCAGTACCAGGGACAGCTGATTGGCGATTATATCGAGAGCTTTGGGAACGGCCCAGAGAACCCGGTAGAGCAGAAAGCGCTTGAATACGGGCTGGAGGCCTTGCTGTATCCGGGCAGGTGAGAGCGGGTGTTTTTGCGGGAAGCGCAAGGCCGTGTTTAGAAGCAGCCAGAGAAACGGAACTGTTTTCTCGATAAATGGCAGAATTTTGGCTCCGGCTTGTCCGGGTTAGGGGAGAAAGCATGGAAATACAGGAACTGGATATCAAAAGCTACGGAAAATTTTCAAACAATCAGATGACCTTCCGTCCTGGCATTAATATTATTTATGGCGGAAACGAGACGGGTAAGACGACGATTCATTCCTTTATCCGGGCAATGCTGTTCGGTATGAACCGTGCCCGCGGACGGGCGTCAAAGACGGACGAATATCAGCTGCGGCAGCCATGGGACGCGCCGGGGGCTTTCCTTGGGAGTATGCGTATTACGGAAAATGGAGAGGTCTACCGGATTGACCGCTGTTTTGACCGCAGCGCGAAGCCGCTTAGCCTGGTCTGTGAGACCCGCACGGAAGAATCCGAACATCCGCAGGAGGATCTTGAGGCGCTGCTTGGCGGTGTCAGCGAGACTGCGTTTGTGAACTCGGTTTTTATCCGGCAGGCACAGTGCGAGACAGACGAGGATCTGGCGCAGGAGCTCCGGCGTTATATGATCAACACCGATAATTCCGGAAGCAGTGAGATTGATGTGTCGCAGACCTTACAGTCTCTCCGAAAAAAGAAAAAGCAGCTGGAACAGCAGAAAAAGAAAGAAAACGAGGCGCTGGAAGAAAAAATTGCCCAGAGACAGAGCCGGGCGGACGCGCTTCGCTCGGAACTGGAGCTTTTGCGGAACCAGGCAGCGTATTACCAGAGTGGAAGAGATCCTTTTGAAGGGAGGGGGACGCAGGATATGAGCGCCGCAAACGCGCAGAACAGCGTGGATGGACAGGCAGAAAATGACAGATCAGGCAGTCCTCGCGAAAGCAAGAAAGAGACGGACTCGTCCCAAAACCGCGGCGTACCGTCCTGGATGCGCATTTTGCTCTGCGCTCTGTTTCTGGCTGCCGGCACGCTGACACTGGCTCAGATCTTTTTTGCCCAGGAAGTCCGGCTGCGTATTTTCCTGGGGGTGTTTACGGTACTTTTCTGGGGGATGGGGCTGGGCGTGTACAGGATTTTCCGTCCTGCGGGAGAGGATTCAGAGGAAAATACAGAGCAAGAAAATGCTCCCCAATGTCCGCCGGAGCTTCAAAAAGAGATTCGTGTCAGAGAAGAGGCTTATGACAGGCTGAAAGAAGAGCTGGAGATTCTCTATCAGGCGCACGCCAGAGGAGAAACAC
>JAJPXX010000121.1:2541-4269 GCA_021205225.1 Lachnospiraceae bacterium
AAACACCGGCGTCGGATGCTGACGCCGTTCCCGGCAGCATTGACACCGAAATTGCCGCCTTGACCCTCGCCATTGACCGAATCTGCGAAATCTCAGACCGCATCTGCCAGGCTGCCGGAGGACAGCTGAACGAGAGAGCTTCAGCTATCCTGGAGGAAATCACGGGCGGCCGCTACAACCGGATCGTTATCGATGATACTGCTGAGATCCGCATTCATACCCCTTCGCGCGTCCTTGGACTGAACCAGCTAAGCGGCGGCACTATGCAGCAGATCTATTTTTCCCTGCGCATGGCCGCGGGAGAGCTGCTCGGCGAAGACATTACCCTGCCCGTCATTCTCGATGAAACCTTCGCCATGTACGACGACCGCCGCCTGGAAGCTGCTCTTCGCTGGCTCAAAAACAGCGGGCGGCAGGTGATTCTGTTCACCTGTCAGAATCGGGAGCGGGAGATACTGAAGAGACTTTAGAATCCTATTCTTCATATACCTTCCGGCTGCACAGCGTCCGATATTCCGACGGCGTGCAGCCCTTCCTTTTTTTAAAGGTCCGGTTAAACGTGGAGAGGCTGGAAAAACCGGACTGCAGCGCCACCTCTGTGACAGACAGGTCAGGCGACAGAAGCAGGTTCTCTGCCGCCTTGATCCGCAGCAGACAGAGATAGTCGTAAAAATTATAGCCGGAACACTGCTTGAACAGGCGCGAAAAGTGGAACTTGGAAAAGCCTGCCACATCCGCAACCATCTCCAGAGAAATGTTTTCCGTGCAGTGCTGATCCATATAATCGAAAACCGTGTTCAGCTTTTCATACAGATGGGTCTGCCACTCTACCGGATTCTCCGGGCTGCGGTGCGTGTTGTCCTGTTCCAGGCGGTATTCCCCGTAATTGGCGAAAAACTGCAGCAGGCTCGCGTAGCAGTTCAGCTCGCGCATATGCCCACCGGTGAAATATTCCCGGCAGAGCTTTAGGATCAGATCCGCTTCCTGATCATAGATAGCGGGGCAGTTATCCGGTGTGATCAGCACCGCGTGGGCGATAAACGCGGCCAGATAGGAATAGCCTTTGATCGTGGAGATTGCCTCCGGGTCAAAAATATAAATCAGCCGCAGTCCAGTGGGCGGCGCAATCAGCTGGTGAAGCTCTCCGGATGGAATCATGAGGATATCCCCCGGCTCCAGATCATAGTGTGTCTGTCCGACGATGACCTGGTAATGATTTTCCAGCGGCATAATCACTTCTGTAGCAGGATGCCAGTGTGTTTCGTAGGATTCTGCCTTATTATTAATGAAGAAACGAAGCGTGGTATCCGGGTGGAAGTCCACCTGCTCGCGTGTACTGTCAATTTTCCGGTGATAGCCGGAAGAAGCCTGTGTCCCGATTCGGAGTAATTCTGGTTCCAAAGTCAGAGGAGTACGTTTCATAGCCATCTCACCTGTTCCTTTCTTCCTGCGACGTCCTGTGTGAAGTATGCTAAAACAGGAGCCGCAAGCTGTCTCTGAATCACTATCTGCTGTGAATGGCAGATTTTGCGCGCCAAAAAATGCATAAATACAGAAATAATAGGAAAAAAAGCGTAAACGCCGGGCGAAATTTCCGGTTTGTTTTTGGCGGAATTATAGCATATTTCACTTGAAATAGCAATAACTGAGAAATGGAAACGGGATGAAAATGGCAGGAGGTGAAATGAAAATTTAAATTCCACAACTCGGGGGTACAAGTGGAATTCA
>JAJPXX010000227.1 GCA_021205225.1 Lachnospiraceae bacterium
AAATTATTTGACAATTAGGTTATAATGTAGTTAATATGTAATATTATGCGGCTTTGCCGCAAAGACTTTAATAAAGAGAGGGAGAGATTACATGATTAAAAAGAGAAAACTTTTGTCGTTATTGACAGCTTTGTCGATAACGGCGTCTGCGTTCGCGGGAATGGCAATTCCGGCAAGCGCGGAGGACGGCGATGACGCGTCAGCGTCTACAGAGATAACCGAGACAGCGGAACCCGCTGCGACGGACGAAACGGCGGATGCCGAGGCAACGGCTGAAGCGGAAGCACCCGCGGAGACTGCGGATGCAGAAGCGGATGCGGATGCATCGGATGAGCCGATGGATGACGAAGAGATAACCGGTACCGCAAACGCGGTCTTCACGGTTGCGGCGGCGGAAGAGGACAGAACCGTAAAGGGTATTGCCGCATATTATGACGAGGACGGCGTCCTTACATCCTTGGATATTTCGGATGTAGAAATCGCGGCAGGAGAGACCGAGGCACAGGTTGAGTACACGGTTGCTCCGAATGTAAAGGTAATGCTTTGGGATTCACTCAGCAGCATGACACCGCTGGCGGATACATATGTACCGGGCAGTGAAACGGAAGAAACAGAAGCACCTGAGGCAGACGTAACAGGCGAGCCTGCGGCGGAAGCATCGGAAGCACCGGCATCAGACGCACCTGCGGCGGAGGCATCGGAAGCACCTGCATCGGACGCACCTGCGGCAGAGGCATCGGAAGCACCGGCATCAGACGCATCAGACGCACCGGCATCGGATGAGCCTGCGGCGGAAGCATCGGAAGCACCGACAGAAGAGCCGACGGAGGAGCCGACTGAGGAGCCGAAAATCGAAACAACGCTTATAGCAAGCTATGATTTTGAGGATGATGCAGATGGTAATGCGGCTGATGTATGGGCGGAATCAGGTTCTCATACAGCTCAGTATGCTACGAGTATAACAACAGATTCTACACTTAACAGTAAGGTGTTGACTTCTGTATTGGGCGGAGAAACAGGCGGAAGAACTGTTACGCTCTCAATTCCGGAGACTATTACGACAGAAACAAATCTTATAAAAGTTGATTTTGATTGGTATTCGTCAACGGCGGGCGGAACTTCAAACACTGATACAGTGCTTGTTGACAGCAGCAGCAACCAGATATTCAGCATTTCGGATTCAATCGGATCAACAATAAAGTTTAACGGAACAAGCATTTCCGGGCTTAGTGCCGGCGTATGGTATAATGTTTCGGCAATTCTTGATTTTGAAACAAAAGAAATAGTTAAAATTGCATTTATGCCGACAGGAAGCACAACAGCTTCGGCTACATATTATCACACATCATTTATAAATACGTCAGCTTCAGATATCGCAGGTATTTATCTGTCAGGTAACAGATCAAGCGGATCTACTATGACATTAACATGGGAATTGGATAATTTTGAAGTTTCTCAGGTAACAAGCGGATATTATAACGCTGTTTTGGTAGTTTCGGATTCAGACGGCAATGCGGTTGAAGATGCGGCAGTGACAATTGATTCAACCGAATATGCAACTGATACGGATGGTAAAGTTACTGTAAAGCTTTTGCCGGGTACATATGCATATACAGTAACAAAAGCGGGATATGAAGCAACATCGGGACAAGAGGATGATGCAACCGGCACAATAACCATTACGGATGCAGCAGTAGAAGAAAAGATTACCTATAGTCCTCAATCATATACACCGGTTCCGGGAACTTTGACATTGTCCGGCGGACAGACGGTTATGACCGCGCCTCATTCGGCAGATACAACTACAAGCGCGGCGTATACAGTAGCAGTATTGGATCAAAAGGGTGTTGAACTTGAAGATGCCGATATTGTATGGTCAATTCTTCCGACAGGAAGTGAAACAGCTGATGAATATGTAACGATTGCGGACGGTGTTGTAACCGTTGCAAACGGTTTTTCGGCTGATGATACGGCGACAGCGGATGAAGTTGAAAGAGTAAAGGATTTCACCGTAACGGTAACAGTAACAAAGAACAACGAAAGCAAGAGTGAAACAGCGGCAATAGAAATTTCCGATTATCTGTTCTATGAGCCGGGCATTGGCGGTTCAAGCTATGGTTCCACCAATACAGCATATAACACAACCGGTGGCGCAACAGGAACGGAAACTTATATAGCAACACCCAATGCAAAAGGTCAGACGGATACAATCACGCTTCCTGATGCGATTACCTTTACAGCGGGTACGGCACAGATGCTTTCGTTTAAGACAACGGTTCAGAATACATTAGGCTATACCTGGCAAAGAACGGTATCTGTAGTTGACGCAAATGGTACTTCATTGATAGAGTTCGGTTATATCAACCTTGACATCGGTGATTCAGCGACAGCTACATGGAGTTCATCGAACAGTACATTTGCAACCACATGGGGTTCGATTTCCGCTCTTACCGAATGGGCAGATGTTACATTGTTGTTTAAGACAAACTCATCGGGTGTTACAAAGATAGTACTTACAGTAGGCGAGAATGAGTATAATCTCGGCGAGACAACAGCGACAGGCGTTGCAGCGATAACTCTTTATGAGGGATTGAATAACGTAGACCGTTATGCGCTGTTGAAAGACATAATTATCGATGATGTTGATGTAACTGGCATTGATATTGACGGTGATGCGGAAATAGCAACGTTAGACAGTAAGAGTGTAACAAGAGAATATGCGGTTGACGCTCTTGTAATTCAGGATGAAGAGACATTTACTTGGACAACCGATATTGACGGTGCGACACTTGAGGTATCGGAGGATACAATGTCGGCTGTATTGACTGTTCCGAGTACAGTAACAACCGGCGGAGCAATAACGGTTACAAGCAGTGAAAGCACGGAGGAAGCTCCTAAGACCGCAACTCTTGATGTAACAATAGAACCGGCAGAGGTTGCGTCGGCAACGATAAACGGTCCTGCATCTCTTGATGTAACAGCAGATGCACAGGCATATACAGTTTCGGATGTTACCGATCAATTTGGTGTGGATATAACGGATGATATTACGCCGACATGGTCTGTTTCGGATGAAAAAATTGCAACTGTTGATGAAAACGGAAATCTTACACCGGTGACATCGGGTACAGTTACATTGACGGCAACATTTACAAACAGCAGCGTGGAATATAAGTTTACAGCTGATGTTGAAATAGCTGTGTATAGTATAACAGCGGATGCTACAGACAGTTCAACAACTGTTGATATTTCATCAATTGTTACGGATGATGCTATAACCGGTTATCAGGTAACAACTGCGACAGCGGACGGCGTGCAGGTTGCACAAACCGAGGTGGCTTTGGCAGATGTTGCTGACGGCAAGATTACAGTTGATACAACAGGCGCGGCAAAGGTTGAGGTTGCTCCGATTTACGAGGGAGTTATGAAGACCGAATATTTAATTCCGGCAGCTACATATAACATAACCGTAACGGCTAACAACGGCAGAAGAACAGACGTTTATGCAAATGATCAGATGATTATCAATAACCTTAATCAGGGCAGTGATAACTGGACGGTTGGAAGAACAATAGCGGCTTCGACAGATTATGAAGTCGAAGATGTTGTTATTGTAGACGGAAGCGTAACATTTAAGTATATGGATGACCAGAGCAGCGGTTCAACCGTAACAGCGGTTAAATTTGTAAAAGCTCCGTCAATCGTAACAAGAAAGCAAAGAATTTATGTAATAGGTGATTCGCTTGTTGCTAAATATTACGGCACTGCCTCGGAAGGTTACGAGAAGCTTGTAAGAACAGGTTGGGGCGATGTGCTTGCAGACTACATTATTGATGATGTTGCAGTAACTAACCTCGGAAACAGCGGTGCATATGCTACAGGCATGTACAATGACGCATTCACAAATGTTCAGGCAAGCGCTCAAGCGGGAGATATAGTTATTTGGGAAAGCGGATATAATGATAGGTCATATAGTACAGTTGATGATATGACAGCAGCGATAAATGCGGCTATAGCAGAGTGTTATGAAATGGGAGTAGATTTCTATCTTGTAACACCGAATGCGTCAACACATGACTATTCAAGCAGCGTTGTTTGGTCATCAAGCATCCGTGATATAGCAAATGATGAGAGCAATGCAGGCAAAGTAACATTGATAGACCTTTCGGCTGAAACCTACGAAATCTTGTCAGGACTTTATGGTAAAGATACATCAGCGGCATGTGGAGACGTTACAGTTTGTGATTTGTTTATTACATAT
>JAJPXX010000009.1 GCA_021205225.1 Lachnospiraceae bacterium
ATTGTATATTCATTATCAAAAAAGAGTATTCACATTGTATGAATACTCTTTTTAACCTTCTTTATTTAATATTCCTAAGTTCTTAATAACAATTACAGCTGCGGACCCGCTGCTACAAGTGCCTTGCCAGCTTCGTTGGTGGTATACTTATCAAAATTCTTGATGAAGCGGCCAGCCAGATCCTGTGCCTTTGCATCCCACTCAGATGCATCTGCATAGGTATCACGCGGGTCAAGGATCGCCGGATCTACACCCGGAAGCTCGGTCGGAACCTCAAAGTCAAAGTGCGGAATCTTCTTAGTCGGTGCTTTCAGGATGGAGCCATCCAGAATCGCGTCGATGATGCCGCGGGTATCCTTGATAGAGATACGCTTGCCTGTGCCGTTCCAGCCGGTATTTACCAGATACGCCTTCGCGCCGCTCTGCTCCATTCTCTTTACGAGCTCTTCTGCGTACTTGGTCGGATGCAGCTCAAGGAATGCCTGTCCGAAGCATGCGGAGAAGGTCGGTGTCGGCTCTGTGATGCCGCGCTCAGTACCTGCCAGCTTCGCTGTGAAACCAGACAGGAAGTAATACTGTGTCTGCTCCGGTGTCAGGATGGATACCGGCGGAAGTACGCCAAACGCGTCTGCGGAGAGGAAGATTACCTGCTTTGCAGCCGGTGCGGAAGATACCGGGCGTACAATATTCTCAATATGGTCGATCGGGTAAGATACACGCGTGTTCTCTGTAACACTCTTATCCGCAAAATCAATCTTGCCATTCTCATCCAGCGTCACGTTCTCAAGAAGAGCATTTCTCTTGATCGCGTTATAGATATCCGGCTCAGATTCCTTGTCCAGGTTGATCACCTTCGCGTAGCAGCCGCCCTCGAAGTTGAACACGCCGTTGTCATCCCATCCGTGCTCATCATCACCGATCAGCAGACGCTTCGGATCTGTAGACAGAGTCGTCTTACCGGTACCGGACAGACCAAAGAAGATCGCGGTATTCTCACCGTTCATATCCGTATTCGCAGAGCAGTGCATGGAAGCGATGCCCTTCAGCGGCAGATAGTAGTTCATCATGGAGAACATACCCTTCTTCATCTCACCGCCATACCAGGTATTCAGGATCACCTGCTCACGGCTCGTAATATTGAACGCTACACAGGTCTCAGAATTCAGACCCAGCTCTTTGTAATTGTCTACCTTTGCCTTAGAAGCAGTGTACACTACGAAATCCGGTTCAAATGTCTCAAGCTCCTCTGCGGACGGCTTGATGAACATATTCTCAACAAAGTGTGCCTGCCATGCTACTTCCATCATGAAACGGATCGCCATACGGGTGTCTTTGTTCGCGCCGCAATACGCATCTACAACAAACAGTCTCTTTCCGGAAAGCTGCTCCTGCGCCATCTTCTTTACTGCTGCCCAGGTCTCCTCGCTCATCGGATGGTTGTCATTCTTATATCCCTCAGTCGTCCACCAAACGGTGTCCTTTGAGTTCTCATCCATAACGATATACTTATCTTTCGGAGAACGTCCGGTATAAACGCCTGTCATAACATTCACCGCGCCAAGCTCGGAAACCTGACCCTTGTCATATCCGGTAAGCTCTGGCTTCATCTCTTCTTCATACAGGAATTCATACGAAGGATTGTGAACAATCTCCGTCACACCATTGATACCATACTTTGTCAAATCAACGCATGCCATAATACTCTCTACCTCTTTCTTTCATGCTTCTTGTCTTCATACCGACCGCGCAGATCCGAATAGATGAACACAGTCATTTTGAATCATTTTGAATGGTTACAAAATTCCATCCCTATTTATATAATACAAATCGGATTCTGTCAAGAAAAGTCCGTATAAAAATCACCGATTTTGTTAAAATTTTATTTTTCCCACTTATCACAGAGCGCATTAATCTGATCCGCGAACCTCGCGAGATCCTTGTTCGCGCCCTCCCGGTTTTTCTGAATCACAGCCAGCAGGCGTTCTCCCGCCGCCACCAGACGATCAAATACGGTAGAAGCAGCGCGCTTCTTCGCCTTTTTCTCGGCCAGCTTCCGGCTGCCTGTGGCCACGCAGGCATTGCGGATAAGATCATAACCGTCGCCGCTGTAAGGCGCGGTTGCTTCCACCCCGGTCACTTTCGTCAGATGTGCCGCAAACTCGTCTGTCACCTGATCTTCTCCGTGAACCACAAAGATTCGCATCGGCTTTTTCGCCATGCCCTGCACCCAGGCGGTCAGATGATCGCGGTCCGCGTGTCCGCTGATTCCAGGCAAGCTTAAGATCTGTGCCCGTACCTGAATCGTCTCCCCAAAAAGCTTCACTTCCCGCGCACCGTTTAATAAACTGTGTCCAAGCGTACCCGGCACCTGATATCCGACAAAAGCAATGGTACTCTCCGGGCGCCAGAGGTTATGCTTTAAATGATGGCGGATGCGGCCCGCCTCGCACATTCCGGAAGCGGAAATAATGACTTTGGGGTTCGGATTTACATTGATTGCCTGCGAATCCGCACTGGTAACTGACTGGCGCAGTCCCGGAAAGCGGATCGGGTTAACTCCGCTGCGGATCAGTTCCAGATCCTCTTTCCGAAAGCACTCTTCCACGCTTTCGTTATAAATATTTGTCGCCTCAATGGACAGCGGACTGTCTACATATACCTCAAAATCCGGGAACATCGGGAGCATTTTTTCCAGCTTAATCTGCCTTAAATAGTACAGCATCTCCTGCGTACGTCCCACCGAGAAAGCGGGAATCACGACATTCCCTCCCCGGGAAAACGTTGCGGAAAGCACCTTTCCCAGCTCCGTCGCATAATCCGGCGGCACATCATGGAGGCGGTAGCCATAGGTCGATTCCAGGATCAGGTAATCCGCGGAAGCCGGGATTTCCGGGTCCCGAATCAGAGCGCGGTTTCCATTTCCAAGGTCGCCGGAAAAGACCAGTTTGCGCGATTCCTTCCCTTCTGTCACCCACATTTCGATAAAAGAAGAGCCGAGCAGATGACCGGCGTCCCGAAAGCAGACCTCCAGACCCTCACAAACCTCCACTTTCTGACCATATGGGCAGGGCACAAAAAGCTTCAGAACATTTTCCGCATCCGCCACCGTGTACATCGGCACCGTCTCCGGTTTCCCGGCGCGCTGTGCCTTACGGTTCTTCCATTCTGCCTCCGATTCCTGAATGTGTGCACTGTCCTTAAGCATAATATTGCAAAGCTGTGCGGTCGCATTTGTCGAAAATACAGACCCCCGAAATCCTCTCGCATATAAAAGAGGAAGCCGACCGGAATGATCAATGTGCGCGTGCGTCACAAACACATAGTCAATCGCCGCCGCGTTCACCGGGAGAGACGCATTTTCATAAATATCCGCACCCTGCTCCATGCCGCAGTCCACTAAAATATGTTTTTCTCCAAATTCCAGATAATGACAGCTTCCTGTCACCTCATGAGCCGCTCCGATAAAATCCAGACGCATATGTTTTTCTCCCTTTCTAGCAGCCTGTATCGTAATTCCAGGCGCCGCACGTATTCATAACGGTTCTGTACCTTCACAGTCACACATAATCTATATTTCTCTCTGGTACACGCTGGTCTTCACTTCGATCAAATCATCCCCTGCATAGCTCAGTTTCATCGAAAAGAAGCCCTCGTCCTCATCCAGGAGCCGGAGGAATTCACGGTCCCCCTCCCACAGTTCCAGATTCAACACTTCATTCTTAGGAATCCATGCCAGTTCCCCCTCGTCGCAGGCAGTGAGTTCTCCTTCAAAGGAAGAAGCCGTGTACAAAAACATATATTCCGTATCACCATCCAGAATAAAAGTGATGATTCCCCGTAAACGGTAAGAAAGAAGGGTCAGCCCTGTCTCCTCCTTCACTTCTCTTAGCAGACACTCCTCCGGTGTCTCCCCCTGCTCAAACTTGCCGCCCACACCGATCCATTTGCCATGGTTAATATCATGTTCTTTTTTGACCCGATGCAGCATCAGGTAAGCTCCATTCTGCTCAATATAGCACAAGGTTGTGTTTATCATGATCCTTTCCTTTCTGTACGATCCGCAGCTCTGTCCTCCACAGCAGCGAATCCCTCCATCCACGCATATCTTCTTAGCGTTCTCGCTTTGTTTTTTCTATCATCTTACGCGATTTTCTGTAGAAAAGAAAGCTTTTCTTTCCAAACTTTATGAAAAGAATCTGAAATTTATATTGACA
>JAJPXX010000080.1:0-3464 GCA_021205225.1 Lachnospiraceae bacterium
GTGGAAATTTGCGGCTTGCGCCGCACCCGCCTGGCGCAGCGGATAGGGTGAGAGGCCTCCCCCTATCCGATTGCGTACGGCCGCATAAGGAATATTTCTGGCCAACGCCAGACGCGGCCGGCGCAGGCGAGCAGGAGATGGCAAGCCGTCTCCTGTTCGATCATATACACAAGTGCGAGAGGAAGAAATATGAGCTATACCGCATTATACCGTAAGTTCCGCCCGTCCACGTTTGACGAGGTAAAGGGGCAGGATCACATTGTAAAAACTTTGAAAAATCAGATTCGGGCGGATCGGCTGGGGCATGCCTACCTGTTTTGCGGGACCAGAGGTACCGGAAAAACTTCTGTCGCCAAGATTTTCGCGAAGACCGTGAACTGTGAGCATCCGGTTGACGGCAATCCCTGCAATGAGTGCGCCATGTGCCGCGCGATCGCGGCGGGGTCTTCGATGAATGTGATTGAGATCGATGCCGCTTCCAATAATGGCGTAGACAATATCCGTGAGATTCGGGAGGAGGTTGCGTATTCGCCAACCGCAGGGCGGTATAAGGTTTATATCATCGATGAGGTGCATATGCTCTCGACCGGCGCATTTAATGCGCTTTTGAAGACGCTCGAAGAGCCGCCTTCGTATGTTATTTTTATTCTGGCGACCACAGAGGCACAGAAGATACCGATCACGATTCTTTCGCGCTGCCAGCGGTACGATTTCCATCGGATCGGGCAGGAGACAATTCTGGCCCGGCTGCAGGAGCTGATGGAGACGGAGCAGGTCGAGGCGGAGGAAAAGGCGCTGCGCTATATCGCGAGGAAGGGCGACGGTTCGCTGCGCGATTCTCTGAGTCTTCTGGATCAGTGCATTGCCTTTTATCTGGGCGAGAAGCTGACCTATGACCGGGTGCTGGAGGTACTCGGCGCGGTCGATACGGATGTGTTCAGCCAGCTGCTGCGCCGGATTCTGCGCGGAGAGCTGACAGAGTCGATCCGCGCGCTGGAGCAGTTGATTCTGCAGGGGCGCGATCTGACACAGTTTGTAAATGATTTTACCTGGTACCTGCGCAACCTGATGCTGATGAAAGCTTCCGATGACATGGAAGATATTCTGGATGTCTCAACGGAAAATCTGGCGCAGCTGCGCGAGGAGGCGGCAATGGTGCGCAGTGATACCCTGATGCGCTATATTCGCATTTTTTCCGAGCTGTCAAATTCCATCCGCTACGCGACGAACAAGCGTGTACAGGTGGAGATGGCGCTGATTAAGCTGTGTACGCCCCAGGCGGAGAATGATGAGATTTCGCTGGTCGAACGAATCCGCAGGCTGGAGCGGCTCATTGAGCAGGGCGCAGCAATGCCGGGGACTCGCGCGGGTCAGGGAAGCGGCGGCGCATATGGAGCGAGCGGCGGAAACGGAGTGACTGCCACATATGAGATGGCTGGTACAAATGGAATGCAGGCAGTGAATGGGAACGCAGGCGGCATGACTCAGGGCGGTTTTGCAGGTGTGGCTGGGGATCGATCTTTCCAGAATGTGGATGGAGTATCAGCGGCGGCTTTGCCGAAGGCTGTGCCGGAGGATCTGAAGAAGGTCTGTGAAATGTGGAGAACGATCATTAACGGTACGAGCGGAAGGTTTCGAATTGCACTGGCCTCGGCTGTGCCAAAATATAATTCGCGGGATGAGAGTGATCAGCGGCTGTATGTGGTTTTTGCAGATTTCCTGGCGGAACATTATCTGAATAACGCGGAGCGCAAAGCCGAACTGGAACAGATGATCGCGGAGCAGGTGGGGAAACAGGTGGAAGTGAAATTTGTGATTGCACAGGACGAAGGATTGCAGAGAGGTACACTGTCGAAAATTGAAATTGACGAGCGGGTGCGGGAGCAGGTGCATATGGATATTGATATAGTGGCGGATGAAGAACGATAGAACAGACAGGAGCCGAATGGAAGGCAGGCAGAAGGGAGGATCAGGAGATGGCAAAAAGATTTAATGTGAGCGGAGTCTGTGATCCAAACCGACATTATATGGTGAATCTGGATACAAGATTACAGAAAATCCATGATATGGTAGAATTGGGAGATTATTTTACAATCAACAGAGCCAGGCAATTTGGTAAAACAACGATCCTGCACGCTCTTGCGAAATATCTGAGCAGTGAATATGAGGTGGTAAGCCTTGATTTTCAAAGACTTGGCGCAATCTCCTATGAAAGTGAAAAAACATTTACTTCTGCTTTTGCGAATGAATTGCTTCATCGCGTAAATGTCTTTCCGGATGGAATTCGTGAGAAATTGTGTCAGATAGCAGAAAAGAAAGAAAGTGACAATACATTGCAGTCGCTATTTGCAGTTTTGGGTTTATGGTGTAAAGAAGCGGCTCAATCAATTGTGCTGATTATAGATGAGGTAGACACAGCGTCGAATAATCAGGTATTTCTGGATTTTCTTGCTCAGCTAAGGGCAGCCTATCTTTGGAGAAATGAGATACCGACATTTCAATCGGTGATTCTTGCTGGTGTATATGATGTTCGCAGCATAAAAAGGAAAATTCGTTTAGATGAGAACCATAAGGCGAATTCACCCTGGAATATCGCGGCCGATTTTGATATAGATATGAGCTTTTCTGTCAGGGATATTGCGGGTATGCTTGGTCAATATGAAAACGATTACCATACGGGCATGGATATTCAGACAATCTCAGAACTGATTTATAGCTATACGTCAGGTTATCCGGTTCTGGTTTCCCGTATCTGTAAGCTTTTAGATGAGAAAATAACCGGAACGGATGCGTTTCCAGACAGAAGTGATGCGTGGACAAAAGAGGGATTTTTTGAAGCAGAAAAGAGAATTGTAAGAGAAGATAATCCTCTTTATGAATCTCTTATGGGAAAACTGGAAACCTATCCGGAAATGAGAACGGTGTTATATGAGCTGCTGTTTAATGGTAAATCGATTCCGTATGTTGCAACAAGTCCTTATATCAAAGACGCGACGATGTTTGGTTTTATTCGAAATGAGAACGAAAAGGCGGTAATCTCAAATCGGATTTTTGAGACTGTTCTTTATAATAATTTTATTGCTGAAGAATTTGTGACAAGCAGGATGTATGATGCTGGAGAGCGGGGAAAAAATCAGTTTTTTGTCAATGGTCATTTAAATATTCGACAGATATTAGAGAAGTTTGTTGAAACATTTGAAGAATTATACAGTCAGGAGGATGACACTTTTCTGGAAAATGTAGGAAGGAAATATTTTCTCCTTTTTCTAAAGCCTATTATTAATGGGGCTGGTAATTATAGTATTGAACCACAGACCAGAGACAGTGAACGCATGGATTTGATGATTTTTTACAAAGGTGAGCAAAATATTCTGGAACTCAAAATATGGCGCGGTAATGCCTACAACCAGCGCGGGGAACAGCAGCTTTCTGGTTACCTGGATTATTTCCATATGAAAAAAGGC
>JAJPXX010000080.1:3474-20833 GCA_021205225.1 Lachnospiraceae bacterium
GATTGAAGCGGTTGTGTAAGCCGGGGCGTACAGAGAGGTCAGGAAATATATGCGGCATAACACAGGTACACAGCGGGATTTTTCTGTTGGAAAGGTATGGAAAAACATTACAGCGCAGGCAGTACCGCTGACCATTGCGCAGCTGGTACAGCTTTTATATAATATCGTAGATCGTATTTACATCGGCCATCTGCCTGGAACAGGCAGCCTGGCACTGACGGGAGTGGGAATCACGTTTCCGATCACTTCTCTGATTCTCGCGTTCGCGAACCTGTTCGGAACCGGCGGCGCGCCTCTGTTTTCCATTGCGAGAGGGGCGAAGGAGGAGGAAAAGGCAAGAAAGATTATGGGAAATGTATTTACCATGATCCTGATTACGTCGGTGATTCTTATGATGGTTTGCTATGTGTTCCGGGTGCCGATCCTGTATCTGTTCGGTGCGAGCGACGCCACGATTGTTTATGCAGAAAGCTATCTGGGAATATATCTGTTCGGCGTACTGTTTTCTATGATTGTGACCGGAATGAATGGGTTTATCAGTGCGCTTGGCTTTCCGGGGACAGCTATGTGGACGACGGTAATTGGCGCGGTGCTGAACCTGATCCTTGACCCGATCTTTATCTTCGGTTTTTCTCTTGGTGTGCAGGGCGCGGCAGCGGCGACGGTTATAAGCCAGTGTGTGTCTGCCATCTGGGTCGTTCATTTTCTGACGGCCGGGAAAACAGAGATAAAACTCAGATTGTCTTTTATGAAGCTGCGGGGACGTATTGTACTTGACGTGATTAGCCTGGGTGTGAGCGGTTTCATGCAGCAGGCGACGAACTGCCTTGTGCAGATTGTGTGCAATGTCACGCTGCAAAATTACGGCGGGGATCTGTACGTTGGGATTATGACGATTATTAACAGCATCCGCGAGATTGCTTCCCTGCCAGTGACTGGCATCAGCAGCGGCGGACAGCCGGTACTCGGATATAATTATGGGGCGAAAAGGCCGGATCGGGTGAAGGAAGGGATTCGTTTCATGGCGGTAACCGGTATTATTTATACCGCTTTTATCTGGCTGGTGATTGAGTGCTTTCCCGCTGCTTTTATCCGGATTTTCTCTGGTGACGCCAAGACCCTGGAGTCTGGAGTCAGGGCTGTGCGGCTTTATTTCTTTGGATTTGTCTTTATGAGCCTGCAGTTTATGGGGCAGTCTGCCTTTGTGGGACTGGGAAAGGCAAAGAGAGCAGTGTTTTTTTCTATCCTGCGCAAGGTTGTGATTGTTGTTCCGCTGACCATAGTTCTTCCGGCGCTTTGGGGATTTGGTACGGATGGGGTATTTATCGCGGAGCCGATCTCAAACCTGGTTGGCGGGCTGGCATGTTTTCTTACCATGTATTTTACGCTGTATCGGAAATTATAGATCTGAAGTTATATGTAAAGGGATGGGAAACCACCCCTTTTTCTATCAGAAAGCGGCCGAAAAAGGTACTTCACAAAAAGGGATAAAGAATGTTAAAAATCGGCCGCAAATGGTAACAGTGGCGCAGGCTGTGAGCCTGTAGCGCATATAATAGTATACGCCGCTTAGATTTTTTTGTGCCTGCAATCCATCTCATAGCAGATAAATCCACATGGTCTGTCTTTCGGTTTTGATGCTGTTCGGAACTGGTTATTCTAGGTATAATACGGGGTCAACCGGTTCGCCGTCTTTGGTCATGGCAAAGTAGAGGCTGCTGCCTTCGATGCTGTAGTATTTGGTAGGTTCACTGATGTAGGCGAGCAGGTCTCCGGCTTCTACGACGTCGCCTTCTGATACGGCGGGCTCCATGAGCTGCCCGTAGGTCAGCTTATAGCCGTTTCCGATGTTTAGGACCAGCGTGGTGCCGGTTTCCTCATCAATTGTGATGGACTCGACGATTCCTTTGGCGGAAGCGAGTACCTGGTTGCCGGTTTCGCTGCTGATGATAAGTGCCGGGTTGTATTTGTACTGGTTCAGGGTCGCAAAATAGACGCTTTTATCCATACTGTAGTCAATGGTGATGGTTCCGGCGGAAGGCCAGAGCAGGGACTGCTCGTCCGAGAAGCTGACGCCGGCTTCTAAGAGCGCCTGTTCGGAAATAATATTTGCGGAGGTTGTCTCAGCTGCGTCGGCGGCAGTATTTGCGGAGTCGTCTGCGGATTCGGCAGCGCTATTGGCATCCGTGCCGGACGAGGAAATGTCCGCACTGTCATCCGCATTGGCACTTGACGAGGCTGTGTCGGCGGTTGATAATGCCGCATTTGCGCTGACATCCATGTCGGAACCGGACAGGCTGTCGCTGGTACTGTC
Organism: Lachnospiraceae bacterium; assembly: GCA_021205225.1. Classification (GTDB taxonomy): domain Bacteria; phylum Bacillota; class Clostridia; order Lachnospirales; family Lachnospiraceae; genus Choladousia. Next base: position 5,789 of record JAJPXX010000080.1, read on the forward strand.
ATTTGCATTTGTGATCACGGAGCTTTCTTCCGCGCTTGAAGTATCTTCTAAGGCATCCTCTGCCTCTGCATCGAATGTATTTTCATTAGATGTATTTCCTGATATTTCTTCTGTATCGTCGGCTGTGTTAGACAGGACGCTGCCGCTGGTATCTGCGGCGTCAGCCAGAATACTGTCTGTGTCATCCGATGCGTCAGCAGAGATATGGCTGTCGTCATCTGTGGAATCCAGATCTTCCTCCAGATAAGCGACCTGGCCTGTCCCGGTTTCGGGCTGTGCGTCATCTTCCCTCCGGGAACTGTTTACCGCAGCGAGTCCTCCCAGGACGACTGCGCCGACCAGGCAAAGGCTCAGTGTCCAGATCGTGCTGCGTTTTGTGATAAATTCCTTCCATGTCCGTCTATTCATTTCGTTCACCTCATCCTTTCATTCCGCAGAGCCGGTATAGGCGTAATGCTGCCAGATGGCTGCCTGGTACGGATGGGAGTTTGTTTTCCGCACAAGACGCACACTATGGAACGGCAGATTTTCCTGATACGGTCGTGTGATAATAAAAGGATTGCCAGAATGAGACGGAATATGCAGTAATTTACCTGTTTTTAAAGATTTTATTTTTTATGGTGCGGGCGGGATGCTGCACCTTTTCTCTGAAAACCTGCAGCTTTTTGACTTCTTTGTTCAGTGCATTGTTTTCTTTGATCAGATTCTGATTTCTGACGTACTGATCATGTGTCACGGTGAGGAAAAGGCGCATGGTGTCGGCCAGCATTTCTTTGTTTTCCTGCTGCCACATGGGAGTTTCCCTGATTTCGTCGGAAAAAAGCGGGAGACCGTCGCGCAGATAGATTTCGGCAACGCGGTTGTTCCCTTCTCTGTAGTTCGCAAGGAGAGCGGCGCTCTCTTCCACAGATAAATGCTGATAAGCACGGCCAGCCTGTGTGCTTTCTGGGATTGCTTTCATATAAGTGGACAGGTCGAGCTTTTCCGCGTTTGACAAAAGCTCAGAGCGGTTGATGAGGCGCTGTATTTCCAGGGCGTTTCCGTTCAGGCTGGGATTAGCGGTATGCTTCGGCGGCTGGAAACGAAGGGAGTAATCCATGCCAATGGCTGCCAGAAAATCCGTTGTCAGCGAGTGATCTATCCAGGAGTCAGGTTCAAAACGGCGAACAATAATATTTTCCGTGCCGAAAACATCCGAGAGCGTCTGGAGTGTCTGCTCATAATCGGCATACAATGGCTTTCGCACAGCCAGATTATCCAGATATTCCGGAAGTGTCTCACCGGATTTGGTAGCTTTTACTCTCTGGTTCCAGAGGGAGGTCAGGAAAAGATCCTGTCGGCGCAGATAGACAACAATCTTGATACAATAATTGTTTGCCGCCGCATCCTCCGGTAGGAAGCTCAGAAAACTTATGGGGTCATAATAAATGGCATTCCAAAGCCGTTCTTCTGACAGGATGACATTGTCATAAGATTCAAATTCGCGATGAAGTGTGGCAAGTCCCTCCGAATAGTTTTTCTTCCAGCGTTCGTTCGTCTTTGGAGGGGCGGCATAGCTGTCAGAAGAGGTTTTTTCCAGAAAAGGGCTTGTCACCATCAGAAAATGACCGTTGCGCTGTATGGGTACACTGGGATAGGTAAACGGCATGAGAGGAAAACCATAGCTGCGTTTGGCTAAAAGCTTCCTGTTTTTTCTCAGAAATGCCTGAATTGATGAAGTACCTGTCTTTGGTGTTCCGATGTGTAAATAAAGCGTTTTCATAATAAGCCTCCGGAGATAGTTATATAGTGTTTATGGAACTCTTCTATACGGTTCTTTGCATTTGCTGCGAAAATTGTATAAAATGGTAGTATTCTGTAACAATCCGCTCGTTACTGATCGCCCCTGCCGTAGGCGGTGACATAGTCAAAAAACAGCTCGCCGGCAGAGGAGAAAGGTCTATTGGCCATATACAGCATATAGACCTCAAACGTGATCTCAGGATAAAATGTCACTGCGCGAACTTCTTTACTGCCTGTGTATTCCCCCAGACAGGAGCGGGGGAAAATCGCGCTGGCGTAATTGTTTGCGGCTAACTGGAAAGCAGTCTGTGTATTATTGGTATACATTCGAACCTTCGGCGTAAATCCGGCTTTGGTACACGCATCAAATAAGAGATCCTGCAAAAAAGCGCGATCCGGGAGAAGCAGCTGTTCGTCAGCGATCTCAGAGAGGCTGAGGACGGATTTTTCCGCAAGCGGATTGTCCGCAGATGTGACCAGCACGACTTCTTCTTTTGCAAAAATATGATGTGAGATGTCTTTTGTAGTCCAGCTTTTATCACCTGTGAAGATGAATTCGACCTGCCGATCCAAAAATGTGGATTTCTGAAGCGGCCCCTGCAGTTCGGCGATCTGGAGATTGATCTCCGGGTATTCCTGCTTGAAAGCCAGAATCGTATCAAGAACGCCATAGCGGAAGGTGGTATTTGTAAAAGCGACAGATAGGGTATTGGTAGCCTTTGCCGCTTCTTTATTCATCTGAATCAGCGCTTCGTCATACTGTGCGAGAATCTTGCCTGCACTTTCCTGAAGAATGTGTCCCATCTCGGTCAGTGTAACTCTGCGCGTGGAGCGCTCGAAAAGAGGGTGTCCAAGCTCTGCTTCCATTTTCTGGATGTGTTTGGAGAGCGTAGAGTTGGTGATGTATAGCTGTTCACTGGCTTCCTGAAAGCTGCAGGTTTCACTTAAAACGATAAATTCCCTGAGAAATTCGATTTCCATATGTGTTTCCTCTAAGAAAGTGTCAACTGTTATGTAATGTTATAAATTCGAACAAAAATTTAATTTGATTGTAACATATCGAAAAATATTTGTCATTGAAAATTCATTAAAAAATTATTTCCGAAATGGAAGAAATCGAAGGCTGCAAAGAGAAAATTTTGGCTGAAAGGGAGCGTGCAAGAGTTATCTGCATAAGAAAACGGACTGTGGAGAAAAACAGGAAATCTGCGACAGTCCGTTTGTTTGTTATGCACACAGAGGCGGGTAATGAATCTCGATCAGACATCCTCGATCAGAGGTACCTCTTCTTCGAAGGTTTCCTCGCCCAGTTCATTGATAGTTGTTTTTCCGGCTTTTCCGTACTGGTAGAGCTGGTCGAGGAACTCGATGGCGGCGCGGATTTTTGTCCGGAGCAGGTAGCCGCCGGACTGTGTGGAGCGCGCAAGCGTCCGTGCGGACAGACTGGGCGACCAGCCGTAGGCCTGTCCGTGGAAGTCCTGAATTTTCAGAAGCACTTCGCTGATTTCGTTTTTAGTCAGAGGCTGAAGCTGTTCCGCGTCATTTAAAAGGTTCAGGACCGTGCGCATCGGCTCCTGTAAATCTGGCTGCTCCGGATAAGCGGCTTCCAGGCTTTCAAACTCGTGCTTGCCTTCGATAACGTCCTCCGGGTAGGAGGAGGCCAGCGCAAAGTAAGTGAAGGTCGCTTCCGGGCAGCTTTCCGGGAGCAGGAAGCCTGCCATATTTTTGTAGGCGTTCAGCCGGGCTTTTTTACTGAGCCGTCCCATCAGCTCTGTCTCATCCACGAGGATGACCCATCCGTGATAGCCCATCTGTAGAAACAGATGGCTCATAAATTTGAAGTAATCCGCGCAGTGTCTGGTCTTTACGAAATTTACATTATATTTCGCGGGCTGGTTGAAGATTCGCCGGTAAATTTTTTTCAGCGGGGCGTTTGCCATGAAGTCCCCCTCCAGGTCAGCCTGGAGAATGAACTTTTCATCCGAATCCTCTGTGTTCAGATAAGAGCGGAACAGGTAATAGAGCTTATCTGTCTCCAGTTGTTTTGCCGCATAGAGCAGCATTTCATTGGCGATAGGACTGTTGGCGGAAATATTTTCCACCTCATGCATAAAGCCGGGCTGCTGCCGTCTGGGCAGATAGGTGTTCTGCATGGCTTTCTGATAAAAAAGGTACAGCTTGTCCATTGGCGTTTCTTTGCTCAACGAGACATAGGAGACGACCATGTTGTCTGCTCCGGCGAGGTTAAAAATGGTGTTCAGAAGGTGCGTTTTACCCTCACCGTACTTGCCGCAGATAATCTTACCGCCGGATTTCTGGTTTTCACTGACCTGTTCTAGCTGCCCGCAGATTTCTCTCATGATTTTAGGGCGGGCTTCGGAAAAGCAGGCGCCCACTGCGCGGGAGGGGACGCCGGAGCGCAGGGCTTCGATCATGTGACGGGCTTCGAAATTATATTTTGTGTCAGCCATTATTTCCCACCTCCATCGCATTTAAAATCTGCTGCGCCAGGCCAACGCTGCCGTTGCGGGACTGTGCGGCCAGAGCCTTTGCGCCTTTTTTGTCCAGAGGAACCACCGGCGTGTTTTGCTTTTGTCTGGCCAGACTTTCTGAAATAGCGACAATGATGTCCGGGGTGTATTCCTGGGCAGCCAGGCGATCCAGATCTACCATATCCGAGAAACGGTTAAAGCGCTCGCCGACGATTTCGTTCTGAATCCGGTTCCACAAAGCCTGATAGGACTTCAGACCGGCATTTTCATTGTCAATGAGCGCCCGGTCAAACGCGTAAACAAAGAAAATATGGTGCATACTGTCGATATCATCGATCAGCTGGCGGATACTTTCGTAGGTGTCGTCGCGCTTCATTTTCGTGTAGTGTACCGTCTCCAGGCTTGTCCGGCTGATAAGGATTTCTACATCGTCAATCGCGAGAAAGAGACCGGAATATCCGCCCATATGAATCACCTCCGCCAGAGAGCGGAGCATATTCCGCGCGTTGTATTTGGTAATCTTGGCCGGGTAAAACCCGAGGGCGCGCAGCTGCGCGAGCTTTACATCACGGTCTGCCCTCAGCCAGGAGAGAAGCAGTTCCTTGTTCTGTTCTTCGAGGATCGGGTAGCCAAGAACGCTGCCGGTGAGCATACTGCAGGCCAGGGCAAAATTGTTATCCAGAAGCGGGTTCTCCAGGAAAATCTGGCGCAGAACAGAGCGGATTTCACGCCGGGTCATCGGATCGCCGAAGCCGTTTTGGGAGAGATAGTCGATAAACTTCATTCCCTCCGGAATTTCGGCCGGATCATACCCCATCTCCCGGATCACGTTCCGGCTGGCTGCCGTCAGGCAGTCCATAATATCGCACTGGCTGATGATTTCCACATAGATATCGCGGAAATCGTGCATCCAGATATCTTTAGCGGAAAAGCTGACTGTTTTGTAATTTTCCTCTTTCGCCAGACCTGTCATCAGCCGCAGAAAATGTGTTTTGCCGCTGCCGGGGCGTCCGGTCACGAATTTTATCTTGCTTCCGCCGTCGCGGATGTATTCCTGAAGATACTGTTTCTGCCAGAAATCTGTCAGAAAACTGATGCCGGCTGTCGATTCATACTCTGGCATATTCACCCTTCTTTCTGTAAGAGTAATATATAAGGAAAAATCACTTCGCGATGGGATTTTTCCTTATAATGCTTACGGTTTCATACGTACCTCGCAGCGAGTGCGAGGTACTGTCCTGAATAGCTACAACATAAATTCTTAATTCGCTGGCGCAGGGATCAGAAGAAGCGGATCGTTGCCAGGAACTGTTCATGTCCATAAGCGTCAAGAATACGGATGGCCTTTTTATTTTCATGCGCGGGCGCGAAATCAAAGGTTCTTCCGCTTTTTGTCGTATTCATTCCCTCTATGAATTCCGCATAGAGGCGTGAAATATCATAAGAAAAGCTCTGCAGGTCATAGTCCTTACGGAATCGGCTCATGGGGGTCAGAAATTTGTACAGGTTTGTCAGATAAAGAACGGAGCCCGGCTTTTTCTTAAGCTTCAGCATGGCCAGATCATAAGCGTCCTCCAGTTCACTGGCAAAAGCATCTGCGTTGAAACGGACCTTCTTCAGTTTTTCCTGGCTGAGTTTTACCGTTTTTACAAAACTGGCCGGCCGCACGCACTGGATCCGTTTTTTGTCCAAATAGACATCCTGATTTTCCACATCCAGTTTGACACGGTGAGGGAACATTTCGTAAACCGGAAATTCGCCCTGGACGTCTACGTTCTGTTCATGGCAGATATCCAGCATCTGCGAAGCAAAGTCGCCGCTTTCGAAGTAAGCTTTCGTGTCAAAGGAGTTAACGGAGCTGCTCAGATTTTCAACGGTTGCCGAGAGAGCGGCAGCAGTCTGCGCCAGTGTGTTTAAGTCTCTGGAAAGATATTTGAGATCGCCGCTTTCTGTCTCACGGACGATCGTTTTCTGGAGCTTTTGAAGGGTGGCGATGCCATCTTTTAATGATTTTTCGTCAGGCAAAAGAGCCTGGTAGAGATCTTCGTAATTCATATGCGTTCATCCTTTGCGTATATTCGAGTTATATTCTTAATTATGAAGTATATATGAAGTGAAGGAACTTTTCAACAGAATGTTTTGAAAGAGAATCAAAAAAAGCGGCAGAAAAGAAAGGTTTTACTGAAAAGCGTGGCTGTTAAGAGGAATCCGCTTGAAAAATTTTTCCGGGATAGTATGATAGAAGGAGAAAAAGCGTAAGCAGTAACAAGGAGAGTACAGATGAGAAAAAATTTGCCGCAGACGGAGCAGGTGAAGAAAGATTCCTGTGTGACCGTGCCAGAGGAGCGCCCGGATTCGCTTTATCAGTGGCAAAAGGAATGCCTGGAGCGCTGGCTGGAAAATGGCGGAAGGGGCATGGTTCAGGCGGTCACCGGTTCCGGGAAAACCAGACTTGCCCTGAGCGCGATTGACGTGCTGGAGCAGAAGCTGGGGCGAAAAGTAATGGTGAAAATCGTGGTTCCCACAAGCTCGCTGATGCGGCAATGGGCGAGTGCTCTCCGGGGGCATCGAAGAGAAAAAACGGAATCCGCGGGAGATGGGAGAATCGGGCTTCGCGGCGGCGGACGTAAGGATCCGGCGGATGGTAAATATATGATTTATGTGGTAAATTCTGCCCGTTATGAGCTGGCGCGGCAGATATTGGCACAGCTGGAGAGCGGGGAAGCCGTTTTTCTTATAGCAGATGAATGCCATCACTATGCAAGCGGGGAAAATCACCTGATTTTTGAATTTCTGACCCGGATCAACAGGGAAGAGGCGGCGTATTATTCACTGGGATTATCGGCCACGCTGCCTTCGGGGATGGACGGGCGTATTCTTGCGGAATCGCTGGGACCGCGTATCTATTCTTATGGGATGGCGAAAGCGACCGATATGAAAACGATTTGTCCGATCGATGTATTTCATGTCGCTCTGACATTCTGGCCGGAGGAAATGGCGGAGTATGAGGATATCACCGATAAGATGACGCGGTGTTTTGATGTGTTAAGGAAAAAGGCTCCTTTTTTAGAAGGGTTAAGCCAGCGGGAGCTTTTTGAGGAGCTTCGCAGGCTCAGCACCGGCATGACGGGCGCATCGTTTTCTTCCGGACGGCGGCAGGGAGCGCAGCCATCAGGAGTACAGCGCGGGGGCGGAGAAAATCGGGAAGCTGGCCGCCTGGCGCGGATTTATCTGAATCTGTCTTATAAACGAAAGAAACTGGTGTGTCTGGCGTCGTCGAGGCTCTCCTGCGCGGAGGAGCTGATACGGCTGCTTGGGCAACGGGATAAAATTCTGGTTTTTGGGGAGCGGATTGCACAGGCGGAGGAATTATACCGTACTTTGAATTTGCAATATCCAGGGCGGGTCGGCCGCTGCCATTCAAGGATGGGGGAACAGGCAAACCGAAGCAATCTGGAGCGGTTCCGCATTGGTGAATATCGGATTCTTATTACCTGTAAGTCGATGGATGAGGGCGTAGACATCCCGGATGCGTCGATTGGCATTATCTTGTCCGGGACGTCCGGGCACAGGCAGAGAACGCAGCGTCTGGGGCGTATTATCCGGAAAAAGGAAGGAAAGAATCGAGCTTCCCTTTATTATCTGCATATTGAGGAAACCGCGGAAGACGCCTGCTATCTTCCTGATCTTGGAGACAGCCGGATTTTTGAGCTTGCGTTTGACGCAAAAACAGGGGATTTTGTGAATGACGGGTATGACGAAGCTTCCTGGCAGGTAGAGGAAGACCTGGTATGTGCCGGAACAGATGAAAAAACCATGCGCGAGGCATACCGCTGCCTGGACGCGGGGCGTGTGCGCGGAGACTGGATGTCCGCGCCGGAAGAGCTGGCAGAGCAGATTGCCGCTGCCCGTGATCCGGAGGAGCGCAACTATTGGGTATGTATGAAACGAGCAGCAGCGGCGGGGAGAAAAAGCGCCGTGTCGTAACCATTCGGCAGAATAGGAGCGCATCGTTCGCCTTTACAAATTTCCGGAAGTGTCGTATAATGCGCAAGTGATTTGCGCTGAAAGAACAGGTGTTTTCGCCCTGGAATGGAGTCAAATCTCAGGCGGGATAACGAAGGAAAATCGTTACCCGCAGGAAGGATGAAAAAATTGCAGGTTGTAGAGACGTTTGGTCATTATATAGAGAAGTGGAGCGAGACTGCCCCGGAGCGGGCGCGGGGGCTTCTGAAAACAGGGTGGGAGGCACAGAACCTGAAGCTCCGGCTTACGCCGGAGCGGGAATTATCCTCGGCGGATCAGTATCTGGCGCGCCTGATGATGGATACCATGTTAAAGCCTTTGAAGGATCCGGAGCACAGTATTCTGGTCAGCATCTTTACGCCCTGTGAGCTGATGCAGGAGGTTGGCCTTTCTCCATATAATGTAGAGGGTTTTTCCTGTTATCTGTCTGGCTCGAAGGCAGAGCGGGCGCTTTTGCAGACAGCGGAGGACTCCGGGATTTCGGAGACGCTGTGCAGCTACCATAAGACTTTTATCGGGGCGGCCAGGAGAGGCTTGCTTCCGAAGCCGCGCTGCATTGTCTATACCAGCCTGGCCTGTGACGCGAACCTGCTGACATTTAAGGAACTGGCGGCATTGTATGATGTGCCATGCTTCGCGATTGATATTCCGGCGGGGCGGAACGACGCGAATGTCGCTTATGTGGCGGATCAGCTTCGCGACCTGGGGGCTTTTCTTGAAAAAAATACCGGTAAAAAAATTGACGACGCAAGTCTGCGTGAGCGCCTGGCGCGCAGCAGGCGGACGCTGGAGAATTATGACCAGTTTCAGAAATGGCGCGTGGACAAATACATTCCTGAAGACCTGGTATCGCCGATGTACTGCGGCATGACAAATAATATCCTGCTGGGAACAAAGGAAGAGGAAAAATATACCAGGAGGCTTCTTGCGGGGCTTAATAAAGCGGAACCGGCAAGAGGAAAACGCATATATTGGATGCATACGATCCCATTCTGGTCCGAGGCGGTGAAGGAGGTCTTTCTGCTGAAAGAGAGTGCGCAGATTGTCGGCTGTGAGCTGGCGCAGGTCATTGACCTGGAACATCACGCGGAGGATCCGTATGAGGATATGGCGATGCGGCTTGTGTATCATTCGCTGAACGGCAGCATTATCCGCAGGATCGACGCCGGAATCCGGCACGCGAAGGAGACGAAGGCGGACGGCGTCGTCTGGTTCAACCACTGGGGCTGCAAGCACACATTGGGCGGTTCGCAGCTGGCAAAGAAGCGCTTTGAGGCCGCGGGGCTTCCGACACTGATTCTTGATGGGGACGGCTGTGACCGGAGCCATGGCGGAGAGGGACAGACCGCCACGCGGCTGGGGGCGTTCCTGGAGATGCTGGGGTGACAGGATTTCGTGAGTGCGAAGCACGGAGAAATCCGTAGTATCATACCCTTTTGTTGCTCGAATCATGATAAAATATAGACAAATGGCAGAACGAATCTGTAGGGGCGGGGCTTGCTTTGCCCGGCGAGGAATAGACTGTGAGTAAAACATATTATGATGTAAATATACGCCGCTGGAGCTTCTGGCAGCATTTGGCGGAGAATGTGAAAATCTGAATCATATGCCGGAGGGCTTTGACTATGCGGATCAGATCGCGCATCCGAATATCTGCGGATTTGGCAAATCGGTGCTGGAAGCAGTGCTCGCCGGGGATGTGAAAGAGCTGGTGCTGGTTAATTGCTGCGACACGATTCGCAGCGTATACGACCTGCTGGAAGACATGGGCCAGATGGACTTTTTGTATATGGTAGATATGCTCCACTGCGGGAATGCCTGCAGCCGGAAGCGGGTGGCGGCGCAGCTTGTGGATCTGGCAAAAAAATACGGCGAGTATAAGGGACGCTCTTTTGACTATGAAGCCTTTCGAAAAGCGTTTGCCCCGCGGGAGCGCATGCAGGTGCCGCACATTGCGGTGCTCGGCGCCCGGATGGGAGACGAGCTTTTTGCGATGACAGAAAAGAGTATGCCGTTACCGGTCGTCAACGAAACCTGTGTGCACAATCGGTCGGTAGCCTGGACATACGATGAGTCTCAAAACCAGGCGGCGCCAGAGAGTGACCTGGCAGCGGCAAGTGACAGGACAGAGCCAAAAGATTCAGCAAAGGCCGGTGATCTGACGGCGGCGGGAGAGCTTCCGGCGGATTTTGACGCCCTGATGGACTGGTACGCGGGGGAACTTCTCGGGCAGATTCCCTGTATGCGGATGATGGACGCCGCCGGGCGCAAACAGCTTTATCAGGATCCTGCGCTCGCGGGAATTATTTATCATACGGTGAAGTTCTGTGACTTTTACAGTTTTGAATATGCAGATATTAAGTCGCACACGGATGTGCCGCTTCTGAAGATTGAGTCAGACTACACGGTGCAGAGCAGCGGGCAGCTGCTGACGAGGCTGGAGGCGTTTGCGGAGAGCCTGAGTCTGAATCCGGAGATCGCGAAGGTGATTCGCGGGGCGGAAGGCAGCAGGAGCGCATTGGCGGATGGCATGGACGGCAGACTTTCTGCATCGGGTAAGGGCAGTCGGCCGGAAGCACCATGCGAAGATGGATTATATGAAGGGAGAACGCCGCATATGGGCAAGGGATATTTTGCCGGGATTGACAGTGGATCTACAAGTACGGATGTCGTGATTCTGGATAAGGAAAAGAAAATTGTGGCGGGCATTATCCTGCCGACCGGCGCGGGCGCGGCGATCGGTGCGGAGCGCGCGCTGGAATGTGCGCTTCAGGAAGCGGGACTTGGGCGGGAAGACATCGACGGGGTGGTTACGACCGGCTATGGGCGCACGGCGATCCAGATCGGCGACAGGAGCATCACAGAGATCACCTGCCATGCGAGAGGTGCGCATTTTCTGGAGCCGAAGGTGCGCACGGTCGTCGATATCGGCGGGCAGGACAGCAAGGTTATCCGGCTGGATGAGGATGGCTCTGTGAAGAATTTTGTTATGAACGATAAGTGCGCGGCGGGCACCGGCCGCTTTCTGGAAATGATGGCCCGGACGATGGAGATGAGTCTGGATGAAATCGGCCGCGCGGGACTTAGCTGGGACGAAGACATCACTATTTCCAGTATGTGTACGGTATTCGCGGAATCAGAGGTTGTTTCCCTGATTGCGCAGAATAAAAAGCCGGATGATATCGTCCATGGCCTGAATAAGGCAGTCGCCTCTAAAACAGCGGCGCTGGTGAAACGAGTCGGCGGAGAGGAAGCCTATATGATGACCGGCGGCGTGGCGCAGAACCAGGGTCTGGTGAAGACACTAGAAGACCGTCTGGGTACAACCCTGCTCATCAGTGACAAGGCACAGCTGTGCGGGGCGCTCGGCGCGGCACTGTACGCTGCGGATTCCTATTTACAGTGAGTCTGGCACTCGCTGTCGGGCTGTGCTATGTGATGGATAGTTACTGTTCACACCCTGACCTATAACGATGGATATGGAATGAAAGGAACAAAAATCGCGCTTGATTTTTTGTACAAATGGGAATAAAATAATACTAAATCAGGATTTACTAAATTGTGATTTAGGAAAGGTTTTCGGACTCCGGAAAGGAGGAATTTATGTTCATAGGAAGAGAACAGGAATTGCGATTTCTGGAAGAAAAATATACCGAAAAAAAGGGACAGCTGATTGTTCTTTATGGAAGGCGGCGGATCGGTAAGACGGAAACGCTGCGTGAGTTTTGTAAAAACAAGCCGCATTTTTTTTATTCCTGCACACAGAGTACGGATCCGATTCAGCTGGCCAGATTTTCAGCGCAGCTATTAACGGAAGACATACCGGCAAAGCGGTATCTGAGTGTGTTCCCTGATTGGGAACGGGCATTTCGGGCGCTCATGGATCTGCCTTATGGAGAACAAAAGAGACTGGTGGTTTTGGATGAATTTCCATATATGTGCCGGGCAAATGCCAGCATTCCGTCGATCCTGCAAAATATATGGGACGCGGGATGGAAAGACAGCAATGTAATGCTGATTCTCTGCGGCAGCGCTATGAGTTTTATAGAGAAGGAACTTCTGGCAGAAAAGAATCCCCTTTATGGGAGAGCTACCGGAATCTATAAAATGAAAGCCATGAGTTTCTATGATGTAATTAAATTCTTTCCGAATTACTCGAATCGGGATAAAATACTCACGTATGCAATACTTGGCGGTGTACCGCATTACCTGAAGCAGTGGGATCCGAATCTGTCCGTTGCTGAGAATATTAAGCGTAATATACTGACTAAGGGCTGTGTTTTATACAGTGAAGTAGAATTTTTGCTTCATCAGGAGCTCAGAGAAACACCCATATATAATTCTATTATTGAAGCGGTTGCCCTTGGCAGCACAAGATTGAACGAGATTAGCCAGAAATCAATGATTGATGATACCGCAAAGACCAGTGTCTACCTGCGCAATCTTGTCGAATTGGGCATTGTAGAGAGGGAGTTTTCTGTGGACTCTCAGATAAAAGAAAAAGCAAACACGAAGAGAGGCATATATCGGCTGACGGATCATTTTTTTCGCTTTTGGTATCGGTTTGGGTTTACAAATCTGTCTCTGTTGGAAGATGGGGACGCAGAGGGAGTGTTTCGGTACTCTATAGAACCGGAATTGTCTGATTTTGCAGCACTTCCTTTTGAGGATGTATGCAGGGAATTTGTGAAAAAATTACAAAAAAAGAATGAAATGCCGTTCCGATACGCAAGGATGGGACGATGGTGGGGCAGAACCACTGTGCGTTGCGATGAGCGTCGGCACGGTTTATCCACTCAAAATCCGTATGAAATGGACAAAGCGAATGATGTGACAATAGCGGAGTCGGAAATCGACTTGCTTGCTTTTGACCAGGATGGGAAAAAATACCTGGTTGGAGAATGCAAATTTAAAAATAGTGTTTTCCGATATTCGGAGTACCTCGATACAAAAGCGAAGCTGGCGCCATTAAAAAAGAATGCGGATTTTTATTATGTCTTATTTTCTGCCAGTGGATTTGATGAAAAAATTATAGAAGAGGCAGATGGGGAGAGACTGCGAGTCTTTTCATTAGATGATATTGTGGGGTGTGGATGATGCTTTGTAACGATTCGGGACAGCACTTCGCATTGCAAAGTACGTATGAAAACGGCGCCTTTACTGTAAAATGTAGTGGCGCAGGGCAGGTTTTTATAGTAAAATGAGGGCAGTCTATTTTAAAGGAAAATTCAGGAGGTTATTTATGGCTAAGCGAGGCGGTTTTCAGGGCGGAATGCCGGGGAATATGAACAATCTGATGAAGCAGGCGCAGAAGATGCAGAAGCAGATGGAGGAGAGCCAGAAGGCTCTGGAGGAGAAGGAATTTACCGCGGCGGCAGGCGGCGGCGCGGTCGAGGTGACGATTTCCGGAAAAAGAGAAGTGACAAAGGTGAAGCTTTCGGAGGAGGTCGTAGACCCGGATGATATCGAGATGCTGGAGGATCTGATTGTGGCGGCGACGAATGAGGCGCTGCGCAAGGTGGATGAGGAATCAGCGGCTGTGATGTCGAAGTTTACCGGCGGCATGGGCGGACTTGGAGGGTTCGGATTCTGATGGATTACTACGGAAAACGGATGTCGAAGCTGATCGAGCAGCTTTCCGCGCTGCCGGGAATCGGGAGCAAATCTGCGCAGCGGCTGGCGTTTCACATCATTCATATGCCTGAGGATCGGGTAAAGCAGCTCACGGAAGCGATCATGGACGCGCGGGAGAATGTCCGCTACTGTAAGGAATGCTGTACGCTGACGGATCAGGAGATTTGTCCGATCTGCAGCAATCCGGCGCGGGACAAAAGGACAATCATGGTAGTCGAGACGACGCGGGATCTCGCCGCATATGAGAAGACGGGAAAGTACGAGGGCGTTTATCATGTACTGCACGGTGCGATTTCGCCGATGCTTGGAGTCGGACCGGGTGATATTCGTCTGAAGGAGCTTATCAAGCGCCTGGAAGGGGACGTCAGTGAAGTCATTATTGCGACCAATTCCAGCCTTGAGGGTGAGACTACGGCCATGTACATCAGCAAGCTGATCAAGCCGACCGGTATCAAGGTTTCCCGTATCGCGAGCGGGGTTCCGGTTGGCGGGGATCTGGAGTACATAGATGAGATGACCCTGCTGCGCGCGCTGGAGGGGCGGGTGGAACTTTAGCTGCATACCGCCAGGATACACGCGCAGATTTCCTCCGCCATTGCCATGATCAGGGACAGGCGGGTGGTCTGCAATGTGAGATAGGGCTGGCTGTTTTGTACGCCGGCGATGCCGGTGATGGAGATATCTCCGGCGGCGGGCAGATCCTTGCAAACGCCCAGCCCCGGTTTCAGGCTGCCCGGACGGATGAAAACAGACCCCACTTTATATTCCGTGCCAAGAGAAGCATCCACAGCGATTACCGTGCTGCAGGGATGCTTTTTTTTGATGCGGGAGAGCGTTCTGGTCAGGTTGCATGCATGTACGGTATCATCCAGTGTGCCGTAGACATAGAACGATTTTCCAGCCTCTTTTTCTAACAGGCTGCCGGTGAGCGGCCCGAGACTGTCACCGATCAGCCGGTCTGTGCCGATGCAGAGGATCACGGGAGCAGAAGAGGGGGAAGGAAAACCGGTCTTTTTGCAGCTGTTGGCGTTTTCAAGCAGCTGGTTAAGCAGCGGGGGGCAGAGCGGCAGGGAAGAAGCGGAGAGATCCGGCTGGAACCGTGCGGGGGGAT
>JAJPXX010000080.1:20843-21224 GCA_021205225.1 Lachnospiraceae bacterium
CCCCCCCCCGGCCCCCCCGCCGCCGCCCCCCCCCCCCCCCCCCCCCCCCCCCCCCCCCCCCCGCCTTGAGACTTTTTTTCAAACACGCGAGCACAGACATTTCCGTTTCCTTTCTGGGGGCTGCTTGCGAATCCTTTCGGCATCCTGCGTCAGATAAGCTCTGACCACGCAGGGGCTGTCATATGCATTACCATTATTTACTGTCTATCCAAGTTTATCCGCTTCGGAAAAAATTATTCATAATCCGGCCAGGGTTGTTTCATGAAGAAAATTTAAACTTGGGAAAAACGTAGATTTTATCGAGGGTTTTGACTGCTATACAAATCTCTTAACTTCCTGTGATTTTTCTCACTCAATGAAAAATTGGGAGGAGGGAATCGG
>JAJPXX010000226.1 GCA_021205225.1 Lachnospiraceae bacterium
CTGTATTATAACGCATATACAAGTAAAAACAACTGAAAAAATTATAAAATGAGATGATGTCTCTTGACACATATAGGTACAATAGTTATAACACATCTATGACATAGAAAAGCAGTAGCTTTCCCTGCGGTCAGCACTGCTAAGAATTCTGGTAAATGAAAATGAAGACGAACGATAAAAAGGAACAGAGATATTTTAAATTATACCATGCATTGAAAGCGGCTGCAGGACCCGTTTGCCACTATCTTTTTGGAATGAAAAAGGAAGATGAAATCAGTCTGCCGAAAGAGCCCTGTCTTGTGGTGGTCAATCATACCTGTTATTTTGACCCTCTGATTGTGGCAATGTCTGTGGACCAGCCTCTTTGTTATGTGACTGGGGAAAACCTGCTTCGTCACAGGCTTGCGGACTTTCTGGCAGTCGATGTTTTCCGCAGTATTCCCTGTTCCAAAGGGAAAATGAATGCGGGAACCATCCTTGAAATATCCCGGAGTTTGAAAACAGGGCATTATATCTGTATGTTTGCGGAAGGGAACATTACCTATGATGGAACGACGGCACCACTGGCTCCTGTAAATGGAAAACTTTTCAGGGCATTACAGTGCACGGTTGTGACCGTCTCCGTGACTGGTGCTTATGAGATCGTTCCACGGTGGAGCAGCAGATTATGCAGAGGCAATGTCTCTGCACAGTTAAAAGGCGTTTATACAAAAGAAATGCTGCATAATATGACTCCGGAGGAGATTGTGGCGCGGATTAATCAGGATCTGTATGTGGAACAACCTGATTCCATTACCGAAAAAGCCTGTCATCGCAGTGCGAAGGGTATCCATTATGTGCTTTATGCCTGTCCTGAGTGCGGTGCACTGGGGAAAATAAGGGGAAAAGGAAGTAAAATCTGCTGCCATGGGTGTGGGAAGACGTGGGGATATAATGGCTTTGGAAAAATCGAGGGCGGTCGATTCCGCACAATCTGGGAGTGGAACCGCTGGCAGATGGGATTTGTGACAGAACTTGTTGAGGACAATGTAAATTTTAAAATATCAAACCTGAATGCCAGACTGTTTCGTATTGCCGATGATCATAAACGGCACCTGTGTGAGTCAGGAACTCTGATCTTAAACAGGGCAAAACTGTCGGTAGGGGAGTATGAATTTCCATTGAAAAAAATCTCACGCATGGATACCCGTAACAAAGGGATACTCCTTTTTTCTATGAACAATGAAGATTATTACGAGATTTCGGTCCGGAAAGGGTTTTCCGGATTGATGTACAAAACCTTTTTTGAAGCTCTGGAAAAAAGTTGAAGAAAAGAACCATGTAACGATTGAGTGACAGAATTTCTCCCCGGGAGCATTCCCGGGGATTTTTAATGCGCAGGGGCGCGTATGGAAGTTTTCCAGCTGGCGCTGGATGCGTCTCCGCTGCCGCTCCAGTCGTTGCTAAACGCGTGCCACCGGCACGCAGCAACCGCGCGGCGAGTAGGGAAAATCACCCTACTCGATTATGGATTAAGGCGGAATGGGTCGTTGGTTTCCTGTAGATATGCCGTCAGGCCGCGCAGCACCAGATTTTGCATTAATGCGCTGACATCTTCGGCAGGCAGATCCTTCCCTCTTTCATTCCACAGCTGCAAAATGCTGAACATCGCAGAATTTACGTAGTCTAACAGATAATCAAAATACGGCGAATCAGCAGGGAGTGGAAGATAATCTTCCACCAAAGGGAGTAACTCGGATTTTACTTTTGGGAAAAAAGCAGAGTCTCCATTTGGCCCAAGCAGCAGGTAGATTTTTTCGTTCATAGCATTAAAAACAATCTGAAAAAGGTTTTCCAGAGAATCCGCCTTTTCAGAAGCCCTCTGGGTTATGGTATTCCCAGAGCCAGATTCCGGCATAACCTGACGAATCGCCTGCTTCAGCTCGTCCAACAGGTCTGCCTCTGCATTTGCGACCAGGTCATCAATATCTATAAAATACTCATAAAATGTACCGCGGTTATAGGATGTGCGCCTTGTAAGTTCGTTGACTGCGATTTTGGAAATCGGCTTTTCTTTTATCAGTGCCCAGAAGGCGTCAATGAAGATTCGGCGCGTCCTTTTGGTCGTCTCTGATTGCTTTTTCATTTACTTTCCTCCGTCACAAAAATCCGACAGATTTTGAAAATCTGATGGTTGAAATTTGTTTTTCAGGTATGTATAATGCATCGTACAACAAAATGTTGGAAAAATCAAGGAGGAATTTTATGACAGTGATTTCTGTAGATCATCTGACAAAAGACTACGGCCATGGCCGCGGGGTGTTCGATGTATCGATACAAGTTGAAAAAGGCGAATGCTATGGCTTCCTTGGCCCGAACGGCGCCGGAAAAACCACGACAATCCGTCATTTGATGGGTTTTTCGAAACCTGAGAAGGGCAGTACGGCGATCTCCGGAATGGACAGCTGGAAGAACAGCGCGACTTTGAAAAATACGGTTGGTTATCTTCCAGGAGAAGTAACGCTGCCGGCGGGGCTCTCAGGAACCGGTTTCCTGCGCATGATGGGACAGATGCGCCATGTGGAGAATGACAGCTATCTGAAGATGCTGCTTAAGAAGTTTGATCTGGATCCCAATGTCAGCATCAAACGGATGAGCCTGGGCGTGAAGCGTAAACTCGCTGTCGTTACGGCTTTTATGCAGGATCCGGATATCCTGATCCTGGATGAGCCGACTTCCGGTCTCGATCCGGTCATGCAGGAGACCTTTATAGAATTTGTAAAAGAAGAAAAGGAACGGGGCAAGACGATTTTCCTCTCTTCCCATATTTTCCATGAGGTGGATGCCACCTGCGACCGCATTGCGATCATAAGGGACGGAAAAATTGTCTCCGAGTTCAAGTCGAAGGAACTGAAACAGAAGCATGACCGCATCTATCGAGTGACTTTTTCAGACGAGGCTTCTTATGCGGCGTTTGTTCAGAAGCCGTTCCGGTTCACATCGAAGAACAAAGGGAAGCTCCGCGCGAGAGTGCAGATGGAAGCAGACCGGGTTGGCGAGTTAATGACCTGTCTATGCGATTATAATGTTGCGAATTTCATTGAGATCCCGTTTACTCTGGAAGACTATTTCATGGGCTTCTACGATACCGGTCATCATTTTAAGGGGGTGAGCGCATGAGTACAGGTCTGATATCTGTGAGAAATCTGACGAAGGATTATGGAGATAACCGCGGTGTGTTTGACATCTCTCTTGACATCCAGGAAGGCGAGGTGTTCGGCTATCTTGGAACCAACGGATCTGGAAAAACAACGACTATCCGTCATATGATGGGCTTTTTGAAGCCGGATTCCGGCGAGGTGCTGGTGAACGGGCTGAATCCATGGAAGCAGGCACCGGAGGTGATGAAGGATGTCAGCTACATTCCCGGAGAGATCGCTTTTCCGGATCTGCCCACCGGCACGGATTTTTTTAAGGTGCAGGCGCAGTTCCTGGGCGTGAAGGATTTTACCTATATGAATCATCTGATCGACATTCTGGGTCTGGACCCGTCCGCCAATCTGAAACGCATGAGCAAAGGAATGAAGCAGAAGACGGCGATTGTAGCCGCACTGATGGGTGATAAGAAAATATTGATCATGGACGAACCGACCACCGGCCTGGATCCGCTGATGCGTGAGACTTTCCTGGAGCTGGTTCGTGAGGAAAAGAAAAAAGGCAGGACCATCTTTATGTCCAGCCATATTTTTGAGGAAATCGAGGATGTTTGCGATCGGGTTGCCATCATTGGGAACGGTAAAATTAAGGATGTACTGAGCCTTTATAAGCTGCGCCACGACACGCCGAGAATGTTCCGGATTACGTTTGCCAGTGAAGCAGCTGCGCAGGAATATGCACAGAGAGTTCCGGAGGCAGCCGTGGATGAACAGGAAAAGAAAGTGTTATCATTTGCTATTCCTGCTGCAGAGACCGACCGCGCGATTAAAGCGACGAAAGGACTGCCGGTGATTGCAGTTGATGAGACACATGAGGATCTTGAAGAATACTTCATGAATATATATCGGAAGGAGATCAGACAATAATGAAAGTTACAAAAATATTTTCCTGGCCGCTGATGAAGCAGAGCCTGAAATCGAATCGAGTTCTGGCTATCGCCTGCACGCTTGTTTTGTGCCTGATGACCGTAGTCACGACCGATGCTGGTTATCTGATTGGTTC
>JAJPXX010000022.1 GCA_021205225.1 Lachnospiraceae bacterium
TATTTAGATTAAAATGCGCCATTATAATTTTAGAAACATATTGACACAATTAAAGCTATGTGATAATATGCATTTGTATAATTGATTGCGGGGAACAGCACGAAAAATCAGTGATGGAGGAGAATTCTTATGGAAAAAGAATGTTCAATTCAGACAGAAAAACAAAAAGATATACAGGAGAACGAAGAGAGTGTCCAGGAGAAAAAAGAAATAAAAAAGGAGCCGCTATATGTCATGCGGGAAACTGTCTCAGAAAAGGATATGGTAAAGGAAGCGAGTCTAAAGTATGCTTCAAAACGCCAGGGAGAATATACGTTGGAGGACTATTACGCACTGCCGGACGATCAGCGGGTCGAGCTGATTGATGGAGTGATTTACGATATGGCTGCTCCGAATATGGCCCATCAAACTGCAGCTACTGAAATAACATTTCAGCTGAAGAATTATATCAATTCGCATGGAGGAAAATGCTTTGCTTATTCGGCACCCGTGGATGTGCAGCTGGATTGTGATGATCGGACGATGGTTCAGCCGGATGTGCTGGTCATTTGCGACAGAGATAAGATCATCAAACGCTGTGTTTACGGTGCTCCGGATCTGGTGATTGAGATTCTGTCACCTTCGAGTGAGCGGAAGGATCTTACAATTAAGCTGGCAAAATATATCGGTGCGGGCGTCCGGGAATATTGGGTGATAGATCTGAGGCTGGAAAAAGTGATTGTGTATGATATAGAGCATAACTGCCGCACTGCAATCTACGGGATGGATAAGCATGTGCCGGTTCAGATCTTTGGCGGGGACTGTCAGATTTCTTTTGCCGGGATTATGGAGATGGTTCGGTCGATCCTGAATTCTCCGGAACCGGATGAGAATGAATAACCATGAACGGGGCTGGCGGCAGAATCAGCCAACAGAGTTAGCCGACAGAGT
Organism: Lachnospiraceae bacterium; assembly: GCA_021205225.1. Taxonomy (GTDB): domain Bacteria; phylum Bacillota; class Clostridia; order Lachnospirales; family Lachnospiraceae; genus Choladousia. The sequence goes on from JAJPXX010000022.1 coordinate 931, forward strand.
AACATTTTGTAGTTGACAAAAGCATTTTTCAATGTTAAACTACGGGAAGTTGAAAAACAACATTGCAAAATGCGTTGACGGAGAATAGTATGCTGGTTTTCTTTTTTCAGAGAGATGCCGTATGGTGCGAGGCATCAGGAGAGATCAGAGGAACTCGCTCCCGAGCGGCTGTCCGAAATCTTTTGTGGATTCAGACTTTTAAAATGATAGTTTTACGAGTCTGAGCAGCAAAAAGCAGAGTAGACACAGACGGCACCCGACCGTTACCATGGGAAGGATATAAGACTGACAGGTATGGATGATCTGTGATAAGATGATAGATGAAGTCCACGGAGCAGTCCGTGTCCGTTGAGTGTATGAGCGATCATAAATGAGAGTGGTACCGCGAAAGGTTTTGTAATCTTCCGTCTCTTCTGGCAGCAGCCGTAAGAGGCGGATTTTTTGTGTAAAAGATTTAAAGCAGCAGCAAAAGGAAAAAGCAGGCGTTGCGAGCTTGCTCGCATAAGACTGAGTTTTCCTTTTGGGATGGGAGAGAATCTCCCATCAGCCACAAACAGTAGCTGCGCAAGCAGCGAATAGTTTGCGAAGCAAACGGGTTTGTGGCCTGCTGTTTTGAATCCGGTGAAGCAGCAGCAAAAGGAAAAAGCAGGCGCTGCGGGCTTGCTTTGCAAATTTGAATCATTGAAACCGTACAGGAAGGAGACAAACATTATGATGAACCCTAAGAAGTATACCCGCCAGTATTTTATGCCCCCTGAAAGATGCATGAAATGGGCTGAAAAGGAGTATGTGGATCATGCGCCCGTCTGGTGCAGCGTGGATCTGCGTGACGGCAACCAGGCGCTGGTGGTGCCGATGACCCTGGATCAGAAGATCAGCTTTTTTAAGCTCCTGGTTGAGGTTGGTTTTAAGGAAATAGAAGTCGGTTTTCCGGCGGCTTCGGATACAGAATTTCAGTTTCTGCGCCGCCTGATTGAGGAGGATCTGGTGCCGGATGATGTGACGCTGCAGGTACTGACTCAGGCGCGGGAGCATATCATTCGCAAGACCTTTGACGCACTGAAAGGCGCAAAGAATGCGATCGTACATGTGTACAATTCGACTTCTCTGGCGCAGCGTGAACAGGTATTTCATATGTCGAAGGAGGAGATTCTGAAGATAGCGGTGGACGGAGCGAAGCTCTTGCAGCAGCTCACTGATGAAGCAGGGGAAAAGTACCGCTTTGAATACAGCCCGGAAAGCTTTACCGGTACGGAAGTAGAGTATGCGGCGGAGGTGTGCAACGCAGTGCTGGACGTCTGGAAGCCGACCGCAGACCGCAAAGCGATTATCAATCTGCCGAGTACGGTACAGATGTCTATGCCGCATGTGTATGCGAGTCAGATTGAGTATATGAATGAGCATCTGAAGTATCGTGAGAATGTGGTTCTGTCTTTGCATCCGCACAATGACAGGGGCTGCGGCATCTCTGACGCGGAGATGGGTATGCTGGCAGGAGCGGATCGTATCGAAGGGACTCTGTTTGGAAACGGAGAGCGAACCGGAAATGTAGACATCGTGACGCTTGGTATGAATATGTATGCGCAGGGCGTAGACCCGCAGCTGGATTTCAATGATATGACAAAGATTACGGAAGCGTATGAGAAATATACCGGTATGAAAGTGGATGAGAGAAGTCCGTACGCGGGCGCTCTGGTATTCGCTGCATTCTCCGGTTCCCATCAGGACGCGATCGCGAAGGGTATGAAATATCGTGAGGAGCATCACTGCGATACCTGGACGGTTCCATATCTGCCGATTGACCCGACGGACATCGGGCGGTCATATGATGCGGACGTTATCCGCATCAACAGCCAGTCTGGCAAGGGCGGCGTCGGCTATATTCTGGAGCAGAATTATGGCCTCCGTCTGCCGAAGAAGATGCGTGAAGCGATGGGATACGCGGCAAAGGGCGTCTCTGACGAGCTGCATAAGGAACTGCTGCCGGAAGAGATTTTCCAGCTGTTCAAGGACAAGTTCGAAAACATTACCGAGCCGTACAGCATCCCGGAGATGCATTTCAAGCAGCATAACGGCATCATTGCGGAAGTGACGGTGACCTGTGATGGCAAGACAAACGTGATCAAAGCCTCCGGCAACGGCCGTCTGAATGCGGTAAGCAACGCAATGAAGCGGCATTTCCGCCTGGAGTATGATCTGGTTACCTACGAAGAACATGCGCTTGAACAGAGCTCCAGCTCCCGTGCGATTGCCTACGTCGGCATCCGTGAGAAAAAGACCGGAGCGCTCCACTGGGGAGCCGGACTTGATGTTGATATCATCCGGGCTTCGGTAGACGCGCTGCTGACTGCGATTAACCATATGGCGGTAAAGCAGGCCGCGGAGGAAAAATAATCCTGTAATGCGGATTTGAGTATGGGGCGGTTTTTCGCCTCATACCTGTCCGCGCGAGCCGGATGCGGCGCTTATAAAGCTGTTCTCCTCCTCAAAATCCGGCATGGAAGAATAGTTGTTTTTTTCCGTGCTCAGTGCATAATGTGTTTTTGTCAGGCGTACACCCTCCTGCTGCTTGATTTCACGGTGAATTTCCTCCAGCTCCCGGGAGGAGCGGCAGCAGATTTTCAGCATATAGTCAAATTCTCCTGTCAGATAATAGCAGGAGATGATGTGCGGGTTTGTGCGGATGTAACGGACAAACGGGTCAGAAAAACGCGGATGCTCCAGACTGACTTCCATCAGCACGGTCAGGTCATTGCCAATTTTGTTATCATCCAGGATAACCGTGTAGGACTGGATGATGCCAGAGGCTTCCAGCTTCCGGATGCGTTCGATTACAGAGGAGACCGAAAGGTGGATTTCATGGCTGATGTCAGAAGCCTTGCGGCGTCCGTTCTCTTTCAGAGCTAACAGGATTTTATGGTCGATCGAATCCATAAAGAACAATTCCTCCTCTCTATAGCAGTTGTCAGAATCATGACTGACTGGGCGGTATTATGTAATGTATACAGGGCAGCGCGGCTGGAATCATAACAGCCGCGCGCCTGTACGTAAACAGAAAAGGACAGAGACACCAAGCGCAAACCTGACGTCCCTGTCCTTATTTCTTTCGATTTTATAGCTGATTTTCCAAAAAGTCAATCGGAAATTATTATTCTGAAACATATATTCAAACATACTTCGTTCGATTTTTTTTCACACCGGAGACATAATTTGGAATTATAGTGAGACTCGTGCCTGAGTAAAATACGCAGCGAGATATAAAT
>JAJPXX010000049.1 GCA_021205225.1 Lachnospiraceae bacterium
AACGCCTGCTTTCAATCATTGAAAAGCAGGGAAAAAGAAAAAGGAGAAAACATACGTAACCCTGCATATCACCAGGAGCCCGCCTTCCGGCGGGCTCTTACCTTATCTCACATCTTGAACCGATACCCGACTCCCCAGATAGTCTCGATGTATTCTGGCTTAGAGGATTGCCGCTCGATCTTTTCACGAATTTTTTTGATGTGTACGGTTACAGTCGCGATATCGCCGACTGATTCCATATCCCAGATCTCACGGAAGAGCTCTTCTTTGGTGAAGACATGGTTTGGATTTTGAGCGAGAAATGTGAGAAGATCAAATTCTTTGGTTGTGAAGTTCTTCTCCTCGCCGTTGATCCACACACGGCGCGCGGTTTTGTCGATTTTGATCCCGCGGATTTCAACGATGTCATTCTCCTGGATATTACTGTTGACCAGACGCTCATAGCGTGCCAGGTGTGCTTTTACACGCGCTACCAGTTCACTCGGGCTGAAGGGCTTGGTCATATAATCATCCGCGCCCAGTCCGAGACCGCGGATTTTATCAATGTCATCCTTCTTTGCGGAGACCATTATAATAGGAAGATTCTTTTTCTCACGAATCTGCCGACAGATTTCAAAACCATCGATTTCCGGAAGCATCAGATCCAGAATGATCAAATCATAGTCTTCCTCCAGGGAACGTCTCAGGCCTTTTTCACCGGAGTTTTCAATTGCAACCTCAAATCCTGACAATTCCAGATAATCCTTCTCCAGATCAGCGATTGCGTCTTCGTCTTCTACAATTAAGATCTTGCTCACACAAATTCCTCCTTGTTTTTATAGTTTCATAACAGCTCTCCGCGAATCAATTCGCTCCGGCTGTCATTGCATTTCACTGCTGTGCAGAATTATTAAGCACATATTTTCTTATCAGAAAGTGCATTGTGGTTCCTTCTCCTACCTTACTGGTCGCCCAGATGCGGCCGCCGTGATCTTCGATGATCTTTCGCACGATGGAAAGGCCGATTCCGCTTCCCCCCTGGGAAGAGTTACGTGAAAGGTCCGTGCGATAGAAGCGGTCAAAGATATTCACAAGATCCTTGTTTTCGATGCCTTTACCGTTGTCCTCAATCTCGGCCTGCACGTAATCTCCGGCGTCAAAGACGCGCAGCTGCACTTCTTTTTTCGGTTTGTCCATATATTTGATGGAATTACCGATAATATTGTTGATCACACGCTTGAGCTGCTCCGCGTCGGCGATCACGAGAGTGCCAATCTCTACATTATTGATATAGGAGAAACGGATCTCCCGCTCGTGCATCTCCAGACCTACCTCTTCGGCACAGTCGTCAAAATATTCAACAGCGTCAATCTTATTAAAGTTATAGGGAATGCGGTTTGTATCAATCTTGGAGTAGAAGGTCAGCTCGTTAATCAGCCGATCCATATCATTTGCCTTGATATAGATCGTGCGGATGTAGCGGTCCATTTTCTCCGGCGTGTCCGCAACGCCGTCCATGATCCCCTCAACATAACCCTTCACAGCTGTGATCGGCGTCTTCAGGTCGTGTGAGATATTGCTGATCAGTTCCTTACTCTGACGGTCAAAGGACTCTTTTTCTTCCTCCTGCGTCTTCAGCTGCCGCCTCATATCATCAAAATCACGGCAAAGCATACTGATCTCATCGTGACCCTTTACTTCAATCTCAAAATCAAAATCCTTCTCCTTAATCCGGTGCGTAGCCTCGCTCAGCTTTTTCAGCGGAACATTGACTCCCGTATAAATCCAGATAATCATGATAAACGCAGTAAAAACAAGAATTACCGCCACCGCAATCAGCAGATCCTGAAACAGTTTCATGGTCTGCTTTATAATCCGTCCTGCCGGAGAAATGATAAAAATCGTCCCTTCCGAACCATTCTCAAACAACACATCCAGCTGCCGGACAAATGCCTGCGAATCTTCGCCAATATAAGTGCTGGATTCCGAACTCTCCCCCGCTTCCCGATAGGAAGGCAGATCCTCCAGAAGAATAGCCGCATTCTCCTCCTCATCTGCACCGTCATAATACAATTCGTCATCCACCCGCACAACCAGATAAGAGTAACGCTCCGAAAGCTCCGCATTGATCTCATCCAGATATTCCGTGTCCAGAAATACTTCTACATCCTCCGCTACCTGCTCCTGTAATTCCGTAAAGATCTCCTGCGTGGAATTGCTGATGATCTTCATCGAATTAGCGATGCTGTCCAGCGTAACTGTAACCCCGTAATTATTCTCCAGCACGACACGGTATCTCGTAAAGCTCAGCATAATGATGCCAAACATCAGAACCGGCACCATGATAATGATAAAAAAGGCTATGACCAGCCTGGTCTTTAATTTCATTTTCTCACCCTTATCTGTATGGCTGAAATACCGGATTCCTGTACGAATCGCTGATTTCCGGCCATCTGCTCCCTCATAACACAGTCACAGCGATATCCATGACCTGCTTCCCTAGTATAGCATACACAATGTTGCATTTCATCTAAAGAAAGCTGGATAATTCTAAATTTTTTATAAAAAAGAAGCTATGTATGCCACAGCTTCCTTTTCAATGAGTTTCAATACCATTTTACTACAAATACTTCCGCAGCACATCCGCGCGGTCAGTTCTCTCCCACGGCAGATCCAGATCATTCCTGCCGAAATGCCCATAAGCCGCAGTCTGCTTATAAATCGGGCGGCGCAGATCGAGCATTTTTATAATGCCCGCCGGACGCAGATCAAAGTTCTCACGAACGATTTCAGTCAGTTTTTCATCCGAAACCATCCCGGTTCCGAAGGTATCTACCATGACGGAAGTCGGACGCGCCACGCCGATCGCATAGGAAAGCTGAATTTCGCATTTCGACGCCAGTCCCGCCGCGACAATATTTTTCGCCACATAGCGTGCCGCATAAGCAGCAGAACGGTCAACCTTCGTGCAATCCTTACCGGAAAATGCGCCGCCGCCATGCCGTGCGTACCCGCCATAAGTATCTACGATAATCTTGCGTCCGGTCAGTCCGGAATCCCCGTTCGGTCCGCCCACGACAAAGCGCCCGGTCGGATTGACAAAAAACTTCGTATTCTCATCCACCATTTCCGGCGGCAGAATTACATCAAACACATTCTTTTTGATATCTTCATGAATCTGCTCCTGTGACACCTCCGGGTCATGCTGCGTAGATAAAACCACCGCGTCCAGGCGGAATGGCTTTCCATTCTCGTCATATTCCACCGTCACCTGAGTCTTTCCGTCCGGGCGAAGATACTTCAGCGTACCGTCCTTGCGCACCTTCGTCAGCTGACGCGCCAGCTTATGCGCCAGCGAGATCGGATACGGCATATACTCTTCCGTCTCATTCGTCGCATACCCAAACATCATGCCCTGGTCTCCCGCGCCGATCGCCTCGATCTCATCATCGCTCATGCCAAGCTCCGCGCTCTCTCCGGTCCGCGCCTCCAGCGCCCTGTTTACACCCATCGCGATATCCGGCGACTGCTCATCAATCGCCGTAATCACCGCACAGGTATCCGCGTCAAAACCAAATTTTCCTCTCGTATATCCAATCTCGCGCACCGTATCGCGCACAATCTTCTGGATATCCACATAAGCCTTTGTGGATATTTCCCCCATCACCAGCACCAGGCCGGTTGTAGTCGCCGTTTCGCAGGCCACCCGGCTCATCGGATCCTGCTCCAGCAGCGCATCCAGAATCGCGTCCGAAATCTGATCGCAGATCTTATCCGGATGTCCCTCTGTTACAGACTCAGAAGTAAATAAAAATCGATCCATCCTATTCATCCTTTCTTATCTCATATATGTTTTTCTCTTTCGACAAAAGAGTCCGCCAAAAAGGCGGACTCAATATCAATCATCAAATCCCCTTATTGTTCGAGTTGACTCGCTCAGGTTGGCACCTTCCGACTGGCATTCACTGACAATCACGTTTACCATCTCGATAAACAAATCGTGTCAGACAAACTGCACCGGGGTTGCCGTGGCTTCACAGATCCTATGTATCTCCACCACTCTGAATAAGAGAAAAGCATTTGTTAAATTGTACAGGCTATAAGGTACTGCTATTTCTGCGTCTTGTCAAGAGGCAGCAGGGTTGTTTCATGAAGAAAATTTAAACTTGGGAAAAACGTAGATTTTATCGA
>JAJPXX010000007.1 GCA_021205225.1 Lachnospiraceae bacterium
GCGAGTACCAGTCCAAAAGAACCAACCAGCGTGTGGATGATTTCAGAAGTTACATATTTATAATTCAGAATATTGATAATCGGCGTTCCCTGCGCCATAAACACCATCAGAAGCGCGATATACCCGCCGGAATACGCCAGAAGCAGTGTCGTTGTCATCGTCCCCATCGCCGCCTGGTCGACATGCATGCCAGAGACGGCGGCTTCCCAGCGGGAAAGATCCGGCCGCTTCTGCGTCACTTCATTGACCGCGGCGGTGATATCCACCGTCAGATCCATCATTGCCCCCGAAGATCCGACAAAAATGCTCGCCATGAAAATACGGGTCAGGTTCAGGTTTTCATAACCACTGTAGAGCAGAGTTTCCGAAAAAGACATCACCGCGCCCTGCACCTTGAAGGTCGAAGTACAGAGAATACCAAGCACACAGGTAAGTGCCAGCCCGGACAGAGCGCCAGTCACAGCCGCAAAGCAGCGCCGGTCAAATCCAAATACCAGGGCGATAATCATCAGCGTCAGCAGGGCGGTGATCGCGCCGCCCACCAGGATCGGATCCATCCCCTTCAGGCAGCAGGGTACCAGCACCTTCCAGATTGCCAGCACCGACAATACAAACGACAGAATTGCGCGCAGCCCCGTTCCCCTGGCAAAAAGGATCAGAAACAGGAAAAATGCCCCCAGAAGCAGGAATTCCAGATCCATGCGGTAATGGTCAATCATACTGACGGAAGACACCTCATCGTCGTTAAAGCTGACCAGAACCAGCGCCCGGTCGCCTTCTTCATAGATCTTGTCCGATTCCAGAGAGCCGTTCAGCTTATTGCTCGCCCAGTATGTTTCTCCCTTATGGCTGCCCGCAAGCAGCGTGACCTCGCAGGTCTGCTCTCCCGCCTGCACCAGTCCGGTATTAATTACAGTAGAATTATCCACACTGATGACCTTCGCGGCTACTCGCTCTCCGCCATCCTTATACGCCGCGCCCGCTTCCTCAAAACCGGTTGGGATGCAAATCAAAATTGCAATTAACACGATACAGACCACTATGGAAGCCCATGTTTTCTTGATTTTCAACGATTTCATATGGAATCCTTTCTATTATTTCATGATCCTCTCCTTATTCTCCTGGTATCGGAAACCCGGAATCATTCGTTACTCATTCTCTCCGCGTTCCGCAGCGGGGTGCGTGGCGCGGATGTGACATGTAACAATCATTCACCTTCGTCCGACAGGGAAATTCGGAGAACTTTCCTTTCTGGCAAGAGAGACCGCGATTTCACGCGGCCTCTCCATCATACCATCATTTATTTTCCACACTTCATAACTCACATCATGGCCATTCCGCCAGCCAGCTCATCTTATACAGTCAGATCCTCCAGCCCAAGCAGGCTGACAAATTTATCATGAATGTCCGTATTGTCATATGAGCCTCCAAAGAGCTCCGCGCCGTCACCCTGCGCGAAAACTGCTGCCGGAAGGCCGGTATGCGCATAGGATGTAAAGCAGATACCAGACTTATTGTTTACCAGATGCGTAACCGTCACAGAGAACGGAGTATATGTACCATAGCTGATATATTCGCCCTGTGTCTGTACTGTATTTCCCTCTGTATCCGTTGCATACCCGTCAAGCGTCAGCTGATACGCCTCCTGAAGCTCTTCCACCTCATAGTCTGTCAGCACCAGAGTCGTATTGTCCTCATCCGTTGCATTCTCCGGAAGAACCAGGCCAAACAGTGCCTGTACATCCACCATCGCATCCTCAAAGGACGTACCATTCTCCCGATATCCCGCTACATAATCCGAGTCATATTTTGCGAAAGAAATGCCCTGATTCTGTACGTTATCCAGATAGGTATCATAGTCTGTCCCGGCAAAACCGATCGACAGACCGCCTGTCTCATGGTCACCTGTCACAACAATCAGTGTCTCATCCGGATGCTCCTCGGCAAAGTCCATCGCTACCTGAATCGCATCCGCCATCGCCAGCACGTCATAGATCACCGTTGCCGCGTCATTTGCGTGACAGGCCCAGTCAATTTTGCCGCCCTCACACATCATGAAGAAACCGTTGTCATTCTCAAGAACCTCAATTCCCTTAGAAACATAATCTGCCAGTGCCCACTCATCTTCTGCGCGGTCAATCTCATAGCTCAGAGAATCACTGTCTGCCAGATTTTCCGTGACAATCAGCGTCTTGCCATCCTCAGCGGTCACATTCTCTGCTTCCGCCTGTGTGCGGACAACATTGTAGCCTGCCTCCGCGGCCAGTTCATATATATCCGCCTGATCCCCATCTGAACCGGTCGGTTTGAGCAGTCCGCCGCCCGCGAAATAGTCATAATTACTCTCTACCAGTTCCACGCCGATGTCATAATAATTGCTGCGGCTCGCCTGATGCGCGTAGAATGCTGCCGGAGTCGCGTGGTTCAGGTTTACGGAACTGATCACACCAATCTTATAGCCAAGCTCATCACGAAGCTGTTCCGCAAAAGTCGTATATTTCACAGTCGTCGATTCATCCATATTGATAATGCCGCTGTATGTCTTAAATCCGGATGCAATCGAGGTCGCCGTCGATGCGGAATCCGGGCAGAATGAACTGGAATCATACGTAGTAGCACTTCCCGTATAATCAAACTCCATAAAGTTCAGCGCTACATTGCCATCCAGAATCCCGTCATCCGTCTCATCCGCCAAAGCGCCCAGATAAGATGACGCAAGCTGGAACTGTGAGTATGTCATACCATCACCGATAAAAAGGAACACATATTTCGGTGCTGTCACAGCCGCGTCTGCACTTTCTTCCGCCAGCGCAGTCAGCCCAAACGGTCCCATAACACCTGTCAAAGCCGCTCCGGCCATACCTGCCGCAGAACCCCTCAAAAAATCTCTCCTGGATATTTTCTTCTTCTCTTCTTCTCCTATACAAAATTTCAAATTCCTGCTTCACATGATCGATTTGTAACGGTTTGCAGAACGGTCGATTTTACGCGGCCGCCCTGTTCCATTGTTTCGCGATTGTGCGTTTATCAATCGCTTCTTTCTTCTCTTGCATGGTTACAGCCCGATAATATCACTTCGCACTCGAAACCACATTATGTTAAGATCAACGTCAATCATGGATAGAAGTATAAAAGATGAATGTAAAAATCAAAATCCCGGAAGGTAAAGTTACTGTAAAAGATATCTGTAACATCACTCTTCCAGCATCGTATTGATCCGCCTGAATTTATGCTTATCCTGCTTTTCCAGGTTTTCCCAGATTGTCCCGGCTATCTCCGCGAGCACACAGTCCCCAAAAACAATCTGTCCTCCATAAATACACATTCCTTCCGCGATTGCCTCCTGCGCTTCGCGAAATTCCTCGAAATGTTCATCCCCCTCGCAAAAGTCCTTTTGCACATCAATTCCATACCGGACGCCAAACAGCTGTGCCAGCTCCTCCCGGCTGCCTGCCTGCTTTCTCCCAAAGAAAACAGGTCCCAGCACATCAAAAAGAAGCTGCTTCTGGTATTCTATCAGCTCACCTTCTTCACACGCTACCAGATAATCGCTGGCAGGTACCTTTTTTCGTTCATGATTTGCTGCACTTTCTGGAAAATCTGACGCAGTACTTTGCCCGTCTGCGTTTGCTTCACTCTGATTCAGTTCTAATTTTTTCCACTCGACAGCCATATCTCCACCTTTTCTTCCCCGGTGGTAAGAATCTGTTACGAATTTACCCGGTCAGTGTTGTCCGGCCTATAACCGATCCAATTGATTCAAAACAGAGACTGATAAATTCACATATATGCTTTTGAACATAAACGAACAGGAGTCGGCAGAGCCGCCTCCTGCCTGGCTATAGCTGGAAATTTCCTGTGCGCCCCTGCGCATCAGGCATTGAGAGGAGTGGGGCCGTTCCCAACAGCCGCACTTCCTTTTCTGAAATGCATAAAAGATCTCAAGATTAAATCCACATAAACACGTTCTTATAGTATATTATCGCAATAAGATTGTCAATACTGTTTTTAATCATCTCACAGTTTTTATTCGCCGCTTTTATTCGCTCGCTCCAAAGCTTTTTACTCATTCGGAAGCTTCCCGAAGCGGATCCGGATATAAGCTTCAATCGCAGCCATTACGCCGTCAAATCCCAGACGCTGGCTGTTCAGGCA
>JAJPXX010000217.1 GCA_021205225.1 Lachnospiraceae bacterium
ATCTATAGTTTCGTGAAATCCTGAAAATGAAAAGGGAGGTAATGCTATGGCAAAAAGGAAAAACCCTGCGGTGCCGAAAAATGACATTCCGTTGGGGAAAGCAATGAAGCGGGACTGGCAGCTTTATGTGATGCTGGCGTTCCCGATCATTCTGGTGGTTGTGTTCAGCTATGCGGCGTATCCGGGATTGCGGATGGTCTTTATGGACTACAAACCGATGAAAGGCTACTCAGGCAGTGAGTGGGTTGGCCTGGAGACATTTAAAAAGATTTTTACGGATAACGATTTTATCCGCGCACTGCGGAATTCGATCGTATTCAACCTGCTGGATCTGGCGGTCGGGTTTCCGCTGCCGATTATCCTGGCTCTGATTCTGAATGAGCTGCGCTATCAGAAGTTTAAGAAAGTGACGCAGACGATCCTGTATCTGCCGCATTTCCTCTCCTGGGCGATTATCGGCAGCGTGGCGTACACGATGTTCCGACCGACTTCAGGTCTGGTGAATATTATCCTGATGGATTGGGGCGTGATTGATTCCGGCATCCCATTCCTGACAGAGAAGTGGCACTGGGCGGTGACCTATCTGCTGGTAGGCGTATGGCAGACCATGGGCTGGGGCACGATCATGTACCTGGCGGCGATCACCGGTATCAGCGGCGACCTCTATGAGGCGGCCATGATTGACGGCGCGGGCAGATGGAAGAGAATGCTTCATATTACGCTTCCGTGCATCCGTCCGACGATAGTTACCCTGCTGATCATGAACCTGGGCCGTGTGATGGGCAGCAGCCTCGAACGTCTGACAGCCTTTGAGAACTCGATGGTAAGGGATTTCTCCTATCAGTTTGCAATTTACATTTACGAAAAAGGTCTTTCCAACAGCAAGTACAGTATGGCGACGGCTGTGAACCTGTTCCAGTCTCTGGTGGGTGTGGCGCTGGTGCTGATTGCTGACCGGGTGGCGAAGAAGCTCGGCGAAGACGGATTACTGTAGGGAGGTGAATACATATGGCTAAGAAAAAGAAAAATATACAGGGCGAAGGCGATTTCACCTCTGATGGCAGCCATGCGATTTCGAAGTTCCGTGTGAGCGATGCGGTTATGATGGCAGTTCTGGTGATCCTTTGCGCGACCTGTGTGCTTCCCTTTGTTCATCTGTTCGCGAAGTCTATTTCCAGCAACAGTGCGGTTCTGGCAAAGCAGGTTACCTTCTGGCCGAAGGGGATTAACTTTGACGCTTATGTCTCTATTTTTAAGGATGGCGGTCTGGTCTACTCCTTTGGGTACAGCGTAGTGGTGACGGCGATATTCACGCTCCTTGGTATGATTGCCTGTACGTGTGCGGCCTATCCACTCTCTAAGAAGCGCCTGAAAGGGCGTTCCTGGATTACGTTTGTGCTGATGGTTCCGATGTATTTCACAGCTGGTATCATTCCGACCTACCTGCTGATGCATGACCTGGGACTGCTGGATACGATGTGGGTGCTGATCTGGCCTCTCATTTATTCTCCGTACAATATGCTGATCATGAAGAATTACTTCATGTCTAACATCCCGGACAGTCTGGAGGAATCCGCTTTTATCGACGGAGCGACGAATGTTCAGGTGCTGACGAAGATTGTGCTTCCGCTTTCAAAGCCGATTCTCGCGACTCTTTCCCTGTTCTATGCGGTAGGCCGCTGGAATTCTTACGCAGATAATATGTACTATATCCGCTCGGATTCGCTCAAGATGGTGCAGTATAAGCTGTATCAGATGGTGGCGTCAGCGAGCGAGGCGCAGACAACGACTCTTTCCGAGGGCGCGAATGTGACCAGTACGCCGGAAGTGCTGCAGGCGGCGGCGATCATGTTTGTCACGATCCCGATTATCTGCATCTACCCGTTCCTGCAGAAGTATTTCGTAAAGGGCACGATGCTCGGTGCTGTGAAGGGTTGAGAGCCGATTTGTTTTGATTTATTTCCCGGTTTACCGGGTGTAAATGAATGTGGCTGTTTTGAAAATTGCATCTGGAATCCAGAAGGATTGGAACAGCCGCAAATACAGGAAGTGGCAGATACGTTTTGTCATTCCGAATCAGGTTTTTACCTATTTATATGGAACGATTTCGGGGATTGCGATCAGGCAGCGGCTATCTGCGAGACAGAACCCGTGTCCAAAATCGTCTGGGCAAAGAAAAGGAGGAAGAAACACAATGGCAGCAAAAATTACCAGAAGAGATTTTCTTCGCGGATCAGCGGCAGCATTCGTTGGCACTATGATGGCGGGAACCATCGCGGGAGCGGAAGAAGCGACAGGTATGGATTCCTGGGAAGCGTTCAGTGACACCGTTACCCTGAAGATTCCGGTTTACGACAGAGGCGCTGAGGGTGTGCCGGATGTAACCAGCAACTACTGGACACAGTGGGTACAGTCTGAGTTTGGCGATAAGTATAACATCAATGTAGAGTTTGTAGGAATTACCCGTTCGGACGTTATGACAGACTATGCTCTGCTTGGAGCAGCCGGCGATCTTCCGACCATCCTCATGGAGTATGACTATGACAAGCTGGCGACATGGGCGACTGAGGGTTATCTGACGGAGTATGATCTGGATCAGTTTGCACAGATCGCGCCGACCTATTATCAGGGCATGGTAGACAGAGATCAGCTGCAGTATGTAGAGATGGCTGGCGGTAATTACCTGGTGCTGAGCGAGAGACCGTATTATGAGTCTACCTACACATACAATACATTCGTACGTATGGACTGGCTCCGGGAAGTAGGATATGATTATATTCCGAATATGGCGTCTCAGGAATATATTGACGCGATGCTGGCAATCAAGGAAGCAGGGATTGCGGACTACCCGGCAGGCGGTGCGATGCTGACTGGTGTTGGCTCCGATCAGTCTTATCCGTGGAGAACTTATCCGCAGGATGAAGAGAACTGGGTAATGTACGGCGATTATCAGATCCCGTCCCTGAGCAGCGCGGAGAACAAGGCTCTTCTGAAGTTCGAGAACCAGAAGTACAATGCCGGCATCACCAATCCGGAGTATTATACCATTGATTCTGAGACGGATAAGTCCAACTTTATCAATGGCACAACGTTTGCTTATTCAGGGTATATTTCAGCTTCCATGGACTGGCTGGAGTCTTTCTATGAGCAGAACCCGGATGCGGAGCTGGCGGTAGCGGTACAGTCTACAGAACTCAACGGGGAAGGCTATGCTCCGGCATACCGCGCGAACAACCCGTTCGGCATGATGATTGGTTTCTCCTCTCTGGCGAGTGAGGATGAGATCAAGGCAGCGATGATGTACATGGAGTGGATGTGCCAGGATGATACCCTGGAAACGTTCCAGTGGGGCATCGAGGGTGAGAACTTTACTTATGATGACAATGGCTCGAAGGTGTCTGTTGAATATTCTGAGCAGTCTTCCGACTATAAGCAGGGCTATAACAACAGCATCGATTACTGGTGCATCGTAACCGCTTCCAGAAGTACAGGCACGATCGAAGAGACCATTGAGTCTTCTCTGCCGCAGAACCTGCCGCAGAATTTCAATGAAGATGTGATCCAGCACTACTACAATCAGGTAACCGTGGCTGATTACGGCTGGGCAGTGACCGACTGTATGTTTGGCGATTCCCTTGACTCGGTAACCGAATATCAGGAAACTCTGGTAAATCTGTATATTGAGCTTCGTGATAAGCTGGTGGTTGCATCTGAGGATGAGTTTGATTCCCTGTACGAGGAGTACGCACAGCAGTATCTTGACGCTGGCTATCAGGAGGTTATTGATGAGCGTCTGGAGCTCTTCAATGAGGGCATGACGACGAAGCTTCCGACCTATGAGGCAGCGGTAGCGACTACATTTGAGTAAAGATTAATCATAAGCTTGGCTTGGCAGGGTTGTTTGGAGAACCACGCCATGCAGAATTGCGCATAGCGCGATGGCGTGGTCTACGTCCTGCATCAAAAAACGATGCAGGACAATACTCAGAGAACTTTCCTGTCAGGCAATAACGGCGTTTGTTCGTCCACCGGGCAGGGG
The DNA here is from genome assembly GCA_021205225.1 of Lachnospiraceae bacterium. Taxonomy (GTDB): domain Bacteria; phylum Bacillota; class Clostridia; order Lachnospirales; family Lachnospiraceae; genus Choladousia. The sequence goes on from JAJPXX010000217.1 coordinate 4,040, forward strand.
GAGAAATCTCCCTGCTCTGTTTGTAAATGAAAAAAGTGACAAAATGGAAAAAAACAGAGAAAAAGGTTGCAAACACTCTTGAAATGTAGAAAAAGAAGGGGATGCGTTGTAAGCAAAGCTGTTGAAAGGAGTCGACTATGCTGAAGCTGGAGTATGATAAGAAGGAGATTGAGCAGGTTATTGATAAAATCGTAAAGAAGACCATGAACATGGATCTGACCTGGGACTGGCCCTGCGGGGTGGCATATTATGGGATCAGTGATGCGTATGAAAAGACCGGAAAGAAGGAGTATCTGGAGCTTCTGAAGGAGCGGGTGGATGAACTGATTGACCTGGGGCTGCCAGAAGTATGGACGGTCAACGCCTGCGCGATGGGGCACTGCCTGATTACGCTGTATCAGGCTACTGGTGAGCAGAAATACTATGATATCCTGATGAGCAAGATTGCATACATTACGAATGACGCGCTGCGTTTTGGCGACCATGTGCTGCAGCATACGGTTTCCGCGAACAACGATTTTCCAGAGCAGGCCTGGGCGGATACTTTGTTTATGGCAGCGTTCCTGCTTCTGCGGGTGGGCGTTATGAATAAAGACCAGGCGATGATTGACGATGCGCTGAACCAGTATTACTGGCACATTAAGTATTTGCAGAATCCAGACAGCGGTTTTTATTATCACGGCTACAACAATATCACCGGCGACCATATGTCCGGCATTTACTGGGGCAGAGCGAATGCCTGGGCAGCATTTACCATGTCGAAGGTGGGAGATATTTTGCCGGAGTGCTATCTCTATCCGAAGTACATTGATATCGTTGGCTCTCTGAATGAGCAGCTGGCGGCTCTGAAAACGGTGCAGACGGAAAATGGCCTCTGGCGGACAGTTCTGGATGATCCGGAGTCCTATGAAGAAGTCTCCGCGTCGGCGGGAATCGCGGCGGCGATGCTGAACAGGGGCAATCCGCTGCATTCCAAATACATCAACAAATCCATCAAAGGGCTGCTTGCGAATGTCAGCGCGGAGGGAAAAGTCATGAATGTCTCCGGTGGGACGGCCGTTATGAATGATATCGAAGGCTACCGCGGCATACCGAGAGCCTGGATCCAGGGCTGGGGACAGGGACTGGCGCTTTCCTTCTTTGCTACGCTGCTGGTGTCGGACCAGATTGCGAAGGATGGGGCATTGTAAAAGAAAGCATACAGACGCGCATGGAATGGCAGCTTCGCGTCTGGCAGTGAACCGCGATGCGGATAGAAGAAGGGGAGAAATCTATGACAGACAAGAAAAAAGGCGGCTTTACCCTTCCGGGGGAATCTGGTTACGAACAGATGACGCTCGCCATGGCGGAAAAATGGGGCGCGGATGTGATCCGTGACAGTGATGGGACGGTGCTTTCCGATGAGATCGTCCATGCGGGTTACGGAATCTATTCTACGATTTGCGTGATACGGGATCATAATGAATGGGCGGCGAAGAATCCGGATAAGCTGCAGCAGACATTTTTGTGTACACCGCCGGTGGTGGCTGTGCCTCAGAAAATACTGCGGATTGGTCTTTTGGACGCATTTTTTGCGGAGCAGTTTCGGGTCAATGACAGTGAGGCCGCGCTTAAATACTGGGAGGTCTATGACCGCACCACGAATCAGAAGCTTGACCGCGAAAAATGGAGCTATGATTCCGCAGACGGCAGTGTGACGATTCACAGTGTGACACTCTTCCACAAATACACGGTCAGCTTTCTGGCATACCGGATCTGGGAAGAGATCTCCATGTACAACCACACGACGAACAACTGGGACAAAGAGCATCTGATGCAGATTGATCCGCGTTATCCTGAAACGCAGGAATATCTGCTTGGCTGGATGAAAAACTGGTGTGAGACGCACCCGGATACCACGGTTGTGCGTTTTACCTCGATGTTTTACAATTTTGTCTGGATCTGGGGCAGCAGTGAGCGGAACCGGAACCTGTTTTCGGACTGGGGTTCTTATGATTTTACGGTCAGCAGCCTGGCGCTGGATGAGTTTGAGAAAAAGTACGGCTACGCCATGACGGCGGAGGATTTTATTAACAAAGGCAATCTTCATGTGACTCATATGCCGGGCGACGCGCGGAAAAAGGACTGGATGGCATTTATCAATGACTTTGTCATTTCTTTTGGAAAACAGCTCATTGATATGGTGCATTCCTACGGAAAAAAGGCCTATGTCTTCTATGATGACAGCTGGGTTGGCGTGGAGCCGTATAACGGCCGGTTTGCGGAATTTGGCTTTGATGGTCTGATTAAATGTGTATTTTCCGGATATGAGGCAAGGCTTTGTGCCGGTGTTGATGTGCCGACGCATGAGCTGCGACTGCATCCCTATCTGTTCCCGGTGGGGTTAGGAGGCGCGCCGACCTTTACGGAGGGCGGCAATCCGACACTGGACGCGAAAAAATACTGGATCAGTGTGCGGCGCGCGCTGTTGCGGGCAAAGATTGACCGGATCGGCCTGGGCGGTTATCTGCATCTGACAGAGCCGTTTCCGGATTTTTGCGATTACATGGAAAAGGTGGCAGATGAATTCCGCCTGATCCGCTCCTTCCACGACGCGGGCAAGCCTTATACGATCAAAACCAGGGTGGCTGTTCTGCACAGTTGGGGCGCGCTTCGCTCCTGGACGCTGTCTGGCCATTTCCATGAGACTTATATGCATGACCTGATTCATATCAATGAGGCGCTCTCCGGGCTGCCCGTGGATGTGTGCTTCCTCTCCTTCGAGGATGTGAAAAACGGTGCGCTTGCCAATGTCGATGTAGTTATCAACGCGGGACGTGCTTTCAGCGCGTGGAGCGGCGGCGACGCCTGGAAGGATGACGAGCTTGTGACCATCCTCACAAAATGGGTGTATGAGGGCGGTACCTTCCTCGGCGTGAATGAACCTTCGGCGGTCGAAGGCTATGATACGTATTTTCGCATGGCGGATGTACTCGGTGTGGACGAAGATACCGGCGCAAAGGTGTGCCATGGAAGATGGAGCTTCGACGTGTGCGATGCGGCACATCTCATTCCGGAAGGTGCGGGCATTGAGGCAAAGGAAAACCGGTATCTGACAGACGGTACCGCGAAGGTACTGCTGGCGAAAGAGGATCAGCCTCTGGTGACGGTTCATGATTTTGGCCAGGGGAAAGGGATTTACCTGTCTTCCTTCCAGGTGAATCTGGAAAACACCAGAATGCTCTATCAGCTGATCCGTTACGCGGGCGGCGAGGGGCTTAGTGGTCTTTATATGACCGACAACCTGTATACCGAATGCGCATATTATCCGGCGAGCGGCCGTCTGGTTGTGATCAATAACAGTGATACAGAGCAGACTGCGGCCATCCCGACGGAAAAGGGCGAGCGGACTGTGAGCATTGCGCCATATGACACAACATTTATCGAATTATAAAAGCAGAACGCGAAAATAATTCTGGAAAAACAGGGAAAAACCGAAAAAATTTGATAGAAATGTAATTTTAACCGTTCATATCGAAAAAATATCGGTTTTGGCAAAAAATCCTTCTTTACAAACCCGGAATCCTGTGTTAGTATGTTTCTAAATTTTGGAACGTGATATGCTAAGGATGATTGCTTCGCAGGTGAAGACTGATTGTTCAGTTTTTGCCTGCGTTTTTCTTTACATAAGATGTTCCGGTAAATGTTTGAGGAGGATACAGTTATGTTAAGTGTTGTAAAGAGTGTAAATGATGTCGTAAACGGCATCGTCTGGGGCTGGCCTGCGCTGATACTTCTGGCATTTGTCGGCGTGCTGATGACCTGCCTGACAAAATTTTTCCAGATCAGCCATATCGGCCACTGGATGAAGTTGACGATCGGGGCGATCTTCAGCGATAAGGGCGTGACCGGGCATACGAAGGATAAGTCGATTTCCCAGTTCCAGTCTCTGTGTACGGCGCTGGCGGCGACGGTCGGCACCGGAAATATTGTCGGCGTGGCGGGCGCGATCATGGTCGGCGGTCCGGGAGCAGTGTTCTGGATGTGGCTGATCGCCTTCTTCGGTATGATGACAAACTATTCAGAGAATGTCCTGGGCATCTATTACCGCCGGAAGAATCAGGCGGGAGAATGGTCCGGCGGTGCGATGTATTATTTAAGAGACGGTCTTGGCGCGAAGAAAGGCTGCAAGGGCATCGGCGCGGTGCTGGCAGTTTTGTTTTCCATTTTCTGCTTCCTGGCCTCCTTCGGTATTGGTAACATGACGCAGGTGAACTCGATTTCCGGGAATATGGAATCCGTGTTTGGTGTGCCGACCTGGCTGACGGGTATCGTGGTGCTGATTCTGGCAGGACTGGTCATTGTCGGAGGTCTGAAGCGGATTGCGTCTGTAACAGAGAAAATCGTGCCGTTCATGGTGGTTCTTTACATCGTGGGGACAGTGATCATCCTGATTACGAATATTTCACAGGTAGGCGCGGTATTTGGAGCGATCTTTAGCGGAGCATTCGCTCTGAAAGCAGCCGGCGGCGGCGTTGTAGGCTATGGCGTCAAGCTGGCGATCGAGCAGGGCATGAAGCGCGGCGTTTTTTCAAATGAAGCTGGTCTTGGCTCCTCGGTTATGGTTCATTCAAACTCAAACGTGAGCGAGCCGGTGCGCCAGGGAATGTGGGGTATTTTTGAAGTGTTTGCGGATACGATCATTGTCTGTACGCTGACTGCGTTTGCAGTGCTCTCTTCCGGGCTGGTAGATCTGGAGACCGGGGAGACAGTGGCAGAGTATGCTGGCGTTACTCTGACAAAGGCCAATATCGTTGCGCAGGTCTTTTCCATGCATTTCGGTCAGATAGGCGCGGCGTTTGTAGCCATCGCGATCATGCTTTTTGCGTTTTCCACCGTTCTGGGCTGGAGCCATTATGGAACAAAGGCGTGTGAATTCCTGTTTGGTGAGAAATATACCATCATCTATCGCGTGGTATTTGTGATTGCGATTTTTGGCGGCGCGGTCATGAGCGACAACCTGGCATGGGATCTGGCAGATACGTTCAACGGTCTGATGATGATCCCGAACCTGATCGGCGTGCTGGTGCTTTCCCCGCTGGTATATCAGATTACGCAGAACTATGTGGATCGTGTTCTGAAAGGAAAGAAGGAGAAGCCGATGCTCTCTGCATTCCCGGATGTACAGAAGGAGCAGGAAGAGAAGCTCGCAAAAGAGGGCGTCTGAGACGGTCTGCTGTTCTGAACAGCTAGGATCTGTTACGAAATAACTTATGCATCTTGCACCGCCTAATACGCGAATCGCAAACGATAAAATCCTCAGCGCAGCCCGCTGCGCCTACGTTTTTATCGTTTGTGCTTCACGCATTATTCGGCACAATCTGCATATGTTATTTTCTAACAGCTCCTTACGATATAGAAAGCTCTGACAAATTCAGATATGGGATTTGTCAGAGCTTTGCGTCGTTTTCTGAAAAATTTTTCTTGTATCTCGTTCCTTACTTTGATAAACTGATAGAAGTATGTGGGGTGTCGCAGAACTGTATTGCTACTCACCTGTAATTGATTCAGGTGAGTGACAGCAATGGATGAAAGAGAAGGGGTGTCGGAAGCAAATATGGAATATAATTACGATGTAAGCATTATCGGCGCCGGGCCGGGCGGTATATTCGCGGCGTATGAAATTGTGACGAACCGGCCGGATCTGAGAGTTGCCGTTTTTGAAAAAGGGCATTCGCTGGAAAAGCGGAAATGCCCGATAGACGGGGAAAGAGTGAAGTCCTGCATTGGCTGCAAGACCTGTTCCATCATGAGCGGGTTTGGCGGAGCGGGTGCGTTTTCGGATGGAAAATATAATGTAACGAATGATTTCGGGGGTACGCTGTATCAGTATATTGGTAAGGAAAAAGCCCTGGAGCTGATGTATTATGTCGATGAGATCAATATGAAATATGGCGGGGAAGGCACGAAGATGTATTCGACCGCGGGGACGAAGTTCAAGAAGCTCTGTATGCAGAACGGTCTGAATCTTCTGGATGCGTCTGTGCGGCACCTGGGGACGGATATCAATTATAAGGTGCTGGAGAATCTGTATGAGTTTTTAAAAGATAAGGCTGTCTTTTATTTTGACACGCCGGTGACTGGCGTAGAGAAAGCAGAGGGCGGATATCTGGTTTTTACACGGGGAAAAAGCCTTGCGAAGAAAGCGGACATCTCGGAGAACATGGCGGCTGATTCGCGAGAAGAAACGCCTGGCTTGCTTTCAAAACAGGAGAGGCAGGAGTTTTTCTGCCGGGAGTGCGTCATCTCTGTCGGCCGCAGTGGCAGCAAATGGATGGAGACAATCTGTGAGGAGCTCGACATACCGACAAAGTCCAACCGCGTGGACATCGGCGTGCGGGTGGAACTTCCGGCGGTCATTTTTTCCCATCTGACGGATGAACTTTATGAGAGCAAGATCGTCTACCGCACGGAAAAATTCGAGGATCGGGTGCGCACGTTCTGTATGAACCCATACGGCATCGTTGTGAACGAGAATACGAACGGGATCATTACAGTAAACGGGCACAGCTATGAGTCAGAAGAATTACAGACAGAAAATACGAATTTCGCGCTTCTGGTGGCAAAGCATTTTTCCGAGCCGTTCAAGGACAGCAACGGCTATGGCGAGAGCATTGCCCGGCTTTCGAATATGCTGGGCGGCGGCGTGATCGTCCAGCGCTTCGGCGATCTGGTGCGTGGCCGCCGCAGTACGGTATCGCGCATCGAAGAAGGACTGGTGCGCCCGACCCTGAAAGCGACGCCCGGCGATCTGAGCCTGGTACTGCCCAAACGGATTCTGGATGGGATTATCGAGATGATCTATGCGCTGGATAAAATCGCGCCCGGTACCGCGAACGACGACACGCTTCTGTATGGCGTAGAGGTTAAATTTTACAATATGGAAGTAGAAATTGACGGGAATCTGGAGACAAAAAATAAAGGGCTGTATGTCATCGGTGATGGCAGCGGCGTCACGCATTCCCTGTCGCACGCGTCCGCGAGCGGCGTGTATGTCGGGCGAAAGATCTGTGAGGCGTGAATAACAAATAGTGAAAAAGGAGACTTCAGAAAATGAAATACGATTATCTTGTAGTAGGTTCCGGCCTGTACGGGGCAGTTTTTGCGCATGAGGCAAAAAAGCATGGAAAGAGCGTTCTGGTGATTGATAAGCGCCCGAATATCGCGGGCAATGTCTATACGGAGGACGTGGAGGGAATTCATGTCCACAAATACGGTGCGCATATTTTCCATACGAATAATAAAAAGGTCTGGAATTACATTACGCAGTTTGCAGAGTTTAACCGTTTTACAAATTCGCCGGTGGCAAATTACAAGGGCGAGCTGTATTCCATGCCGTTCAATATGTATACGTTTAATAAGATGTGGGGCGTGGTGACGCCAGAGGAAGCTGCTGCAAAGATCGCGGAGCAGAAAAAAGAGATCACCGGTACGCCGCGCAATCTTGAGGAACAGGCGATTTCTCTGGTCGGCCGTGATATTTTCGAAAAGCTGGTGAAGGGCTACACGGAAAAGCAGTGGGGACGCGACTGCAAAGACCTTCCGGCGTTCATCATCAAGCGCCTGCCTGTCCGCTACACCTTTGACAACAATTATTTCAACGCACTCTATCAGGGCATTCCGATTGGAGGCTATACGAAGATGGTCGCGAATCTGCTGGAGGGGATTGAGGTTCGCCTGAATACCGATTATCTGGCGCAGAAAGCCAAGCTGGACGCGCTTGCGGACCGGGTTGTATATACAGGTCCGATTGACGCGTACTTTGATTATCAGCTCGGCTGTCTGGAGTATCGGTCTGTGCGTTTTGAGACAGAGCTTCTGGATCAGCCGAACTTCCAGGGGAACGCTGCTGTGAATTATACTGACCGCGAGACCCCGTGGACTCGTATCATCGAGCACAAATGGTTTGAATTCGGCAAAGATGAGGAGGGCAACGACCTGCCAAAGACGGTGATCAGCCGCGAATACAGTTCCGAGTGGAAGCTGGGAGACGAGCCTTATTACCCGGTCAACGATGAGAAAAATGGCGCCCTTTACGCGCGATACCGCGCTCTCGCCGATGCGGAGGAAAACATCATCTTTGGCGGCCGCCTGGGAGAGTATAAGTATTACGATATGGACGCGGTTATCGCATCTGCGCTGGAGCTGTGCGGGCGGGAATTGTAAAGTCCTTTGGAAAATGTGATTGATATACGAAAAAGTCCTTTGGAAAATGTGGTTTATACATAGAAAAGTCCTCCGGAAAATGTGAATATTGTGTTGAGAAAGCGCATAAAATATGATAGAATTCAAAAAGTATGGGATTGTGCAATTCTCGCGATATTCTGATACAGCCAAAAGAGGAGGAATGCTCCATGTATAGAAGATTAATGGAACATCTGAAGGAATGGAAAGAAGATCCCGATCGAAAACCCATGATTATCCGGGGAGCACGGCAGGTTGGGAAGACCTGGCTTATGAAAGAATTTGGAGCTGCCTGTTATAAAAGATGCGCCTATATATCGATGGATGAAAATGAAGTCATGGAGGATGTGTTTCGGGAGGCATTTGATATTGAGCGCATTATAGGCGCTCTTCAGATTGAAGTGGGCTTTTCGATTGAACCGGAGAATACGCTGATTATTTTTGACGAGGTTCAGGAAATACCAAGGGCGCTTAAATCTCTGAAGTATTTTTATGAGAATGCGCCACAGTATCATATCATAGCGGCGGGATCTCTGTTGGGAGTCGCGCTGCATGAGGGGACTTCGTTCCCGGTAGGAAAGGTTGATTTTTGTGATCTTTATCCGCTGGATTATTGGGAATTTCTAAAAGCGATTGGTGAGGATGGTCTGGCTGATCTTTTACAATCACGGGATTGGAGCCTGATTACCAGTTTTAAGAGCAAGTATATTGATCATTTAAAGTTTTATTACTACATTGGCGGGATGCCAGAGGCAGTAGCGGTATATTTAAAAACAAGGGATTTGAAAAAAGTCCGGAATACACAGAATAAGCTGCTTTCTGCTTACGAAAATGATTTCTCGAAGCACGCTCCGTCCGAAATTGTGACCAGAATCCGGATGCTGTGGCAGTCGATTCCGACACAGCTGGCGAAAGAAAATAAGAAGTTTATATATGGTCTGATTCGTGAGGGAGCGAGAGCCAGAGAGTATGAGGTGGCGCTTACCTGGCTTTCGGACTGTGGTCTGATATATAAAGTAAACCGTGTGAAAAAACCGGATTATCCACTGCGGGCTTATCAGGACTTTCAGGCTTTTAAGCTGTTTGTGCTGGATATCGGGCTGTTGGGCGCTATGTCCAGGCTAAATGCCCGGTTAATTCTGGAGGGAAATCGGCTTTTCGAAGAGTTTAAAGGGTCATTGACAGAGCAGTATGTTTTGCAGCAACTGGCAGTAAATCCGGAAAACGATATCTTTTACTGGTCTGCGGAAAATGGGACGGCCGAGATTGATTTTCTGATTCAGAATGAAGAAGGGATTGTTCCGATTGAAGTAAAGGCGGAGGAAAATTTACAGGCGAAGAGTTTGAGACTGTTTTCTCAGAAATATAATGTGGGCAAGGCGCTTCGCTTTTCCATGTCCGATTACCGCGAGCAGGACTGGATGGTAAATGTCCCGCTTTATGGTATTGAGGGCGGAGTGATTGAATTGACGTAACAGTTCAGAATAGCACATGTCTTTTCATTTCGGGATGGGCGAGTCATCCCCTGAAAAAATACTTCGGTTATTGAAATGATACTGTGGAAACGCCTCCCTCGCTGCGGTTTCTGTTACCGCTCCGGTCGGTGCCTGCGTCCTCGATTTTCTGTGAAAATCGGGACATAAAACGCCTGCCACTGGCAGACAACACCGGCGACAGGTTGTTCCGTTCATTCCAATTCGCTTCGCGAAGAACGGAACTCAGGCTGATGCGAATGGAAACCGAACGATTGCTTTAAAGAGATCTCCGTCGGTCACGATCTCAAACTGCCCGCCCTGAAGCTCGACGAAGTTTTTCACGATGGCGAGGCCGAGCCCGCTCCCTTCGGTATTGCGGGATTTGTCGCCGCGCACGAAGCGCTCGGTCAGAGTATCGACATCGAAGTCCAGCTCCTGGGCGGAGGTGTTTTTGACTGTGATGACAGCTTCGCCAGAGAGAACTTCCAGCTGTACCCAGGCGCGCGTCCCGGTGAGAGCGTATTTTGCAACGTTGACCAGGAGATTTTCAAGAACACGGTAGGTTTTTTCGGAATCCAGATCGAGGATAACGCGCTCGGCATTCACTGTATTACCACCCGCTTCAGAACTGGCAGAGGGATGGATGGAGGTATCTGTGCTGTTGTTATCAGCATTCACGAAAACAGTGGGGGCCGATGTACTCCAACCGCACCCAGGCGTGCGCACGCGGCAGTCGATCCCGGCGGCTTTCAGGCGATCCTGCTGTTCAGCAACGGCCTGGCGCACCATCTCAGAGAGGTCGACCTGGCTTTTTTTCAGTTCTACATTGCCGCTGGCTGCTTTGCTCACCTCAAAGAGGTCTTCGATCAGCTTTTTCAGCCGCAGGGATTTGCGGTCGAGAACGTCGATGTAGCTGCGGCGTTCTTCTTCGGTGATATTCTCATCCTTCAGAAGATTGACATAAGTGATGATCGCGGTCAGCGGGGTTTTCAGATCATGGGACACATTTGTGATCAGTTCCGTCTTCATGGCCTGGCTGCGCATCTCCCGGTCGACTGCTTTTTGAAAGCCGGAGCCGATGGTGGCGAGCGCTTTTTTTATGGGCTCAAAAATCCCCAGATCCTCCGGAATGTCAATCGCAAGGCTGCCTTCTGTCATCTGTTCCGTCGCGGTCAGCAGTCTCTGGTATTGGCCTTTGACTCGATTTACATATCGACGAAGGACGAAAAAGAGGATAGCACTGTAAACGCCCGCCCCAATCATATCCCAGAACAGAAACAGGAAAAGACGCGGCAAGTAGAAGATGTAGTAATATACTTCGTCATGGATGATGATACAGTACAGGAAGATTGCGCCGATAAAAAGAATCCCCCAATTGGTTCCGGCAATTTTCAGCAGCCAGCGGTCAGAGGTTTCGCCAAGGTCGATGGTAGTTATGTCATGAGCGAACCGTTTCGCCGCGCGGGAGAGGAAGGAGAAAAACCGTCTCCCATTGCGGAGCAGGAAGGTATGCTCCAGAAGGTATGCCCTGCATCCGATGTCCAATATCTGCAGCAGCGAGAGGACAGCAAGCGTCCAGACGCCATAGAGCAGCATATATGCGAGAAATGAAAGAAAAGCAAAGTAAAAATATGCTTCGTCGGAGGCATACCAGTGGCAGATGGAAATGGCGAGCTCTTCCAGATAAATGCACAGCGGAATCAGTACGACGGCGAATTCTGCCGGGAATCGCTGAACCAGCCGGCTGGATTTGCGCAGCTGGCGAAAGGCCGGGAGCAGGAAAGCACAAAGCGCTAAAACCGCCAGGGCGAGAAGATAAACCAGACCGATGGTATCCCGCAGTTCGTTCCAGTATCCTTTATAGCCATAGGTTTCATAGTCATAGAGCCACAGATCTCTGGCGTATGGAAAACAGGCCATTGTGGCCAGACTGCACAGCAGCAGGAAAACTGCGGCCCAGGCAGAGGGCTTCCAATGGGATATTATGCGCAGAATGTTTTTTTGCGCAGAAGATTTTCCGCCTGATTCTTGCTGCAGGCTGACCTTTTTGCGTTCTGCATCTTCATAGTTTGCATTATCATTCACATTTTCATTTGTTTGTTCATTGCTTTTCAATTTTGTATCCAACACCCCACACCACCTTTAAATATTTTGGATTTTTCGGATCGACTTCGATTTTCGTCCGAATGTTTCGAATGTGCACCATAATGGTTTCGGTTGCGATTGCCCGTTCGTTCCAGACCCGTTCATAAATCTCCTCTGCCGGGAAGACGCGTCCGGGATTTTTCATCAGCAGGGCCAGAATCCTGAACTCGATCGGCGTCAGGGCGACAGGTTCGCCGTCTACCCGCACCTCTACCGTTTCCGTGTTCAGTTCCAGACCGCCGTTGACCAGGACGTGAGCGGATTTTTCTCCGCTTTGCGCCAGCTTCAGATAGCGCGCGTAGCGCCGCAGCTGCGAATTGACGCGGGCCAGCAGCTCCATCGGAGAGAAGGGCTTTGTGACATAGTCGTCTGCGCCGATGTTCAGCCCTGTTACCTTGTCGATCTCCTCTGATTTTGCGGAGAGCATAATGACCGGAAAATCATAGGTTTCGCGCAGCCGCATGGTCATTGTGATTCCATCCATCACCGGCATCATGATGTCGACGATGGCCAGGTGGATTTCCTGCTCATCCAGGATGCGCAGCCCTTCCCGGCCGTTTTGCGCTTTGAAGACGACATAGCCCTGATTTTTCAGGTAGATGCCAATGCCGTCGAGAATTTCCCGGTCATCCTCGACGACAAGAATGTGGAAACGCTCATTCCCATTCGCTTCGCGAAGAGCGGGACTGTGGTGAGAATTCATTAGGAAGCCTTCCTTTCTGGGAGAACAGCAGGCCGCAGACCGCCTGCTGTTCTGAACTGTTACACATATCTTAACAGTGAAAACAAAAGAGCAAATGGTTGGAATTAAAAACAGAATCCAAAGAAAATCAAAAGATTTTCGAAAGACGCTGGGGTGTTTTTCATGATGAATCCGTTTATTGCTATTTTACTTATGGGATGGAAAGCTTGTCAATGTATAATAACGTAATTTTATCTTTCCGTTGACTTACGAGGGGAAACTATGGTAAGCTTTTAAAAACAAAGGAAAAAGAAAGTAATAGCTTCCATTCCAGGGAGTCATGGGGAGAAAAAGAAAATGATAGAGAAAGATCAGATAGACGGTTTGATTCTGGACGTGGACGGCACTCTGTGGAATTCCACGGGGATTGTAGCGAAGGCCTGGACACGGGCAGTGCGGGAAAACGGCTGCCCGGAGAGGACGGTGACGCCCCGGATGCTGCAGGCACTTTTTGGCAGGACGATGGATGTGATTGGCGCCAATCTGCTGCCGGATCTGACAGTAGAACACCGGAGCCGCATTATGGATGCCTGCTGTGTCTACGAGCAGCAGGCGTTAGAGGAGGACGAATGCCGGATCTGTTACCCTGGCGTGGAAGAGACCATCCGGGAGCTTTCCGGCGTACTTCCGCTTTTTATTGTGAGCAATTGCCAGAAAGGTTATATTGAGCTGTTTCTGGAAAAGACCGGACTTGGCTCTTATATTAAGGATATTGAATGTTATGGGAATACTGGAAAAGGAAAAAGCGACAATATCCGTCTTTTAATGGAACGAAATGACCTGAAATCGCCGGTTTACGTCGGAGATACGCAGGGGGATGCGGATGCGGCAAAGGGAGCCGGGATTCCGATGATCTTTGCGAAATATGGCTTTGGAACTGTGGATCATGCGGAAGCAGAGATCTCGACATTTCCTGAGTTAAAAGAAATGTTTGGGTAACTCAATAAGGAGGAAGCATTGCAATGAAGAGAATTATCTGGATGTTTTTAATGAACCTGATTCATGTGCCGAGGGTATTTGTTCAACTGATGACAAGGGCGGCGCACCCGGAACGCTATACGGTAGAACAGCGGTATGCGGTGGTTCATGAGATCGCGGAGCGCGGTATCAAAGGCGGCCGCGTGGATGTGGTTTCGACTGGAATAGAGAATCTGCCCAAAGAGGGGGGTTATATCCTGTACCCGAACCATCAGGGATTGTTTGATATCATGGTGTTGATTAAGCTGCATGAGACGCCGATTTCTGCGGTTTTGAAGCAGGAGCTTTTAAAGATTCCGGTTCTGAAGCAGATTATCATCTGCCTGGGTGCGCTTGCTCTGGATCGTTCGGATGCCCGTCAGGGGCTGCAGGTCGTCCTTCAGGTCGCGGAGGATGTGAAAAAGGGCAGAAAGTACATTGTGTTCGCGGAAGGAACGCGCAGCCGCAATGGCAATCAGCTGCTGGACTTTAAGGGGGGCAGCTTTAAGAGTGCGACCAAGGCGCAGTGCCCGATCGTGCCGGTGGCGCTGATTGATTCCTACAAAGCGATGGATACCGGATCTATCGAACGGGTAACAGTGCAGGCGCATTTTCTTGACCCGATTCCTTATGAAGAATATAAAGGAATGAAGACGGTGCAGATTGCGGAGATGGTAAAAGGGCGGATCGAGGCGAAAATCGCGGAGTGTGAGGCGGCGTAGAGACAGAAACAGGCAAATATTCAGACAGCTATAAGCTATAGAGGCAGAACCATTCAGAAATGTCAGGTTCTGCTTTTTTTGTCCAATAGGAAAGTTCTCCGAACTTCCCTATCGGACAAAAACCCTCCGGGAGGATGCGTATGCCGCGCTAGAGGAAACTGTCTGCTTGCGCAGACGCGCGGCAGCGCGAGAATCCCGCAAAGCGGGATTCTATTTCATAGTAACAGTTTTGAACAGCATCGAAATGAAAAAACAGTCTGCGGCCTGCTGCTCAAAATAGTATTAAACAGTCAGTAATAAATTTTCGCAAATCGGGCAGAATAAAAAGCAAAAAGGTTCAGGAGGGAATGCACATGATCAATCAAATGAAGGGCAGCCGGAGCATGGAATTTGAGAATGCCCCGCGGATCATAAGCGCGGCTTCCGTGGTCGGGCCAAAAGAAGGAGAAGGACCGCTTGGGGACTGCTTCGACCTGGTGTCGGATGAAGCGGAGTTTGGTGAGGATACCTGGGAAAAAGCGGAAAGTACGATGCAGAAAGAAGCACTGCAGACGGCGATTGGAAAGGCGCATCTGGAAGCATGGCAGATTCGGTATTTATATGGAGGAGATTTGCTCGCGCAGATCATCGCTACTTCCTTTGGAGGCGGCGATTCAAATACAGATATCCCGCTTTTTGGCCTGTACGGCGCGTGTTCGACCTGCGGGGAATCGCTGACGCTTGCGGCGATAGCAGTGGCAGGAGGATATGCGGACTATGCGGCGGCAGTGACTTCCAGTCACTTTGGCAGCGCTGAGAAGGAGTTTCGGTTTCCCTTGGGATATGGAAACCAGCGTCCCTTGTCAGCTACCTGGACGGTCACCGGGAGCGGCGCCTTTATACTGTCCGCCGGTGGCGGAGATGCCGCTGATTCCGCTTCAACTGATGATATAAGCAGCGAAGAGAACGACAGCGAAAGCAATCTTTCGCTGCGTGAAGGGCGGGAGGGCAGAAAAAGTTATGTAAAGGTGCGCGGCGCGACGCCGGGTCGGGTCGTGGATATGGGTGTACGCGACAATATGAATATGGGCGCCTGTATGGCGCCTGCGGCGGCGGACACGATTTACCAGAACCTGATAGATTTCAATTTTCAGCCGGAAGACTATGACCGGATCATCACTGGCGACCTGGGTGAGATCGGCCAGAGGATTCTGCTGGATCTGATGAAAGAAAAGGGGTATGACATAAGCAAACAGATCATGGACTGCGGAATTGAGATTTATGACAAAGAAAAACAGGACACCCACGCAGGCGGAAGCGGCTGCGGGTGTTCGGCAGTCGTTCTTGCAGCTCTGATTCTGCCGAAGCTTGAGACGGGTGAGTGGAAACGGGTATTGTTTGTGCCGACCGGGGCATTGCTTTCAAAGGTCAGCTTTAACGAAGGCCAGACGGTGCCGGGGATTGCGCATGCGGTGATATTGGAGTGTCCATTTGCCGTGGAAAATTGATGTTGACGGTGGCGTATGTCGATAGGGTGAACTGAGGCCTTGATTCGGAATTGTGTAGAAAAACAGTAGATAATGAATAATCCAAAGATTTTGAGGAGGCAGGATATCGCATGGACTATATAAAAGCATTTCTGGTGGGCGGTCTGATCTGTGCCCTTGTGCAGATATTACTAGAGAAGACAAAACTGATGCCGGGCCGAGTCATGGTGATCCTGGTGTGTCTGGGCGCTGTGCTTGGCGCGGTGGGATGGTATGAAAAGCTGATTGATTTCGCCGGAGCGGGAGCGTCCGTGCCTTTGCTTGGATTTGGAAACACGCTCTGGAAGGGCGTGAAAGAGGCGGTGGATGATAAGGGGCTGCTGGGCTTGTTCGCGGGCGGTTTGAAAGCGAGCGCAGTCGGAATCTGTGCGGCGTTGATTTTTTCTTATATCGCGAGCTGGATCTTCAAGCCGAAGATGAAGGAGTGAGGATTCCTATAGATGGTTGACTGACCGTCTGAAATGTTCTGGCATATCAGACAGTCGTTTTTATGCGCAGGGTCGGGCAAGGAGTTTTGCGGCTTATGCCGCACCCGGTCCGCGCAGCGAGCAGGGAGAAAATCTCCTTGCTCAATTGAAGGCGTCATTACTCATTAAAATTGTTATACGAGATGAAGCTGCGTCTTTAATGCATCCTGAAGCACCTGAGAAAAGTTGAGGCCAGCCTCAGAAGCAGCTTCATTCAGCCATTCCGGAATAGTGAGAGTTTTTTTGACTGCTTTGTTGTTGTGAATCTTACGGTATGTCAGGGTATCACAGGCAACATAGTTTACGAATTCTCTCTCTTTTAACGTAAAAGCAGAAGCGGATGAAGGGGCTGGAATCGGGCGGCCATCGGATTCATAGCCGTAGAGTACAAGCGCCAGGACATCCTCTGCCATCATGAGTCCGTCTGCCATATTATTGCCGCATGTATAGCAGCCCTCCAGATCTGGAAAAACGATTGAGTAGCCGCCATCTGATTCTGGAGTAAAAATAGCGGGATAAGCGTATCTGGACAAAGTATTTCCCCCTTTCAAGAGAAAAAGTATAGTGTTGTATAGAAGCAGCTTATTTGATACCTGCATCTTTGAGAATATTGTTTGCAGTTCCTGTTTTGATTTCTCCTTTGTGCCTTGGAACAGCAAATTGGATGTTAGTTATCGGACTAAACCAGATGGTATGGTTACTTCCCTGCCGTACAATGTAACAACCCCAATTTTTGAGTAACTTTGTTAATTCTGACGTTTTCATGAAATCCCTTTCATAATAGAGTGAGTTTAACACGTACAAACACGTGTGTCAACGGGCGAGTAAAAAATAGAAAAAATCGAGAAAATAAATA
>JAJPXX010000088.1 GCA_021205225.1 Lachnospiraceae bacterium
CCACTATATATAAAACAAATCAATAAATATTTCAGACATATCATTGAAAAAAATGAGAGAGCCATCACCGGTCTTGCCGACCGCAGACGCCTCTGCTATAATACCTGTATCTTTTTTTGTTTCATGAACAGAACCAGTTCAAGACAGTTACGGTTGAAAAAGGAAAGAGGATACAGATGGATTTCCGAATAGAAAAAGCAAACGCATCGGATGCGGAAGCAATTGCCGCTGTAATACAGAAATGTTACGAAAAACTGGAACACAAAGAATGGTATATCCCGGATAACGCAGACTATTTGCGGGATGTACTTACGCCTGCGCAGGTATATGATGAAACTCTTCCGGGCAGGGGGAACCGCGGAATGGGTTATAAGGCTGTTTCTGTTGATAAAGGAGACCTGGCAGGGATTTTTATTGCGGCTTTTCCCGGCGACAGTCCCAAAAGTATGGGATATGATATCGGCTTTGATCCAGAGCAATGCCGAATGCTGGCACATATGGACTCCGCAGCCGTATTACCCAGGTTCCGGGGATTCCGGCTGCAGTACCGTCTCATGTCCGCAGCGGAAGAGGATCTGCGCTGCATGGGTTTCCACTATCTTGCCGCCACGGTTCATCCCGATAATCACGCCAGCAAGGGAACCATGCTCCGGCTTGGCTATCAGGTCATGACGACAAAAGAAAAATACAATGGGAATCTCCGGGATATTCTTTTGAAATCGCTTTTATAGTGAACAATACTAATGATGCACACGGACGCGCAAGGAAGGCGCAAAATAATCATACGCCTTACATCGTTTCCTGTGAATCACTCCGCCGCGCGCATCATTGCGTCCAGCAGGTCATTGAAAACGCATTTGTATGTATAGCGGCTGATCAGTCCGAAACGCTCTCCGTCGCCGATAATATTTCCATTGTCCCACCAGATACAGGGAACGCCGATTTCTTTTGCTGCGCTGACGTAGTATTCGGCCCATTCGGCGCGTTCCGCCTCGTTATCCTTGCTTAATGCGCCAAATTCACCGATGATAACAGGGATGCCTTTATCGAGAAACAGCTCCTGCAGATTCGCCATCAGCGTATCGATGGCTGCGGTGTCGTTGTTCCACTCGCTCGTCCCTTCTGTATTCAGAGCAAAGTTATAGGGTTCATAGGCATGTACCGATACGATGATCCGATCGTCATCCTCCGGCACTTCGAGATGAGACAGTGCGACAGAGCTGTTTGCCGCGTAATCCGGAATCATCAGCATCCGGCAGGGATTACATCCATCCGCTGCGCGGATGGTCTCAATAAAAGCGGTGTTTACAGCATTTACCACGTCCCAGCCTTCCTGGTCGCCGCCGGTCCATTCGACGGAGGTGCCTTTCTTCCTCGGCTCGTTCTGCGCCTCGAAAATCAGGTGTTCATCATAATCCGCAAAACGCTCCGCGATCTGCGCCCAGAGGGCTTTCATGATTTCACAGGCGGTTTCCTCATTATCATAATAGGGGTCATTCCAGTCTTCATGGTGCATATTGAGAATGACATACGCTCCTTTCTCATAAGCATAGTCGACAACCTCCTGTACCCGGTTCAGCCAGCTCTCCGTAATGGTATAGTCCGGTGCCTCCCCGAAATGTCCGCTCCAGGTCACCGGGATCCGCACTACATTGAAGCCGGCGTCCAGAACCGCGTCAATCAGCTCCTGCGTCACGACCGGATTGCCCCAGGCGGTCTCAAATTTCGATGGATCGTCGTCCACGGAGGCACTGCTCCTTGTAGAATCCAGCGTATTTCCAAGGCTCCAGCCAATCTTCATATCACTCACTACATCCATAGCTGTCAGGCTCTCCATTTTCTGAATTTTTTCCTCAATATCATCTGTCAGAGCTTCCACCGCGTCCGCATGAAAAGGGACATTCATGCCGCCAAAAGCAACGCACGCCATGGCAAAAGCCGCTGTTATCCCATACCAGAACCGCTTACTGTTTTTCATTTTCATCTTTCACCCTGGCGGTTGATTCTCCGATGATCAGTCTGCCGCCGATGACCTTTCTGCCGTGAACCTGCTCTCCGCCTTTCATCAGCCGGATCAGAGTCTCTACAGCCTGCCTGGACATTTCGTCCATATCTACTTCTATCGTGGTTAATCTGGGCAGTGAATACGCCCCCAGCGAATAATTGTCAAATCCAACTACCGAGATGTCCTCAGGCACCCGGTATCCTGCGCTGTTCAGTTTTTCAATCAGAATATAAGCCGTCTCATCGCAGTTGCAGACAAAAGCAGTCGGCATATCTGTTTTTTCGGGCAGCGGAAGCGGCGTGTTCAGGCCGTCCTTCCCCCGATCCGGGATAATGGCATTCTCACTGTGCGGCAGATTGTGCGCAAGCAGCGCCCGGTAATACCCGAGATACCGATCCATAATGCTGGGCGTCGCGTCCACGCTGCCCACAAATGCAAATTTCCTGTGCCCCAATCTAATCAGATAATCTGTGAGGATATAGGAACCATATACATTGTCCGAAATCACGCTCGGCACTTCCATATTGCGGTCATAATAATCGAGATAGACGACCGGTGTACCGGATGCGCGGATCAGAGCAAGATAGTCCTCCTGTACCTTTCCAAGTATCACCAGACCATCCATCCGCAGCTCGGAAATCACATTTGGCATCTGCATTTTCTCCAGCATCTGCGCTGTAATCATTTCCAAAAGGACTGAATAATGGAAACGGGACAGCTGCACCACCAGGCTGTGGTACATCCGCATATAAAACGGCAGTACGGTAGAATTATGATCCGTAAAATGCTCCTCCATCAGAACTCCGATGCTGTAGCTTCTCCCTTTCCGGAAGGTCTTTTCTGCCTGGCTGTAGTGGTAGCCCATCTCTTCCGCGGTCTCTTTTATCAGCGTGCGCAGTTCACTGCCTACGCCATCCTTATCTCCGAGCGCTTTCGACACCGTGACCGTACTCACGCCCACCTTTACAGCAATATCGCGCATTGTAATATTTTTGGCCATACATTTCTCTCCTGCGCATAAATCGGCAATCTGAATCTTTTAACAGTTTCTTTTCAGGCAGCGCTTCCAAACAGCGAACGGTTCCTGGCTGCCGCGATTTTAGAAAGCGCCCGGTTCCGAATCCTGTCGTTTGTCCGCGATGCGAAGGCATCGCGGACGTGGCTTTCCATTCGGAAACCGGGCGTTTCTATGTGTTCCGCCACAGATAAATCATCTTTTCTTTCATCCACGGCTGTCCCAATCCAATCATTGCTCCGATTCATTTTAAATCGAATTCGATTTTCGGATAATCCACACAGTCATACAGAGATTGTCCTAAGTCGACCAAAAGAATTTTCCGAAATATTCTCTGATACATTTTTATTCTGTCAGCCGCCGTAGAACGCATCCAGCGCATCCTGTACGCTCTGTTTCCAGCTTTCCTGGAACTGTGCCGCAGTCATAGTACCGTCAAGCAATGCCGTCCAGTCCCATTCAAGGCTCAGAGCGTTCCAGAGATCGAAGCCGCCCTTCTCACCTACGCTTGCCATTACTTCGAGGTTCTCTTCTGTGATTGCACAGTCCTCCCACCATGTCAGGTCGCCGTCGCGAAGTTCAACGTCTCCATGATACCAGTTCTGCCAGGTTTCAAATACATTGTAAATGAATTCCGGATCGTCTGCGCCGGTCGGGATCATCCACGCGTTGCCGGAGGATACGTTCTTCGTTGCGTTGGTCTCTGCATTGCCGCTCGGTCCAATCGGGAACTGTACCCAGGTCACATCGAAGTCAAGCGCGTAATCCTCGTTCTGAGAGGAAATCCACGCTGCGTCAATCCAGAATGCCACGTTGCCGTCCATGTAGTTGTTCATGTTGGAATCAAAATCATCCGCGTCCCACGGAACCGCTACATTGTCTACGTTGTACATATTATAGATGAAGTCAAGCACTTCGGTTACTTCCGCACTGGAGAGATTCTCGGTCTCGCTCATCGCAATTCCTGTACCATTGCTCATCAGCATCAGATAAATCAGGAAGTCATAACGGGAGCCATAGCCGTACTGGTCAATCACGCCGTCGCCGTCCGTATCCTGGGTCAGAGCAATCATATACTCCCTCCACTTATCCCAGGTCCACTCGCCTCTCTCATAAAGGTCATTTGGAGATTCCAGGCCGGCCGCATCCAGAATCTGCTTGTTGTATGCCAACATATACGTATTGTAGTATACAGACTCACCGCTGTTAGAGCCAAACAGATATACGCCGTTATCCGTTCCGATGTCTACCGGTGAGAAAATCATCTCTGTGCTTAAGAGGTCTGCGTCCGCCGGAAGTACTTCTTCCAGGTTGGTTGCGAAGCCATTCAAAGCTGCCGGAATACCAAAGCTTAAATCTACCTCATAGATATCGCAGTCCGGTGTGCCTGCCAGAACAGAAGTATTGATGGACTCCTGTACGCCGCTCCAGGTCAGGTTTACGAACTCGATCTTTACATTATAGGCCTCTTCCACTTCCGCTACAATATCAAAATGTGCCTGTGCAAGCTCTTCATCCGATACACTCGGATCATCGTAGATATCCGTATTGGTGCTGTCATAGAAGTGATCATACCAGGTACCGATTTTGATCGTTCTGGTTTCTTCCGAAGCGCTCACGGGCATATTCATCAGGCCGCCAAAGGCAAGCGTCACAGTTCCGGCTGCGGATCCGCGTAAAAAGTCTCTTCTGGAAATTTTTTTCATGATTTATAATTCCTCCTTTTTGTGGTGTTCTTTTCCAACCTTGTTTTCATACCACTTTCTCTGCTCTCCCTACTGTCCGTCCGATGTCCGGGCGCCTGGTATGCAAGCATACCCTTCGCCCGGCCGCCGACCGGAACTATTACGTTTTATTCTGCAGCCGTGCCAACGGAAACGCTGTAAACTTCCCATGCGCCGGAGGATTCGCACTGCATTCTCGCGCCCCAGGTGCTTACATCGTCGCCGCATACTGCCGCGATCTGCTCATAAGTGATCTGGCAGGTGGTGCCGTCATATACGCCAGAATCGCTGCCGCTGCCGTCCATGTTTCCAACGCCGACACGCATCCAGCCCGCTTCTGCATCCGGCATTACGATCCAGATATCGCCGTTCTCGCTGGAGTATGTGATCGTTACAACCGAACCCGGTACCAGTGCCGCCAGGATATCTTCGGTCATATCAAAGCCATCCTGTGACCAGCCGTCGCCGCTCGTCGCAAAGCCTTCAAAGTTCACGAGGCCTTTTACTGCCTTCATTTCAGCCGCTGTGCCGACCTTTACGCTGTATACTTCCCATGCGCCGGAAGCTTCACACTGCATGGTCGCACCCCAGGTGCTGACATCATCGCCGCATACTGCCGCGATCTGCTCATAGGTGATGTAGCAGGTCGTTCCGTCGTATACGCCGGAGTCACTGCCGCTGCCATCCCAGTTTCCTACGCCTACACGCATCCAGCCTGCTTCTGCACTCGGCATTACCAGCCAGATCTCGCCGTTCTCGCTGGTATAGGTGATTTCTACGACGGAACCCGGTACCAGTGCGTCAATGATCTCCTGCGGCATATCATAGCCTGCCTGTGACCAGCCGTCTCCGCTTGTCGCAAAGCCTTCAAACTCTACCGCATTCTGCGCTACGATCTGATTGGAAGCAGAGCCAACCTTGATGCTGTAAACTTCCCAGGCGCCGGAAGCCTCACACTGCATTCTTGCGCCCCAGGTGCTTACATCATCGCCGCATACCGCCGCAATCTGCTCATAGGTGATCTGCGCGATATTCGCGGAACCATTATAATATGCGCTGTCAGATCCGCTGCCGTCATAGTTGCCTACACCCACACGCATCCAGCCTGCTTCCGCATCCGGCATTACCAGCCAGATGTCGCCATTTTCACTGGAGTAGGTGATCTCTACGACAGAGCCAGGTACCAGCGCCGCCAGGATTTCTTCGGTCATATCAAAGCCATCCTGTGACCAGCCGTCGCCGCTTGTCGCAAAGCCTTCAAACTCTACCGCGTCTGAAACCGCGAACAGGTTCGAGCGGTCTTCATCGGCAGCTGAGACATACTCTGCAGTAGTATCCGCCGCAAGCACATTGCCGTCCGCGTCATAGAAGGTAATGTCGTCGATATAGAAAGTCGCCGCGTCGTCGCCCTTGTAATCCTTACCCGTATCATCTTCTACCGAAAGAACGATGTAGCTGCCTGCCACAAAGCTGAGTCCATCGTCCGGATCTACCGTGTAGCTGATGGTCTTCGGATTGCCGCTCTCCAGATAGATAGACCACTCAGAATAGTCCTTGCTCAGATCCTCACCCAGGAATGCATAAATGCAGCCTGCTGCTGAATAGAATGTTCCGCCTGGGTTGGTCATGCCAATGGTCATCTCCACGCTGTTAAGCTCAGAGATCGCGTCTCCCAGTAAAGCGTCCACCTGGATCGCTACATACTTCACACTCGCGTCTGAAGCAATCTCCAGTGCGGTAGAGCCGTTGTAATCCACCAGTGAAAGAGCCGCGTCCGCTGCCGCGCTGTTGATCGTTTTGTCGTTGCCGACAAACCCGTACAGCCCGTCTTCAAAGTCGATACTCACTGTCGCGCTCTCCTCCGCGTAAACCGCGCCCGAGGAAAGTCCCAGTACCATTGCCGCCGTCATGGACAGCGCGATGATTTTTCTTGCTTTCATCTCTTTTCCTCCTTTTTGGAAAAATGTTTTATGCAGGAAATGGCATCTTGCCATCCCCTGTTGCGCCGACCGCCGGATTCGGTTCCCTGACAGCCGTGTGCATCACTGTTATTGCAGGTCTGTACCTGCTTTTTCTACCCAACGATACCGCTTCGCTCTACGCCCTCAATAAACTGCTTCTGCAAAAGGACATAAATGATAACAATCGGTATCATAACCAGCACGATGCCCGCATCCAGATACAGCTCCAGGATGCTCGGATCATAGATTTTTTCTACGTTCGAGATGGACGCCTCGATGGTGGATATCTTTTTACTGATAACAATATTGTCGCTAATCAGAAACAGCTTGGCGTAAAACGTATCGTTGTACTGCCATACCATCGAGAAAATCGCTACTGTAACAACCGATGGCAGCGCATTGATCAGCATAATGCGGAAATACGTATACCAGATTCCGCAGCCGTCCACGAGAGCCGCTTCTTCGATCTCCTTCGGAAGCCCGCGGAAGAACTGGTTGAAAATATAAATGTAAAGGCCAGACCGCAGGCCGCAGCCAAACACCGTCATGATATACATCGGAATCGGCGTGGAAAGCAGATTAACCGCCGATCCGGTCACTGCCTTAATGATGCCAAAAACGTCAAATTTCGCGAAGGTCATATACAGCGGAAGCATGATTGTATTCGTCGGAATCACGATCATCACTACCACGCAGCCGAACAGGACTTTCTTAAACGGGAAATCAAATCTTGCGAATCCATAGCCGACCATCGAGCAGACAAAAACCTGAATCGCCATCAGAGAGAGCGAATAGATCAGGGAATTGCGCACAGTTGTACCATATTTCAGATACTGAAACGCCAGCTTATAACGCTCCAGCGTCGGCTCCTGCGGGATCAGGTATACCATCGGATTATAGTAATCCGAGTTGGAGAAAAAAGAACTGCTGATGATACCCAGTACCGGACCGATGATGACATAGCAGACGCCGACGATGAGAATCAGCTGAAAAACAAACAGGACAAACTTTTTCAGGTTTACAGCCCAGCGTGTCATATCATTGACAAACTGCGCGTCCTGCGTAAAGCTTTTCAGAAGCTTTTCCGGAGAGCCGGTCTTCTTCTGCTCTTTCGCGCATTTTCTTTTCTCTGCTTTCGCATTCACTTTGGCATTTGCACTTGCGCTCATTTCTTTTTCCTCCTTTCTTTAATTATAGTAGAACGTCCGCTTCTGGATCCATCCGCAGACAATCACCAGAATCAGGCAGGTAATCGCGGTGGAGCAGAGGCTGAATACGGAGCTTAGCCCATAGTTCATATCAGTAAAAGCAGTGGTATAGGCCAGATCGACCACTTCCGAATTTGTAAAGCTGTCTACTACCGTATAAACCACATTGGTTACGATGTGCGGCATCACCATCGGGAAAGTGACCTTCCAGAAGGTCTCATATGCCGTCGAACCCTCGATTTTCGCCACCTCATAGAAAGAAGTCGGGATCGACTGCAGCGCCGCGATGAAAATAATGATCTGCACGCCGGAGGCATTTACGATATCGCTGATACGCGATACCGCGCCGGATACATATTCAATCAGCACCTGCGGAATGCCAAGCGAAGAAAACATCTGGATATAATAGGCGATCCCAATTCCGCCTGAGCTCTCCGCCGCCATCTCCGCGCTGGCGCTCGTAATACCGCCGCTCATCATGCTTCTCGCCAGATCCATCGCGTCCATGATTGCTCCGGAGTTCAGGATCACCGGCAGGAAGAAAATCGCCCGTACCAGCGTTCTCCCCTTGAATTTCTGGTTCAGCAGCATGGCCATAAACAGACTGAAAAAGGTAATCAGCGGCACGTCGATCAGCATATTGCCGATGGATGTCGTCAGCACCTGCTTGTAGGATGCGTGAACGCGGAATGCGTAAATATAATTCTCCAGCCCGACAAAATCCAGCGTATAACCGCCGCCCGTCGCCACGGTCAGATCTGACAATGAAAACTGAACGGAAAGAAACAGGCTTCTGGCGTAGAACCAGATGAAGCCAATCAGCCAGGGCAGAATAAAGATGAAGCCCACGATACTGCGTTTTCTTGTCAATGTCAGAAATTTCTTTTTCGTCTTCATCTTTCTCACGCTCCTTTCACAGTATAGCTTCTCGCCGGTACGGTAACGCCGTTTGCTTTTTCATCCGCTGTGCCGGTATTGATGTAAATCGTCACACCGTTGGAGTAGGTAACTGCGCGGACATTGCTGCTTAAAATCTCGTGCTTCACCATCTCGGCGCCATTGACATATTTGAGCGCCTCATTCACTTCGTTGTACACATAAAGCGCGTCGTCTGACCAGTTACTGTAGGTCGTCGAGTAGAAATAGTTCACACCCGTGTTTTTGATCTCATTGGACGACTGATAAGAGAACATATAGTGCGGCGAAGCGCCGTTCTCAATCAGGCTGAGGATAATATCCGTCTCATCGCTGGAATCACTTAAATTCACTACGTCGCCGGCATAATCCACATAGCCATGCAGCAGCATCTCATAAAACGGAACGTCCTCATCAATGATATAATAATCATTTCCGGACAGCGGCACATTGATGATGTCATCCGCATAGGCAAAGGAATAATCGTTTGCCGCATTCAACAGGACATTTTTCCCAGTCTCTTCAATCTCTGTCAGAGAGCCAAGCACCACATCGAGCGCTTCTTCCCGGTCAATGACATTCGTCCGTTTTTTATCAGAGTGCAGCTCGCTTGCCAGATCCCGCAGGGAGATTCCGCTGATGTCATAGTTCGAAATCTTTGACGCGAACGAATTTATGTAACGCACCAGATACTTCGGTGAAATCAGGACGTAACGGTTTTCTTCGTAGCCGAGCCCGGAGGTCTGACGCAGTGTCGTCGGGTTTACCAGACCGAAATCCGCGATATAACCGGAGCCATAGTAACGCGCTGTTTCCGTACTGAATGCATAACGCTTGCTGATCTCAGTCACCTTCTGGAACGCCACATCCGCGTAGAAGGTACCGCCAATCTCACTTAAGGCCTCACTTAAATCCTCCAGCTTAGACTTACTGCCAAGAGCGGACGGAAGGTTGATCTGGTCGACCACACTGTGGTAATAGCCGCCGTTCATCCAGCCCTGGAAGTTCATCACCTGGTTCGTGATTCCATTCGCCGCAAGGTCTTCTGAAATTTCCTGTGCCTGCGCATAGGTTGTCATTGCGTAAATCCCGTTATACTGCGTACCAAGGAAATATTTCGTCATATTCACGCCGCCCAGGATATCATAGTAGAACTTAATATCCTCGCCTTCCTCACTCTCCTGCGCTATGAGAACGCCTTCCGCAACCAACCGGTTCCGGTAATAGTTCGCCGCCCCGGAATAGTCCGCATCATCCTCTGTCAGCATCGTGTAGCGGATGGTCAGGTTCGCGTCATAAAATTCATCCTCCACCACCGGAAGATCCGCTTCATTGCCGGTCGTGCCAAACATGGACAGCTTTTCATTTCCACGGAGCACGAAGGTCGAATACACATAATTATAGCTGTTGATCTTGCCAGAGACGCCTGCTGAAATATAGGCCAGCGACGCGCCGTCCTCAATCGTGGCAAAAACTGCGCTCTCCTCGCGGAACAGGCCAAACAGCGCCATTTTCGCGTTCTCCGAATTCTCCAACACCGTATATTCCGCCATCAGCGGGTCAATCCCGTAAACATATTCGGAATAGTTCGAAACCGACGTCCCATTCTTGCCATTGTTAAAGTAAATGATGGATCCGGAGCCGTTCGGCACCAGCATATAGCCGTCTTCCTCCGTTCCCGCTGCCCCAAAATACCGAAGCATCTGAATCCGGTAGATGGCACCGCCGCCGTTTTCTACCACCTGACTCATGGGAATTGTCGCCTCAACGCCGTCATCTACAAGCCGGTATTCCAGAGGGATCTCAAAGGAGATCGGAACCGCACCCTCAATCCCGGAGCCTTCCATCTCACGCAGATAATCCTCTGTCGTAAAACCAGCCTCTTCAAAATACTTATTCAGCTTTCGCAGCTGAGAAGCACCCTTTTTCGCAGATTCCAGGAGCTCCAGATAGCCGTCCGCCAGGCCGCTTGTCGTACCGGCGGTATATTTTTTCGCTACCTCCTTCGCATCGTCCTCGGAGAGTTTTGACATGACATCATTTAACGTCTCTTCACTGATGTATTCCGGTACAATGCCCGTCGACGCACTCATATCACCGATCGTATAGATAAAACGAATACCATCCTCAATCGCCTCCACCTCCAGCTGATCCAGCGAGGTGCAATAGCTATAGGAATCATAGGTACCTGTAGTACGCGACGTATTAAAATAGTCCACAATCAGCTGCGACTTCATGTAGCTCAGATTTGTCGCGTTTGCAATCGCGTCTTCGTCTGCGTCCACCGGGTTCGAATAAGTGATCTGGCCATTTCTTTTATCAACAATCGCTACCTCACCGGTGCTGACATTCGCGTACAGCTTAAGCGTATCGTTTTCCGCCGCGAGCACCATACCTACCACATCACTCTCCTCCTCGGAGAGCTTTACAAAATCCGTGCCTTCCTCATAATCATACGCGGTCAGATACTGCTGGTAAGCATTGTAGGAATAATAGCGGAAATACCACCAGCCCAGCAGCGAAAGCGCCGCAATCAGGACGATTCCGATCAGCACGAGCAGGATTTTTTTGCTTTTACTCATTATGCTCTCCTCCCCTTACGTTCTGAAAATCAGTTCCTGATAAATGCTAAAGAAGAAACTGTATACCTGGTTGATCAGATCCGCCATCAGAAGGATGATAAAGATGATGATCAGCATAGCGACAAATGTCAGAAAAATCGTAATCAATGTCTTCCCCAGTGTAAAGTTCTGCACTGTCATAATCCCCATCAGCATCATGATCAGCCCGTAGGCAATACCGATCGCCAGGATCATCCAGTAGAAGGCTTCTTCTCCATTCGCGACAAACTGGCTGAAAATCGTACCGATGTTGAAGCAGACAATCATCGGCGTCATCGCATAGCCAATCGCGATCGCGATATCCTTTAGACGTCCCTCACCCTCCATCAGACAGGTGATGGACCAGTTGCTGACGCAGAAAAGCAGATACAAAAGCAATACCGCACCCAGTTCCATCAGGGTATCCACAGTCAGAGGGTTCGTGTCATTGACCACAAAGCTCGCCAGCAGGCGGTTCACAGAAAAGCTGAGGGAAAACAGCACAACCAGCACAATGGCGATCGGCACACTGCCGCGCCCGCGGTGACGAATTTCGTAATAAGCGTCCATCGGATGGCTTACGGTATAAAATGCGTATTTCCATTTTTCTTTTGAAAATAATCCGTACATTTAAGCTGGCCCTCCTTCCGCTATGTTCTTGCTTTTTCGTCTTTTCCGCACCTGTCTGAATGCCACCCAGGCCAGGATCAGAACGATGACCACGGTCATGATTGTCCCCATATTCTCTGTCAGTATTTCATTTCGATACCGTTTCCACGCAATCGAATAATACTTCTGGTTCATGCCGAGCTTCAGATATTTCATCGCCAGCTGATTGTCCCCGGCAGTCAGATAAGCTTTGCCAATACCGACATTTGCCAGCTCATTGTTTTCATCCAGCTCCAGGACACGCTCCCATTTCTCTACGGCCAGCGTCTCATCGCCGTCATAGCGCAGCCCGGTCGCTTCGTTTATCAATGAGCCATATTCCGTTGCGGTGAATACCATAATGGAGCCATAGTAGGCATCCACAACAAGCAGGTTGTCCCCGCTCTCCTCAATCGCCACCGGCGTATTAAAAGTGCCCTCCTGCGTACCGAGACCGCCAAAAATATAAAGCAAGTTGCCCTCGCGGTCGTAAGTAAAAATCCGTCCGCGCTTCCGATCCAGTACCGAGTAAATGCCCTTGCCGCGGTAGGTCACATCTGTGAACTCCGACACGCCTGCATAGGTACCGTACGTACCAGTGGTCAGGTCGCCGCCAAGGTTCTCATTTTCGCCTTTCTGGATAACATCCTCGCCGCTCGGGTTCAGCCGCCGCACACCCTGTACGCCGTCCGAATCAATATTCGACGCATAAACAAAACCATCGTCGTCAATGTCTATACCGGTGAATTCGGTCGGAATGTAGAGCTGCTGGTTCGCGCGCTCCTCCTTGCTCGCCAGTCTTCTCCAGAATTTCTCCCAGAGTGTAATCTTTACATCAATGGTTCCAAAATAGCTGGTGAAGGTGCCGTCACTGTCAAAGACCAGAATTCCTTCGAACGCGTTTTTCGCAATCACATAGATACGGTCTGCGTAATCCACGGCTACTTTCAGCGGTGTAAAATCGAATCCTTCCTCCAGAACCGTTGACTGCGGATTATCCACAATCCTGACAAACTCGCCCTCCTGCGTCAGAATTACAATGCGCTTGTTATTGGAATCCGCAACATAAAGCTCCCCATTTTCGGAGACAAACACGCCATACGGTGCGTTAAAAGAATCTTCCTCTCCGTCACGCTCGAAGGTCTCAATCACACGAATCACCGTGTCCATGTCGGAATTGAGCACCACGATGCGGTTGTTTCCGGTGTCCGCCAGATAAACCAGCCCCTCATCGGTCACGCACAGATCCTGCGGCTCCTTAAAGCTGCCGATCCCCAGGGATTCTCCGGTCACAGAGCCGTTTGGCACATAAGGCGCCGGAGTATAAACGATATCATCCCAGTAGGTGTATGTGTAAGAATCATACGGCAGTTCATCCGCCAGCACGCCAAGAGGCGTCATCACGGCGATCAGAAGCGCTGCCAAAACGCAGACAAGCCTCTTTGCCATACGGGGGGATTTTTTCTGTATCTTTCTTTTTTCTCTCATACCGTCCCCTCCCGTCAATCCTTCATACCGGAGGTCGTCATCGTCTCCAGTACGTTGCTCTGGCAGATCAGGAAGAAGCTGATCGGCACAATCGCGATAATAAAGGTAACCGCAGCGGCCGCGCCGGCACGCGCCGTACCGCCCGCTGTAATCTGCTGCAGCGCGTACTGCAAAGGCTTCAGTTCTTCGCTTCGAAGGAACAGGCTGCCGGTATTGCCCCACATCTGCTGGAACTGGAAGATAGCCAGCGTCAGCCATGCCGGTTTTACGTTCGGCATCACAATGCTCCAGAAGACTCTCCATTCACTCGCACCGTCCAGCCGCGCCGATTCCAGCAGCGCATCCGGAATCTGTTCCATGAACTGCTTCATCAGATACAGACCCATGCCGTAAGCGAACGCCGGCAGAATCAGAGCCGCATAAGTGTTATTGATATGCAGCCAGCTGATGATCAGATACTGTGGAATCTGTGTCACCTGCCAGGAGAACATCATGGAGAGAACGACCAGGCTAAACAACAGGCTCTTGCCCGGAAAATCATGCTTGGCCAGCGGATAAGCCGCTAAAGACGCGAACAGTACGTGTCCGACCATACCGCCTCCCGTGATGATCACCGTGTTCAATATGTATCTGGAAAACGGCACCCAGGAATCATTCATGATCACAAACAGATCGGTGAAGTTATCCAGGGATGGATTTCGTACAAAAATCTTCGGCGGGAACTGGAACAGCTCATCCAGCGGCTTTAAAGCGTTATTGAGAATCATGACCAGCGGCAAAGCCATGAACACGCCGCAGATCGCCATGATTACAAATAACAGCGAATTGCCTGCTACTGAGCGGTTCAGCTTTTTCTCCCGCGGCCGTTTCCAGAACGGGATTTTTTTCAGGTTCTTTCTGAGGGCAGCCTCTTCGGATGTCTTTGCTCTTATCATTCGCCTACCCTCCCTAATACTCTCTGCACCAGCTTATTGGTGCCAACCATCAGCAGAAACAGAACCGTCGCGATTGCTGAGGCGTAGCCCATCTCAAATCGCGTCGAGCCGTAATCCAGCAGATGCGTGACTACCGTCGCGCCCGCATAGTTCACGGACGGGTTACCGGCCAGCTGGATGGAGATATCTGCTACCGCAAAGGACTGCGTAATCTGCATGACAGCACCAAACATCAGCTGCGGCTTCATCGCCGGAAGCGTTACATACCAGAGTTCCTGCCAGCGGTTTTTGATGCCGTCCAGCGCCGCCGCCTCATAAAGTGTTTTGTCTACGGTCTGCAGACCTGCGATGAATGACAGGAAGCCAGTACCAAGAGATAACCACAGCTGCACGACAATCAGAACCGGAAGCACATACTGCTCTGTCTTCATCCATACAATCGCTTCGTCGATGATACCCAGTCTTAAAAGAATACCATTCAGATAGCCGTAACGGTCTCCGGTCAGAATCAGGTTCCATACCATATAGGCATTCCCGCAGATACTCGGCGCATAGAAAATCAGCGTCAGGAAAGTCCGCAGCGGTCCTTTGAATTCGTTGATAATCCAGGCAAACAGCAGGCAGAGAATGTAGCTGATCGGTCCTGTCACCACCGCAAAGATCAGCGTATTCTTCAGGGCAATCATAAAAATATCATCTTCCAGAAACAGCTTGATATAATTCCCCCATCCGATAAAGGTCGGCATCTCCAGCATATTAAAATAGGTAAAGCTCAGCACCATCGAAATCACAACCGGCAGCACCGTAAAAAGGAAGAACAGGATAAAAAACGGCGCCAGCATCATGTAGCTTGTTCTGCTTTTTTTCACCCGGTAGCGAAGCGTCTTCTGCTTTGCCGCGATTTCAGCGGCTTCTTTCGATACCATTGCACTGTCTGAACCACTCATACTTTTTCTCCTCCTCTCCTTCTTATTCCGCGATCGACAATCCAAGCTCGGTCCGCTTGTAATTGATCTCCGCATTGATATACAATACCTTATCCATCAATTCCTCACGCGGGGAAGCCGTATCAGTGTTGGTCGCCACCGTGTAGAAGGCATTGTATACATTTCGCCATGAATAATACCCGCCCGGCACCTGCGGGATGCCAGTCACCCAGTTGAAAGCTTCTTTCAGCGCCTCCATGTCGTCTACCGGCCAGGCCATATTTTCAAACGCCTCCAGATTTGCGGTCGGCACACGCGCCGCGGAGCCCATCAGACTCTCCATCTCGCGGCCGTACTGCGTCTGAATCTCCGCCGATGTCCACCATTTCAGGAATTCCCAGCATTCCTCCGGATATTCCGTATCCGCCATAATCATGCTGGCGAGTCCGGTGCAGGCCACACTGTGGTCTACCGTGCCATCCTCCTGCACAGTGCCCGGAATCTGCGTGAAGCTCCAGAGTCCTGCGATATCCGGTGCGGAAACCACGAGGTTGTTATACACCGTATAGTCCGCAATGATGATCGGACACTCCCCGGTACGGAAACGCTCTTCCACGCTCGTCTCCTTGTCCAGCTTGTAATCCGTATAATATTCACAGAATTCCTTGAAAACGTTGACCGCGGTATCCGAATCCAGTGCGGACGCCTCTCCGTTCTCTGTGTAGTAGGTTCCGCCGTTCTGGTAAAGCAGCGACGCAAAAATCTGTTCCGTCGGCAGCATACCAAATTCCATCTGGTTCTTCGCGAGTACCGTCATCGCCACTTTTACATCGTCCCAGGTTTCCGGTACCTCCAGCCCCAGCTCCGCCAGGATGTCCTTACGGTAGAACATCACCGGAAACGTGGTTGTCTCCGGAAGCGCATACGTCGCACCCTCAAACTCCAGCGCTTCCATGGCTGCGTCGGAGAAGCGCTCCGTCACTTCTTCCAGATCATCAAACTGAGAAAGATCCAGCACGGCGTTCCGGATACCATAATTGACTGGTGTATCGTTACCCGTATTCAGCACCGCACCCGCGACGCCATTGGTATTTGCGACCTGGATCGCGACGTCCGGTCCTTCTCCGGCCAGCTCCGCTTTCAGGAGCGTATTCATATCCACCAGCTGCACGTTGACATTGATATTGTATACACTGGTAAAGGTCTCATCAATCATTGCCTTAATGACGTTCGCCTGGTCGCGTCCGGTACCGATCCAGAGTGTGATCGTCGCGCTGTCGTCAGAATCATCTGCTACGTTTCCGATCTGGTTGTAATCGATGATGAAGGAATACACCAGACGGCTGCATTCATAACCAATCTTATCCGCAATAGACGTATTTTCATAGGTGATGGACGAATCTGCGGAATAAACGTTGATGCGGTCAATCGCGAGCGGCTGCTCGATGACCTGTGTAATCCAGTTTCCGCAGGCACGGACATTCGTCTTATAGGAGCTGATGGTCCGCACAAAATACTCTGCATCGTCAATCAGATCGTCAAGCTGGTCGCGCATCGTGATCAGCACAGTTTCCTTATCGGATTTGTCACCAATCAGTGCTTCCAGCGCTTCAATCGTATCATTCAGCTGATCACGCACCGCTACCAGCTCATCGTGCAGTCCCGGCAGGGTGCTCTCAATCTGGTAATCCCTGTAGGTATCCGGCGATACGCCTGTGATCTTGATGATATCGCGGTAAATGCTGTTCAGCTGAGATACGCAGTCCTGCACCTCACTGATGATATCAGAGAAATCTCCGAGTACCACCTCCATACGGATGGTGTGATGACCTTCTTCCAAATAGAAGGAATAAGCATTTCCCTCCTCATCCGAGAGGACATCCTCCCGCCAGCTCTGACTGTAGGTAAAGCCGTAGGATTCCATCTCTTCAAACGGAACCTCGCCGTCAATTGAGATACGGCGCGATACATAGATGCCGCGAACCGTATTCTGCGCGTCATAAAGCGAAATATTGTAATAACCGCTCTCCGGCACATCAAATTCCCATTCAATCCACTGTCCGACCAGCCGCCAGGAATTGCCGCCAATCGTATTGTTCAGCAGCTCCTTCGCACTCGACGGAGATACCGATGGGGAAGACTGATCCTGAATCGGGTAAAGCATCTGGGAAGAAGTCTTTGTCGCGTTCTCGCCCTCGATCGTGACAGTAATGCCGCTTGTATCCGTTGCTCCCGCTGCATCCTGCTCTGCCTTTACCTCCTCATAGGAAGCGGTCTCCTCCGCCTGGCCAAAGGTAATCGAATGCACCACCATCGGCTCACGCTCGGACAGCAGAGAAACAGTGTGTTCTCCTTCTGTCAGATAAACCGTCAGCGGGGAAGTAATATAACCATCGCTGTCGTAGACATAACTGGTCAGCCACTCCGGCGCTTCCACCATACTCGGCTTATTGTCATTTCCCTGGTTATCCTTGCCCCAGTCATAAGTCGCGGAACCGCTCGCGTCCGGTTCGCCTTCTTCCACATCGTAGGTCCAGACACGGTTAAAAGAGATCAGCGCCAGCTCCTCATACGGCAGCTCACCATCAATAAAAATGGCGCGCTCGATGGAGGAGCTTTTTCCTTCAACCGGATAATATTCCAGAATCATATTGTAAAAGCCTTCTTCTTCCACCGTGAAGGTAAACTCCGCCAGGGAATCGTCACTGGTGTAGACGCTGTCGCCCTCCAGCCCTTCATAGTCCGTATAAATCACCGGTTCTGCCGTCTCATCCGCTTCGTCATAACGGTCAAGATTTTCCGCAGTCACCACAATCTGTGCATCCGGATAGTTTTCCTCAAACTGAGCGGCATAATCCTTGTAGGACAGAATGGAATCGTCCACCGAATAGGTGCTTACAAGATCGTCGTACTCATCCATCGTCATGTCGGTCGCCGCGTCCGTCGTCAAAGCCATCATCAGAGAGAGAATCAGCACTCCGACCAGCAGATGCGCCGCCCCGTTCAGACGTGCGGCATTCCGTTTCATGAAAGTCACGCCCCTGTCGCGAATCGGGTGTGGAGAAATATCCACAGCGGATGTTTTGCGTTTTCTAAAAGCTCCCATGTTTCCCTTTTCCTTTCTGTTTTTTCTCAGTCTTCTGTTTTTTGTCTGCCCGGTTTCATAATACCAGGCGTCCTTGGCCAGTCCCTCTTCCGGCTTCGGCATATAAGCCAGCAGCGCCTGTTCCATCATAAAAGTGATCACCAGGCACCAAAGCCCAGGCACAAACAGGATGCATGGCATCGGCAAGACATAAAATTGCAGCCAGGCAATTCCCGCCGTTCCTGCCAGAATCACCACTGTGTAAGGCAAAAAACGAATAC
Organism: Lachnospiraceae bacterium; assembly: GCA_021205225.1. GTDB lineage: Bacteria > Bacillota > Clostridia > Lachnospirales > Lachnospiraceae > Choladousia. The sequence continues at coordinate 18,792 of JAJPXX010000088.1, forward strand.
ACATCAGAAACGCCAGCTTACAGCAGTTCGTCAGTTTCATCTCAAACCGTGAAAATACCGGAAATACATAAACCGCCACTCCTGCGCTTACCAGCATCAGCATATTATAAACCGTCACCATATGTGTCCGCTCATTTACCTGCGAATATCGCCGCCCTACATAAAGCAGCCCAAACCAGAGGGCAATCTCCAGAGTCAGAAGAATTCCCTTTTTCATCGTGCGCTTCATCGAGCCAAAGTACTCTCTCACCGGAGTACCGCGCTGCCGCCGAACACTCTTGATCGTCGCGTAATAAAACGATGTCAAAGCCGAACCGATGGTAACGATAGGAATGCAGCTGATGAGAAACAGGATGTTCACCAAAATCAATTCTCCTGCCCTGCCAAGAAGGTCCATGAATTTCCCGTCCCAGCTAAAAAATGCGTCCAGCTTTTTTCGCATTCGTTATTCCAGCTTTCTTTTAAATATTAACGATACAGAACAGCAGGCCACAGCTCTGTGCTTCGTACCGCCTCTTGCGGAGGCTATCTGCCGACTGCTTCTGGTCAGTTATCCCGAATCGGATAGGCCGTCAGATCCGGCAGCTCGTCGAGTGTGATGACCACGTCGCTCTCATAGGCTTTGATAAGCATTTCACTCTCTGTGTACTGGTCGTTGTATGCGTAAATTGACATACTCTTGGCAACAAACTCGCTTCCCCAGGTACACCAGAAGCCCCACATCGCTCCGTCGCGCACCGCCAGGTCCGGATCAAACACGCAGCCATTCTCTGAGAGTACCACCATCTTCGCCGGGCTGGTGTAATTCACCGCCCGCAGGTAGGTGTCCACCTGCGAGGTATACACGTGCTCCCCCGGATAAATGTCCTCGCCGATGATATCCACATATTCATCACCCGGATACCAGTTGGCGTCCTGGCCGTTCCATAGCCAGATCAGGTTATTCAGACCATATACGTTTGTCAGCTGGTCATAAAGTAAAATGTAAAGCTGCTTATACGCTTCCGCGCCCGAAGCGCCCCACCAGAACCAGCCGCCGCTCGCCTCGTGCAGCGGGCGCCAAAGCACAGGCACTCCCGCATCCTGCAAAATCAGCAGCTGTTCTGCGATTGCCGCAATATCATCCAGCAGAAGCTGGTAGCCTTCCTCATCCTCACCGTTCATAATCGCTGCAAGGTCAATATTGGTTCCTTCCACGTAGAAGCCGTTGTACCACTCGCCGGTCAGGTATTTTGCCGGCGCGTTCCAGTGCCAGCAGAAGGTCACAATGCCGCCGTTCTCCCAGAACTGAATCGCATACTGTGTCGCGTTCGAGGTACTGCCGTTCTCCGCCCTTGAGGGGGAATATTCAATGAAATCAAGTCCAAGAATTGCCGGGTATTTGCCTGTCTCCCGGTAGACTACTGTGAATTCTTTTCCGTACTGCCCATCCTCGGAATACTGTCCGGAAAGAATCGAACTGCCGTAATTGTCCGCCAGATAGCTCATCAGCCGCTTCGCGTTGTCTGTCGCGTTCTCGTTGACAAGTGTTGCAGACACTTGATAAATAGAAGAATCAATCTCCTCTGATGGGGTGACCTCCAGACGATCCAGATACACCCATCCCCAATATTCCGAATAACTCACCTCATGCGTCCCCGCCGTGAGATAATCCCGCTGTAAGATAGAATCCGTAAAGGATTCCTCCTCCACGCTGACTGTGCCGAGACTCTCTCCGTCCACGATCACATAGTTTTCCTTGTAGCCGCCCATGCTGGCAGTCACAAAATTCAGGTCATAGAAACCGTCCGCATCCACGGACACGTAAAATGTACATACGTCCCCCTCCGCAGAAAAACCTGTGACATAGCCATTGCCGCTGTAGCCTTCCAGCTGTGAATCCGTATGTACATTGCCCTCGCAGAGCGCGTCCTCTGCCTCATAAATCAGAACCGTCTCTGTCAGTTCCTCCGCCAATACCGCAGAAGACGACAGCATCATCGCAAGAATCCCCGCGATGCCGCACCAAACAACTCTTCCCATCCCTGTACCAAATCCTGTCTTTTTCTTCCCTGTTATAATGCTCCCTGTTACTCTGTTAAGTAACTTAATTGAGTTACAGTATAGCGGAAAAGCGTATTCCTGTCGTTATTGTTTTGTGCGTTCTATCATTTATTTGTGCTTCATTTTGGCAATTTCAGCTATATGAACAAAGTTTTTGTGTCTAATTTGTGAATTTTTACTATCCAAAATTTTCGTGTTTCGTTTTCGTCAGGACACTTTCACATTCGATGTTAGTTAACGAAAAAGCGTCCAGGGTTGTTTCATGAAGAAAATTTAAACTTGGGAAAAACGTAGATTTTATCGA